>CAZDOQ010000055.1:0-10289 GCA_964507035.1 uncultured Lachnospiraceae bacterium | reverse complement strand
GAAAATATGGATTGAACTTTTATGGGAAATCGGGTATGATAATAAAAGCTGTCTTATTTTCACAGTCGGGCATGTCCGTACAGGCGGCCATGCCGGTTGACAGACGGAACAATACAGAGAGGAAGAAAGTTCATGGGGAATCGAGATGAGCGGTACCGGGATGAGCGTGTCAGGCGCTCCCGCCGGGATGAGACATATACAGGGAGTTCCCGTACCAGCAGTTCTTCTTCCAGGGGAGAGCGGACGCAGGCGGAAGATGCCTATGGGGGAAGTACCCGGTCCCGCCGGGTCTACCCGGGAGAGGAAGACCCTCGGAGACGCCGGAACGGAACCGGAGACCGGAGAGCGGATCGGGAACAGCGCGCCCAGGCCAGGAAGAAAAAGAGAAGAAAAAAGATCATCATGGTCATTGTGGAGGTGGCGCTGCTGCTGATTGTGGCAGTGGGGGCCTTTGCCTTTTTCTACGTGCAAAACCTCTGGGACATGGTGGACCAGAACACAGAGTTCCGCAGGGAGGATATCCAGACCAACGAGGGCCTTCAGGACTCGCTGCTGGCAGCCGGGGAAAAATATACCACCATTCTCCTGTTCGGCGTGGATTCCCGGAGCAACACCAATCTGACCGGAAGAGGCGCCCAGGCGGACACGGATATCATTGCCTGTATCAACAATGAGACCAAGGAAGTAAAGCTGGTGTCCATTCTCCGGGATTCCTTCTTTGAGACCACGGAAGGGCAGCACGCCAAGCTGACGGATATCTACAGCCAGTACGGCGTCCAGGAGGCCATCCAGACGGTGAACCGGAACCTGGATCTGACCATTGATCAGTATGTGACGGTGAACTGGAAAGCTGTGGCGGACACCATTGATCTGATGGGCGGCCTGGAGTTGGAGCTGTCTGCCGCCGAGGTGGAAGCGGTCAACAAATACATTTGGGAAGTCATCGAGGTTACCGGGCTGGAGTCCTCCACCATGAGCGTCAGCGACGGGTACGAGTCCAGCGATCTGAAGGACGAGGACAACCTGATGTACTACATGGACGGCGTGCAGGTGGTGACCTATGCCCGGATCCGCAGCGTGGGATACTATGATCTGACCCGGACGGAACGGCAGCGGACCGTGATCACCGCCATGATGGAGAAGGCCAAGACCCTGAGCCTTGGAGAGTTGACCGATATCTGCGAGACCATTTTCTCGGGCATCTCCACCAACCTGACTCTCTCAGAGATTCTGAGTCTGGCGCTGGATATCACCAGCTACACCATGGGGGAGACAAGCCGGCTGCCTCAGGACGGCATGTATCAGGATCAGTATGACAAGGGACCGGCCTATGTGTACTACGATTCCCTGATCGACAATGTGGCCTGGCTCCACGAATTCCTGTACGGGATCACCGACTATGAGCCCTCCGCCACGGTCCAGGCGATCAACGATTACATCTACGACTATATGGCGGAAAACCCGTAATTGCTTCAGATTTTTTTAACGGTCTTTACACAGATTCATCACAAAAGCCTGCTAGACTCAAACCATAGAAAGCGGGAAGAGCCAAGCAGGCTTTTCTTATTCCCTAAAAAACAAATCCTTTGAAGGAGTGACAGATATGAGCGAACAGTGGAATGACGGAAGAACAAACCACTCCCAGAATGGGGAGGAACCAGTGGAGGAAACCTATACGCCTCAGAATCAGAACGGGGAGGCCAATCAGACAGACGGGGTTTACCGTTATCATGGAGGCGAGAAGACCTACACCGACAACAGCAGTTACACCTATCAGAGTGACACAGAAAACGCAGGCGGAAACGGACAGCCCTACAACGGCCAGTCCTACCAGAATCCGTACCGGAACGACCAGGCCTACGGGGGCAGCGAGCCGCCCGGAATGCCCCAAAAGAAGAGATCCTGGGGCAAGATCATTGGAATCCCGGTGGCTGTGATCTTGATCTGCGCCGTCATCGGCGGGGGCGCCTGGGGCATCAGCCGTCTGACCAACAGCGGAGAAACCCAGGTGGCGGAAGCCACCACAGAGGCAGGTACAACGGACGCCCAGGACGAGTCGGTGGTGCCCGCCAGCCAGGTGACTTCCAGCAATGACGCCACCGCCAGCGTGGTGGATGTCGCAGACGTGGTGGAAGCCAATATGAGCGCCATGGTGGCCATCACCACCACGGAAGTGTACAACAATTACAACAACTATTATGACTTTTTCTTTGGCAGCAGCAACGGCGGCCAGCAGGAGGTCACCGGCGCCGGTTCCGGCATCGTCATTGGGGACGACGGCTCAGAACTTTGGATTGTCACCAATAACCATGTGGTGTCCGGGGCGGATTCCGTGAAGGTCACCTTTGTGGACGGTACCACCGTGGATGCCTATGTGAAGGGCACCAACGAGGACAACGATCTGGGTATGGTGGGGGTTTCCATGGATTCCCTCAGCGATGACACCAAGAGTTCCATCACCCGGGTGGAACTGGGCGATTCGGATTCCCTGCGGCTGGGCGAGGGCGTCATTGCCATCGGCAACGCTCTGGGACTGGGTCAGTCGGTGAGTATCGGCGTGGTCAGTGCCCTGGGCCGGGAAGTGCAGATGTCCAACGGCACCACCATGGATAACCTGATCCAGACGGATGCGGCCATCAACCCTGGCAACAGCGGCGGTGCTCTTTTGAACATGCAGGGCCAGCTGATCGGCATCAACGTGGCAAAATCCACTGATACGGATGTGGAAGGCATGGGCTTTGCCATCGCCATCTCCCAGGTGCGGGATATCATTGACGAGTTGACCACGGAAGAGCCTCTGGAGAAGGTGGCGGAGGATCAGTATCCGTATCTTGGCGTGCAGCTGCAGGATCTGGACGGTACCTTCAGCAGCATGTACGGAATGCCCAGCGGCGTGCTGGTGTACTCAGTGGAGGAGAATAGCCCGGCTGCCCAGGGCGGTATCCAGACCCAGGATATCATCACCAAATTTGAGGGACACAGCATCTCCAGCTATGACGACCTGAACGAGCAGATGTCCTACTACGCAGGCGGCACCACCGTGACCATCACCGTGGCGCGACTGGAAAACGGAGAGTATGTGGAGCACGACCTGAGCGTCACCCTGGGGCTGCGGTCGGATTATCAGCAGCAGTAAGGAAGATGAAATTTCCATCACGCTGGCTGACGGAGTGCGGAATTCCCTGGACGCTTCCCGGACCATACGGCGGGAATCGGGAAAGGGAACAGGATAGACGAAAATGGGGACGAATGGGGATATTTCCACAGCAACAGAGCGCAATTGGGCCAGACTGCGCACAGACGGCAGCACCCGGCTGACCAAGCGGGCCAATAAAAGAAGATCTTCCCGGCGGATTTTGCCGTTGGAGTACGTCTCTCATGGGGAGAACCGGGCCTTTGTCCAGCAGGTGGCGGCTTTGTGCGGGGAGAAGAGTTTAGATCCGGTCCGGATAGTGGAAGCGGCGGCCCGGAGGCTGCTGGAGCAGCAGGATATGCTGACGCTGCCCCATGTGCGGCAAGCCCTGGGGGCGTATGCCCTGGAGCCCTTGGCGGAGATAGAAAATCTGACTATTCCGGAGGATGAGTGGGATATTTTAGGCCTGCTTTACCAGAGTATGCTGCCGGAGGGCAGGAAGAATGAACTGGGTTCCTACTATACTCCGGAACCGGTGGCCCGGAACATGACAAAGGACCTGGACTTTTCCCGGGGCCAGCGGTTTTTGGATCCCTGCTGCGGCAGCGGCTCCTTTCTGCTCTCGGCTTCCGCCCCTGAGCCGGAACAGCTGTACGGCGTGGACCTGGACCCCGCAGCGGTCCTCATTGCCCGGGTCAATCTGCTGCTAAAGTACCGGAACCGGGTGTTTGTTCCCCAGATCTTCTGCGGAGACTTTTTGGAGTTGCCTCCGGAGAGAGGAGAAGCGTTGGCTTTCCCGGAACCCGGCTTTTCCTATATTGTCACCAATCCTCCCTGGGGGGCGGCGTCCGGGCAGGGCTCAGGGGAGACTTTTTCCCGCTTTTTTGTGGAGGCCTACCGCTGGCTCCGGGACCAGGGGGATATCCGCTTTTTGTTTCCGGAATCACTGCTCCATGTGCGGTCTCACCGGGCGTTCCGTTCCTTTCTCCTGGAGCAATGCCATATCCGGCAGATCACCCGGTATTCCCGGCTTTTTTCCGGCGTCTCCACCCCTTACCTGGATCTTCGGTGCCGGAAGGAGGCTCCGGGGGATACGGTGATGCGGGAGGAGAAGGGCCGGCTGGAAGCGTTCCCTTTGGAGGGCTTTTGCCAGTCGGAAAACCGGGTCTTTTCTTTTTTGTCTCCGGGAGAACTGGAGATTCTTCGGATGATCCGGCAGCGGGGGGAATATGATCTGTCCGGCAGCATTTGGGCGCTGGGGATCGTCACAGGGGACAACAAGGGAAAATTGAGGGAAGAGGGCGGAGACGGCTGGGAACCCATCTATACCGGGCGGGAGATCCGGCGCTACACCCTGGCGCCGCCCCGGAAGTATATCCGCTTTGACCCGTCCAAGCTGCAGCAGGCGGCCCGGGAGGCGTGGTACCGGGCGCCGGAAAAGCTGGCCTACAAGTTTATATCCGGCAGGCTGACCTTTGCCTATGACAATTCCGGGAACTTGTTCTTAAACAGTGCCAACCTTTTGATTCCCCGGATCCCCCAGATGGCGTGTAAAACGGTGTTGGCATTTCTCAATTCAGAAGTGTTTCAGTTTTTTTACCAATGTGTGTTGGGGGGCGTGAAAGTCCTGAAGGGGAATCTACTGGAACTTCCATTTCCCCAGATTTCCGGCGAGGAGGACCAAATGCTGGCGGCGCTGGTGGACCGGATTCTGCGGGGGGAGGGGGAAGCGGATGCGGCTCTCCAGGAGGCTGTCTACCGGCTGTACCGGTTTTCCCCGGAGCAGGCGGCCTGCATTCACCGGAGGGTAACTTGGTCAAAGCCGGGTGCGGCGATTGCAGGGGCTGCTGGCCTCGGCCCTGGAGCGGGTGCCCCTAGGATGCTCTCCGCCCGAAGAAAAACGAATGGAATTTCCTTGACTTTTGCAGAAAACTGTGGTATATTCAGAACCAGTTCGATGCACATTTGATTTCACATGCTATTGTAAGTCATTTGCACGTCAGATGGGTTACAAGAGTATGTGAAATTTTTTTGAAGAGACTGAGAGAAGAGAGGAGGAGTCACAATGTACAGCGGTACCGTGAAATGGTTCAACCCGGAAAAAGGGTATGGATTCATCTCCAACGACGAGGGCGGGGACGATATCTTCGTTCATTTTTCCGCCATCATGGTAGATGGATTCAAGACTCTGGCAGAGGGACAGAAGGTTACGTTCGATATTGAACCGGACCCGAAGAACAGCCAGAAGCTGCGTGCGGCCAATGTTTGCCCGGCATAAAAAAGCTGGTGAGAGGCCTGAGTGCAGGAGGAAGGGGCTTCCGCACTGACAAAAGAGATCCCCGCAGGCGGAATCCCGGCAACCGGAGTTCCGCCTTTTGTATGTCCGGATCCAGGATGTCCAGCCGGATCTATAGGCGGCTGGGGATACCCTCTGCGCACCGCCGTTCGGAGTTTTTGGTGGACCAGGTACTGCCGGCAGCATAAAAATGATCAATCCGGAGACGGCAAATCATTAATTTTTCTCATGGAAATCCGGCCGGTTTTGTGTTATGGTAGATAGCAAAGCGAGGAAGAGGAGTAGTAACCGCAACGTGGAGAACAGAAAGCTGCCGGGTGATGCGAGGCAGCGGAAGCAATGCGGCGAACTGGCCTCGGAGTTGCCGGCTGAAGGAGGGAATGTCCCAGTAGGCCGTGCCGGATGTCCACCGTTACCGGGACAGGATATGACGGGCAACCAAGTATCCGGCGAGGGCATGAATGAATTCATGAAGTAGAGTGGTACCGCGGGAGGAGTCTTTCGTCTCTACAGCCAACTGGCTGCGGAGGCGATTTTTTATTTCATGGGAAACAAAGTTTTCCATGAAATAAAAAACACTCCGCGGGGATCCGATTTTGCCCCCTGTTGCAAACAGGACGGCCATTTCCGCATCCTGGCAGCCGGACATTCTGAAGTAGGAGGAATGAAACATGAACTACCAAAAGTACCGGAAACAGTATTTTCTGCCGCCTACCGTCACCTGGGACTGGGCCAAAAAGGATTCCCTAGACCAGGCGCCGGTCTGGTGCAGCGTGGACCTGCGGGACGGAAACCAGGCTTTGGTGGAGCCCATGGGTTTGGAGGCCAAGCTGGAATTCTTCCAGCTCCTGGTGGAAATGGGATTCCGGGAGATTGAGGTGGGCTTTCCCGCCGCCTCGGAGACGGAATACCGGTTCCTGCGGACGCTGATCGAGGAGAACCGGATTCCGGAGGGCGTCACCATCCAGGTGCTGACCCAGGCCCGGGAGCATATTATCCGGAAAACCTTTGAGGCGGTCCAGGGGGTTCCCCATGCCATCATCCACCTGTACAATTCCACATCCCTGGCCCAGCGGGAGCAGGTGTTCCGCAAGAGCCGGAAGGAAGTGAAGCAGCTGGCGGTGGACGGGTCCCGGCTGCTCCAGGAACTGGCGGAGCAGACCAGCGGCCACTTCTCCTTTGAGTATTCGCCGGAGAGCTTTTCCGGCACTGAGGTGGACTACGCTGTGGAGGTGTGCAATGCGGTGCTGGACGTGTGGCAGCCTACCTCCGACCGGAAGATGATTCTGAATATTCCCACTACCGTGGAGAACGCCATGCCCCACGTGTTTGCCTCCCAGGTGGAGTACATTTGCCGGCATCTCCACAATCGGGAGTCAGTGATCCTCTCCATCCATCCCCACAACGACCGGGGCTGCGCCGTGGCCACCGCCGAGATGGGGGTGCTGGCGGGAGCCGACCGGGTAGAGGGAACTCTGTTTGGAAACGGGGAGCGGACCGGCAACGTGGATCTGATCACTCTGGGCATGAACCTGTTTTCCCAGGGGGTGGATCCAAAGCTTGATTTTAGCAACATGCCCCATATCTGCGAGACCTATGAGCGGCTTACCGGCATGACCGTCTCTCCCCGGCAGCCCTACGCGGGTAAGCTGGTGTTCACCGCCTTCTCCGGCTCCCATCAGGACGCCATTGCCAAGGGTATGAAATGGCGGGAGGAGAAGCAGTGTCCCTACTGGGAGGTGCCCTATCTTCCCATTGATCCTCAGGATGTGGGCAAGACCTACGACTCGGATGTAATCCGGATCAACAGCCAGTCCGGCAAGGGTGGGGTCAGCTTCATTTTGAAGCAGAACTTTGGCCTGGAACTGCCGGAGCGAATGAAAGAGGAAGTGGGCTATACTGTTAAGCACGTGTCTGATCAGGCCCACCAGGAGTTGTCTCCCCAGCAGGTCTACCGTATTTTTGCGGAAAAATATATGGCCGGCGGCAACCTGTTCCAGGTGGAAGAGTGCCACTTCCGCCAGACAGATGGCATGGAAACCACCCTGAAGCTGCGCCTGCCCCAGGGCATACGGGAGGTGGAAGGGGCCGGAAACGGCCGGCTGGACGCGGTGAGTCAGGCACTGCAGCAATTCTTCCAGCTGGACTATGAACTGACGGTCTATGAGGTCCACGCCCTCTCCCAGGGTTCCTCCTCCCAGGCCGCTGCCTATGTGGCTCTCCGTTTCCGTGAGAAGACCTACTGGGGCGTGGGAATCCATGAGGACATTCTCAGGGCGTCCATAAACGCCCTGTCGGTGGCGGTAAACCGGATTCTGGAAGAGGAGAAGGAGCGGCAAGCCTCTTCCCAGGCGGAGGCACTCCAGGAAGCCCGGGAGACAGACCCCCGGTTTCGGGAGATGTTTGCCTATATCCAGGAGCATTTCTCCACGGTGACTCTGGCGGAACTGGCCGGACAGTTTCATCTCTCTCAGCCCTATCTTTCCAAATACATCAAGGAGCGGGCGGGCAGCACCTTTGTGGAGATCCTCACAGAGATCAAAATGGAGAAGGCCTGCGCCCTGCTGGCGGAGAAGGAGAGAACCGTGGAGGAGATTGCGGAACAGGTGGGATATCCTAGCGTGGAACATTTCAGTCGCCGGTTCAAGCAGCGGTACGGAAAAACCCCGGTCCAGTTTCGGGGAGAGCGGGCCGGGAAAGCGACAGCTTAGGGAACAGAAGCGGCCTATCAGCTGTCCGCCGTTCTCGCCTAACAGCCACTTGACGGCGCCCGGGGGCCAGATGCTATAATAGGGAAGTAGATCAAAGGTTGGAACCAGGAGGTGCAAGATGGGAAAATTGGGTTTTGGCTGCATGCGCCTGCCTCTTTTGGACCCGGACAGGCCGGAGAGCGTGGACCGGGAGCAGGCATGCCGGATGGTGGACCGTTTCCTCATGAGCGGTGGGAACTATTTTGATACGGCGTACATGTACCATCACTTTCAGAGTGAGCGGGTGGTCAAGGAGATTCTGGTGGACCGGTATTCCCGGGACCGCTTCACCCTGGCGGACAAGCTGCCGGTGGTCTCTCTGAAATGCCAGGAGGACGTGGAGCGGATTTTCCGGGAACAGCTGGAGAAATGCGGCGTCACCTATTTTGACTATTACCTGCTTCATGATCTGGGTGTCTCCCACTATCAACAGGCCCTGCAGTATGACTGCTTTTCCTTCCTCAAGGGTCTGAAGGAGAAAGGGCTGGCCAGACAGATCGGGTTTTCCTTCCATGATACGGCGGAGGTTCTGGACCGGATTTTGACGGAGCATCCGGAGGTGGATTTTGTGCAGCTGCAGATCAACTATCTGGACTGGGAGGACGCGGGCATCCAGTCCCGGCTGTGCTATGAGACGGCGGTCCGCCACCACAAGCCGGTGGTGGTCATGGAGCCGGTAAAGGGCGGAAATCTGGCGCAGCCTCCGGAGGCGGCGGCGCAGATCCTTAGGGACTGCCGTCCGGATTGGTCCCCGGCGGCCTGGGCGCTTCGGTTTGCCGCCGGATTGGACCAGGTGGAGGTGGTGTTAAGCGGTATGTCCACGCTGGAACAGATGGAGGAGAATCTGCAGGTATTGGAGCACCCGGAGCCCCTTTCCCCGGAAGAGCAGGAGGCCATCCGCCAGGCGGTGGAAGAGATCCGGAAGACCGTGGTCATCCCCTGTACCGCCTGCGGCTATTGCCTGGACGGGTGTCCCCAGCAGATTGCCATCCCCAGTTATTTTGCCCTGTACAATGCGGAGAAAAAGGATCACCATGAAAAGCCATGGGCCCAGCGGGCGTATTACGCCAACATCAGCCTGACACACGGAAAGGCGTCGGATTGTGTGGCCTGCGGTACCTGTGAGAACATCTGCACGCAGCATCTTCCCATTATCCAGCTGCTCCAGGATGTGGCGGGAGCCTTGGAAGACTGACAGAAGGGCGGAAGGAGCTTACAATGCCATGGAACAAAAAGAAATGCGCATCCTGCTGAGTCAAGTGGCAGCAGGTAGCCTGTCTGTGGAGGATGCTATGCTGAAAATGAAGATGGCTCCTTATGAGGAGATGGGCTTTGCCAAGGTGGACCGGCACCGGGCCCTGCGCCAGGGTATTGCCGAGGTGATCTATGGAGGAGGCAAGACCAAAGAGCAGATCTGTGAGATTGCCTCCCGAATGCTGGCGAACGGCCAGAAGACTGTGCTGATCACCCGGATGAGCCGGGAGGCTGCGGACTATGTGAGGGAGAGAATCCACCTGGAATACCATGAAATGGGCCGGGTGGGGATCGCCGGGGAGATGCCGGAGCCGGACGGCTGCGGCAAGATTGTCATTGCCACCGGCGGCACCAGCGACATGCCGGTGGCGGAGGAGGCAGCTCTGACGGCGGAGGCCCTGGGCAACCAGGTGGTGCGACTGTACGACGTGGGGGTGGCGGGGCTGCACCGGCTCCTGTCCCATGCGGAGGACATGATGAGCGCCCGGGCCATTGTGGCCATTGCCGGCATGGAAGGCGCTCTGGCCAGCGTCATTGGCGGGCTGGCGGACTGCCCGGTGATTGCGGTGCCCACCAGCGTGGGCTACGGCGCCTCCTTTGGCGGACTGGCGGCCCTCCTGTCCATGCTCAACTCCTGCGCCAGCGGCGTCAGCGTGGTGAACATAGACAACGGGTTTGGGGCTGGATATCTGGCCAGTATGATCAACCATATCGGAGCCAAATAGTTTGAGAAAACCGGACGCGCCGCAGAGTGGCCCGGAACCGGAAAACGGCGGGAACAGGCGGAAAACGGGAGAAAAAGCTTGAGTTTCCGCGAATTGCAATAAAAAGATGGATATGTCTTCCAAAAGTACCA
>CAZDOQ010000054.1:0-10398 GCA_964507035.1 uncultured Lachnospiraceae bacterium | reverse complement strand
TCTAAGCTGGTCCGGCGGGAAAACGTCTCCTGTTCCGTATGCTTCCGCCGGGACGTTCTGCCCGGTTCCGCCCCCGCCTGCCGGGAAGCCCCATCTGCTCCCGTGTCCTCCCGCCGGGGCGCTTCCTCCGGCCCGTTCCGCGCCGGAGCCGGAAACCGGAACAGCGGGATCCCAGCCAGCCGCAGCACGCCGGAGGCCCGTCCCTCCTTCCACCAGGCCTCCAGAAAAAGCAGGCGGCCCAGCCAGGTGATCCGCCCCCGGATCTGGAGGGAGGAAAGATCCTGGGCGGAGCCCCGCAACTCATAACGGAAGGGAGCCAAAAGGACGCCCAGAAGGTGCAAGAGCGCCAGCCCCAGCAGGACCAGCAGCAAAATTCCCACAATCTTCAGCAGGGTCAGAATTACGCTAACCATCTGTCCCCTCCTGTTCCCGGTCTTTCCGTCCCAAAAGAAAGGCCCGCAGGTCCGCGCCCCCGGTCTCCCGGACAGCATCCGCTGCCATCCGCTGCAGTACCTCCAGCGCCTCCTCGCGCCCCAGGGCCAGCCCCGCCACCCAAAGTTCCTGCTTTTGGTAGTAAGACTGCCGCAAAAATGCGGAAGGAAGGATGTCCAGCTGGTTTTGGGGATTGGTGGAGAGCATCAGAACATAGACATGCCACCGCAGCTTTCCCTGCTCCATGTCCCTCCGAATCTTCTGTTCCTGTCTTTCTGCACCATCCCCCAGGTACAATCCTTCCATCCATTTGATCATGCTGTTTTGTCTTCCCCTTGCAGACACGCTGCCGCAAACTCCAACGCCGTCTCCGTGGCCTGGCGGCGCACCTCTTCCCGGTTTCCGGAAAACTGGCACCGCCGGACAGACACCTGCCCCTGGCAAAAGCATCCCAGATACACCAGCCCCACCGGTTTTTCCGGGGTGCCTCCGTCCGGCCCTGCAATGCCGGTGGAGGAGATGCCCACCTGGGAGCCGGCGGAAGCGGCCGCTCCCACAGCCATCTCCCGGGCCGTTTCCGGACTCACCGCCCCATACTTCTCCAAAGTCTCCCGCCGGACCCCCAAGAGCCGTTCCTTGGCTTCATTGGAATAGGTGATCAGTCCCTGGTCAAACACCAGGGAGGCCCCGGGCACATTCACAATGGAGGCTCCAATCAGCCCTCCGGTGCAGGACTCCGCCGTGGCCACATGCAGCTGCCGCTTTCGCAAAAGCGCCACCAGCCGCTCTTCTCTTGCCATTGTCTCAGATCCCACTCTTCTCGCCGCCTTTGATCACCTGCCGGTTTTTGTAGATATAATCCACCAATGAAAGTATGGTCAAGATCAGAGAACCCCATACCAGCACCTGCTCCAGGATCTGCCAGACCGAATTTTCAAAATGGAGCAGCAGCGCAATGGTCATAAACATCTGGCAGGTGGTCTTTAACTTTCCCCACATGCTGGCGGCAATGACCACGCCATTCTCCGCCGCCACCAGACGGAAACCGCTGATCACAAATTCCCGGCCAATGAGCACGCAGACCATCCAGGCGGGCAAAAGGTCCATTTCCACCAGACAGATGGCGGCGGACCCCACCAGCAGCTTGTCCGCCAGCGGGTCCATGAATTTCCCAAAGTCTGTGACCAGATGATTCTTCCGGGCCAGATAGCCGTCCAGGAAATCCGTAAAACTGGCCAGACAAAAGATAGCCAGCGCTATGTAATCCCCCGTCTTCCCCATATCCAGCACCAGAAAGAGCACCATCACCGGGACCATGATCACCCGCAGCGTCGTCAGTTTATTCGGTAGATTCATCGCACAGTTCCCCCATCAAATCGTATTCCAGCGCTCCGGTCACCCGCACCCGGGCAAAGTCGCCGCTCATGAACTCCCGGTCCGTTTGAATGAAAATGTAACCGTCCACTCCCGGAGCATCCCGGTAAGTCCGGCCCACATAGGCGTTTTCCTCCGGCAACTTTCCCTCGATCATGACCAGCAGGGTCTGCCCCACCAGGGCTTCCGAGCGCTCCGGGGATATCGCCTGCTGCAACTCCATGAGTTCCTGCCGCCGGGCCTCCTTGACCTCCTCCGGGATCTGGTCCGGCATCTGGGCCGCCGGGGTATTCTCCTCCTGGGAGTAGACAAAAACGCCCAGCCGGTCAAATTCCATCTCCTCCACAAACTCCAGGAGACATTGATGGTCTTCCTCCGTCTCCCCGGGAAAACCGCTGATCAGGGTGGTGCGCAGGGCAATGTCCGGCACCTGCTCCCGCAGATACCGGATGCGGGCAGTCAAATCCTCCCGGGTGGTCCTGCGTCCCATGCGCTTTAGGATCCGGCCGCTGGCGTGCTGGATGGGGATGTCCAGATAGGAACAGACCTTGGACTCCTCCCGGATCACCTGCACCAGTTCCTCTGTGATCTCCTCCGGATAGCAATACTGGATGCGGATCCAGACCAGAGAGGGAATCTTCGCCAGCCGCAGCAGCAGTTCCGGCAGCATCTTTTTGCCATACAAATCCACGCCGTACAGGGTGGTCTCCTGGGCCACCAGGATCAGTTCCCGGACACCGCCCCGGCACAACTCCTCCGCTTCCGCCACCAGATCCTCCAGGGGAACGCTGCGGTAGCGGCCCCGGACCTGAGGAATCACGCAGTAGGTACAGTGTTTGTCACATCCCTCAGCAATTTTCAGGAACGCATAATACCCTCCGGTGGTCACCACCCGAGGGGCTATACGCTTGGGCGTCTCGTCTATGCTGTGAAAAGCCCGGTAGGGGGTATGTCCGGCCAGAGCCTCCTCCACCGCCTCCACAATCCGGTCGTAGGCGGTGGTCCCCACCACCCCGTCTATCTCCGGCAGTTCTGAGAGAATCTCTTGCTGATACCGCTCTGCCAGGCATCCGGCCACAATCAGCGCTTTGCACCGGCCGGTCTCCTTCTGTTTTGCCATCTCCAGAATGGTCTCAATACTCTCCTCCTTGGCGTCCCCGATGAAGGAGCAGGAATTGACCACAATCACATCCGCCTCCCTCTCATCATCCGTCAGAGAGAAGCCCCGGCGGGTCAAAAGTCCCAGCATAACCTCCGAGTCCACCAGATTCTTATCGCATCCCAGCGAGACAAATAAGATGTTCATTCTTCCGGCTGGGAGTCCTGCTCCTCAGCATCCGCTTCCGGCTCGCCTGCCGGAAAGGCGTTCCAGGATTCCTCCTCCAGCGGCTCCCCCTCTGCCTCCAGGGCTTCCGCCGGCTGGTCCTGTTCCTCATCCTCTTCGCCCTCGCCCAGAATCTGGATCTTCCCGGACCACAGTTCTTCCACCGCAATGGAGAGGGGCTTGCGCTGCTCGCCGTACAGGGTGTCCACACCGGCGGCCACCAGCTGCCGGGCCCGTTTGGCGGTTCCCAACACAATGGAGTACCGGCTCTGGACAATGGGTTCCTCCCCTTCCGGCACATTCTTGTTGACCGCTTCCATCAACTCCAAATAAGACGGATGTAACATACTTTCAATCTCCTTTTCCTATAGCTTTTCTTGTTCCACCTGATCCCGGATCTCCTGTCCCAGTGACCGGGCCCGCTCCCAATTTTTCTCCCAAAACCGGCGGGCCCGCTCCGGGTGGCAGATCACCTGGTGCAGCTGTTCCACACAGGTATCCAATTCTTCATTGACCAAAATGCAGTCGTACCGCTCCACGTACTCCGCCTCCTCCGCCGAGCGGAGCATCCGGCTGCGGATCTTTTCCCGGGACTCTGTCTGCCGGTTCACCAGGCGGCGGTACAGCACCTGGGCCGAAGGCGGAATCAGAAAGACCATCAGCGCCTCCGGACACCGCTCCCGGACCTGGAAGGCTCCCTGTATCTCAATGTCCAACAGCACATGCCGCCCTGCTTTCCGGTGTTCCTGCACCGGATCCGCCGGCGTTCCGTAGCGGTTGCCGGTGTATCCGGCATACTCCAGAAGGCGGCCCTCCTGGGCCAATTCCTGGAATTCTTCCTCCGAGAGGAAGAGATATTCCCTTCCATGCACTTCCCCCGGACGGGGCGCCCGGGTGGTCACAGACACGGAAAAGAAAAATTCGTCATACCGCTTCATCAATTCCTTGATGACCGTCCCCTTCCCCACACCGGAGAATCCGGAGATGATCACCAGCTTGCCCTCTTCTCTCATTTTTCCTTCCCCTCGCAGCGGCTTGCTATGGTTTCCGGCAGGAGAGCGGACAGGACCAAGACCCCGCTGTCCGTGACAATGACGCCCTTGGTCTTGCGCCCTTGGGTGGCATCCACGGCAGTGCCCGCATCCTTGGCCGCCTGGACCATCCGCTTGATGGGCGCCGAATCCGGGCTTACCACTGAGACGATCTTATCCACGTTCATCACATTGCCATAACCGATATTAATAAGCCTACTCAATATTTTGCACCTGCTCCCGAATTTTTTCAATCTCTGTTTTCAGCTGAATGGCCGCGGCGGAAACCTCCTGGCTACCGCATTTGGAGAGGATGGTGTTAGCCTCCCGGTTCATTTCCTGGGCCAGAAAGTCCAGCTTGCGCCCTACGCTCTCGCCGTCTTCCGTCTCCAGCGCCTTCCGCATGCCGTCCATATGGCTGCGGAGCCGCACCGTTTCCTCGTCTACACAGGTCTTATCTGCAAACACCGCCACCTCGGTCATGAGACGGTTCTCATCCACCGAGGCGTCTGCCAGCAGTTCCCGGATCTTGGCCGCCAGCCGCTCCCGGTACTCGGCCACCACTTCCGGGGACCGGTCCTCCACAAAGGCCACCAGTTTCTCCATGGCGGAAAGTTTTTCCTGGAGATCCCGTTTTAAAAGGGCTCCCTCCCGGCTCCGCTGTTCCACAAACTCGCGGCCGGCCTGGCGCAGGGCCGCCTCCAGCAGATGCCAGAGCTGTTCCTCGTCCTCCTCGGTCTGTTCCATGGTAAAGACCTCCGGAAGATGCGCCAGATGGGAAACCCGAATGTCGTTCTCAATATAAAATTCTTCACTCATCTGCCGGAAATATTCCATATATTCCCCGGCCAGGCGGCGGTTGTAATGGAGGTTCATTTGCTCGCCAGAGTAATCCTCATAGGAAATAAAAATATCCAGCTTCCCCCGGCCGGCATATTCTTTCATCAACGTCCGGACCTGGGATTCAAACAGACAGAACTTTTTGGGAAGCTTGATATTCATGTCCAGATACCGGTGATTCACCGCTTTCATCTCCACCAGCATCCGGCACTTTTCGTCCGAGAGTTCCGCCCTCCCGAACCCTGTCATGCTTTTGACCATGTTTTTCGTTTCCTTTCGCGTCCTTCGCACAGCCAAGGCACACGCGGAAACGGGGACCATTGACTTTGCACACACAGTCAATTATAATCCATATGGACAGTGAAGTCAAACATTTCCCATAGGATTACTGAATCAGAATCCTCCTTTCGGGGATGCGAAAATGCCGTGAGGGACACGGCGGAGGTGGAAACATGGCATTGGACGGAATGACCATCGCCTGTATGGCGGCGGAATTGCGGCAGCGGCTGGCGGACGGAAGGATTGCCAAAATTGCCCAGCCGGAGGCAGACGAGTTGATGCTCACCGTAAAAAACCAGCGGGAACAATTTCGCCTGCTGCTCTCGGCGAGCGCCAGCCTGCCTCTCCTCTATTTCACAGACAAAAACAAACCGGGGCCGGCCACGGCCCCTGGTTTCTGTATGCTGCTTCGGAAGCACATTGGCGGCGGCCGGATCCTCTCTGTGACCCAGCCGGGGCTGGAGCGGATTCTACGGCTGGAGATTGAGCATTTGGATGAGATGGGGGACCTGTGCCGGAAGCACCTAATCATAGAGCTCATGGGCAAGCACAGCAACATCATCTTCACGGACAGCAAAGATCAGATTTTAGACAGCATCAAGCATATATCCCTGAACGTCAGCTCCGTCCGGGAGGTGCTGCCGGGGCGTCCCTATTTCATTCCGGAGACTACCCACAAGGAGAATCCCCTGACCATCTCGGAGGAAGATTTTTACGGAAAAATCTGCGCCCTGCCTCAGCCCACCGCCAAGGCCCTCTACACTGGCCTCACCGGCTTAAGCCCCCTGATGGCGGAGGAGATCTGCTTCCGGTCCGGTCTGGATTCGGCTCAGCCCATCCAAGCCCTGGGGGAGGCGGAGCGGCTCCACCTGTTCCGCACCTTCTCTCTGCTCATGGAGGACGTGCGGCAGGAACACTTTACCCCCAATATTGTCTACCGGGGCAAGGAGCCCCTGGACTTTGCCCCCTTCCGGCTGGCCATGTATTCAGAGGAGACGGTCCGGGAGTTTCCCACCATGAGCCAGGTGCTGGAGACCTACTACGCGGAAAAGAGCGCCGTCACCCGGATCCGCCAGAAGTCCTCTGAACTGCGCCGGATCGTCCAGACGGCTCTGGAGCGCAGCTACAAGAAGCTGGACCTGCAGCAAAAACAGCAGAAAGACACGGAAAAGCGGGAAAAATACCGGATCTGGGGGGAACTTCTCCAGACCTACGGCTACCAGCTTTCCGGCGGGGAGAAATCCGTCACCGTTCCCAACTACTATGAGGACAACCGGGAGATCGCCATCCCTCTGGATCCAACCCTCACAGCCCAGGAAAACGCTCAGAAATATTTTGACCGCTACAACAAGCTGAAGCGCACTCACCAGGCGCTGCTGGGTCTTGTGGAGGAGACCCAGGCGGAGACCCGGCATCTGGAGTCCATCCGCACCTCCCTGGACATTGCCCGGGAGGAGGCGGACCTGACCCAGATCAAGCGGGAACTCCAGGACGCCGGTTATATCAAAAAGCACGGCGGGGAAAAGCAGAAGGTCAAGGGGACCAGCAAGCCTTTCCACTATCTGTCCTCCGACGGCTTCCATATGTATGTGGGAAAGAACAACTACCAGAACGAGGAGTTGACCTTCCAGTTTGCCAATGGCGGAGACTGGTGGTTCCACGCCAAAGGGATCCCCGGCTCCCATGTGATTGTCAAGACCGAGGGAAAGGAACTGCCGGACCGGGCCTTTGAGGAGGCGGGCCAGCTGGCCGCCTACTACTCCAGCGGCCGGGAGGCCCCCAAGGTGGAGGTGGACTACATTCAGCGGAAGCACGTGAAAAAGCCCGCCGCCGGGAAACCGGGCTTTGTGATCTACTACACCAACTACTCTCTGATGGCCATCCCCACCCTGGAAGGACTGACTCTGGCGCCCTAGATGGTACCGTCAATAAACCCTGGCAGCGGACAGGTAAACGCCGAAGAGGCGGCCCTCTCCCAGGAGGTGGAGGCCGCCTCGTACCGGCTGCTTCCGGTCTCTTCCTAATTTCCGGGCGAGATGCCCGTTCTTATTTCCGGATCACATATCCCTCTTTTCTGGGCTTTGCCTCCGGCAGTTCCTGATCCGGGTATCCCAGAATGCAAGCGCCCACGCCCCGGAAAGTTTCCGGCAGGCCCCACTCTTTTAAGAGCGACTTTCCCTCCGGGGAGTCAAACATCTCCTTCTCCCGGTTGATCCAGCAGGAGCCCAGTCCCACTGCGTAGGCGGCGTTCATCAGATTTCCCAGCACCAGGCTGCAGTCCTGGACATAGTTGGGATGAGCGCCGTCCGCCAGCACCAAGATCACCGTGGGAGCGCCGTAGTAAGGGTCCGACTCCGCCCCCATAACGTTCCGGTTCATCCGGGAGATCTTCTCCCGCAACGCCGGGTCCTGGACCACCACCATCACCGGGTCCTGACGGCCCATGGCGGTGGGCGCATAGGTACCCGCCTCCAGCACGGCCTGCAGCAAGTCTTCCGAAATCTGCTCCGGTTTGTACTTCCGGATGCTTCTCCGCTGTTTCAGTGCGTCCAACACTTCTTGTTTCATGGTCACTCCTCCTTTTGATCTCCTTTTCCCAATAGATGGGTGATAAACTGGGTGGCGGTCCGGCCGGACATGCCGCCGTGGCGCAGTTCCCAGGCATTGGCTTTCTGCAGCAGTTCCTCCTCGCTTAAGGAAATCTCATTCCGCTCCGCCAGGGTCTTGACAATATGCTGGAATTCCTTCTTGTCCGGCATGCCATAGTAGATGGTGACGCCAAACCGGTAGGCCAGGGACAGCTTTTCCTGGACCGTGTCCGAACTGTGCAGTTCATCGTCCGCCTCCCGCTTGTCCGTGAACTTCTCCCGGATCAGGTGGCGCCGGTTGGAGGTGGCATAGATCAGCACGTTCTCCGGACGCCGCTCCAATCCCCCTTCAATGACCGCTTTCAGATATTTATACTCGATCTCAAAATCCTCAAAGGACAAATCATCCATGTAAATGATAAACCGGTAATTCCGGTTTTTGATCTGATGGATCACCGAGGTCAGATTCTGGAACTGATGCTTATAGATCTCAATCATCCGCAGGCCCCGGTCGTAATACTCGTTGAGGATGGCCTTGATGCTGGAGGATTTCCCCGTTCCCGCATCTCCAAACAGCAGGCAGTTGTTGGCCTTCCTGCCGGACACAAAGGCCTCCGTGTTGTCCACCAGCTGCTGTTTCTGGCGCTCATATCCTACCAGATCCGAGAGCCGGACGTGCTCGGTCTTGGTGATGGGCAGAATCTGGGCCTGGCCGTCCTGGCCGTGCTCCACCTTAAAGGCTTTGTGGAGGCCAAACTTGCCCACGCCGAACTCTTTGTAAAACTGGGTCACGCAGTCCAAAAACTCATCCGGCGTATGGGTAGCCGCCAAATGCAGGCTCAGTTCCTCAATCCGGTCCCGGACCCGGGAATTGAACACCTTGCTGGTGCTGGCGACGCTGCGGTAGTTTTTCAGGATGCCAAAGAGGTTTCCTCCCAGTTCCCGGTCCAGTTCCTCCAGATCATAGGCAAAGAGTTTCTGAAAAATCTGAAAATCGTGGAGAGCCAGGGTGTTGATGCTTCCCTCCACCTTGCCGCGGATCTCGCAGGAGGTGCTGAGGGCGTTCTCATGGTTGGCCAGCAGGTAAGCCAGGAAGCTGTGCCACACGTTGCCCTCAAAGCCGTGGGTGTTGGCCATCTCCGTCAGACCGCCCAGCACCGCGTGTCGCTCCTCCCTGCCGTCCCCGCTCATGAGCCGACACATGCCGTCAAACAGTTCCTGGTGTTCAAAATTCCGGTATAAGATCATTTCCGTTTCCATGGTACCTTCTCCTAACAATTCCCCAAAATCCGGCAGGAAGCCGCTTCCTCCTGGAGGGCCGTCAGCGCGTTCTGCACGCCTGCATCTTTCAGATTGCCTTCCACATCCACAAAAAACCGGTATTCCCAGCGGCGTCCGGGAATGGGCCGGGACTCGATCTGGGTCAGGTTCAGCCCGTTGTAGGCAAAATGGGCCAAAAGCCGGTACAACGTACCGGTCTCATGGCGGCACTCCAGGCACAGGCAAAGCTTGGAGGCATCTTCCCGGTACAGCTTCTCTTTGGTCACAATCACAAACCGGGTGGTGTTGTTTTCGCTGTACTGAATGGAGGGCGCCAGCACCTGCAGGCCGTACAGGGCCGCCGCCGCCTCGCTGGCCACCGCCGCCTCGCTCCGGTCCCCCCACTCTGCCACCATCTTGGCGCTGGCCGCTGTGTTGCTCTCCGGCACCTGCTCCCAATGGGGATGCTGGCTCAAATAAGGGCCGCACTGGGACAGCGCCTGGGGATGGGAGTGGACCTGGCGGATCTCCTCCAGCCGGGTCCCGGGAACCCCCAGCAGGCAGTGGACCACCGGCAGCGTCATGTGCGCCGCCAGACAAACCGGGAAGCGCAGCAGAGAATCATACACGTCTGTCACCGCTCCCGCTGAGGAGTTTTCAATGGGAAGCACTCCGTAATCCGCCCGGCCTTCCCCCACTGCCTGGAGCACCGCCTGGTGGTTGGGCACAGAAAAAAGCTCGCCCTTTCCTCCGCCGAACCGGACCGCCGCCTCATAGCCGAAACCGCCTTCCATGCCAGAATAGACCACCCGCCGATTCTCCACCGGCAACTCCTGAACCATAGCAAAGCCTGTGGAAGCGCCTTTTCCGTGCTCCACCAGCATCCGGTACTCCCGTTTCCGGCTGATGGCCATGATGTGGGACAGGACCTCCCGCATATCCTGCTGGTCCTCCTCCTTCAGATAGCCTCCCACCCGCTCCAGGTTCTGCCGCTCCCGCTCTGGGTCAAAAACTTCCTTGTTATTCTGAATTTTATACTCTGCCACCTGGCCCACCAGTTCCATCCGCTCCTGAAACAACGCGGCCAGTTTTTCATCAATTCCGTTGATCCGTTCCCGAATCTTTCCCAAATCCAGTTCCATCGTTTCCTCCTGCCGTATTCTTCTGCCCATCCAGCCGGTCTGCCTTGGGGAATGCCGTCCGGAAAGCACAGTTTTTTTCGTTTCTGGTAGTATACCAGTATAGAAGCGCCGGGTCAATGGGTATACTC
>CAZDOQ010000053.1:0-10467 GCA_964507035.1 uncultured Lachnospiraceae bacterium | reverse complement strand
CTAACGGCGTTTTCATCTGAATCTTAGCCATTGGAATCATCCTCCTTCAATTTTATAGGCCCATTGATTTTATATATTTTATAACGGCCTATAGTAATTCTGATTATAGGCCAAATGCAGAATCCTGTCAATAATGCAAATAAATTTCCGGGTTGGGTATGCTTTCTTTTTTTAAATGAATGGATTTTTTTTTCTTATAAGTGTATAGCAAGACTTAATAAATCAGCGTGAACTCCGTACCTGGATAAAACGGGCCAAAATCTGGTCGTGGGTATAGCCTGCATCCGCCATGCCGCCTACGCCGCTCTGGCCCATGCCCACCCCGTGCCCGTAGCCGCCTTCCCCGGCCGGTGACCTCCAGCACCGCCACCTCCGGAAGCCATACTGTGGCTTTCCAGATACTGGTTGACGGACCGGGCTGTCCGTGTAGGACTCCAGAAAATTCCGGAACGCCGCCTCCTTCGTCAAATCCGGCGTATAACAAGAGAAGGACCGAAGCTGCCGGACGGCCGCTTAACAGAGCTGTCTGAATCTCAAAAAATGCCCTCCAATCTGCCATGAACAGAAATAAAAAAGAGTACCCCAATCTGTACTCCCAACCTTATGCCAAGCCAATTTTATGATACTTCCGTATTCCCTCGTCTGCCTTCTGCATTTGTACGTATTCAATGCTCCTGTTATATTCAGGCCAGTCTTTAAAAAAGATTCCCAGAATGCCGGTTCCTGCTTTTTGACTCCTAGCAAAGCTAGATGGGCAACCGCAGCCAGTACTTCTGCCTTCCACTCGAAACGGAGGCCTGACATCCGCACGGCAATATAGGAATCCCGTAGGTCAACATGTAGGTTCAAAAACACAGGAATAAGCGAACACCCCAGGAATCATCTACTTCCTGCAATAGTATATCACAGAACCGGAAAATCTACAACCAATTTTCTTGCCTCTTTTTTGGAACCTCTTCGGAACGTCTTCGGAAGGCGCTGTTTCACAGCCAAAGGGTTCCCTCTTCCCCGACCCGTGCCAGCACATGGTTGCGGCATTCCGGCTTCTCTTTTCCCAGAATATAGGAGGAGAGCAGCCTCTGCCCCGCTTCCCAAAACAGGGATTCTTCTGCGGCGTAGAGCATGGCCAGGCCCTCGCCTTTTTGCACCGGATCGCCGGTCTTTTTTAACAGCTGGATGCCAGCCCCGTAGTCCAGCGGATCTTCTTTGCGGCTGCGGCCAGCCCCCAGGGCCATGGACGCCAGGCCGATTCCCTCTGTATCCATATGGGTCACATAGCCGTCTGCCGGGGAAGGCAGCACAAACTGGCAGGCAGCCTTGGGCAGCCGGTCCAGATCCTCCAGCACCCGGGCGTCTCCTCCCTGGGCTTCCACCATGGCACGAAGCCGGTCCAGGCCGCTTCCATCCTCCAGGGCTTTCCGTACCAGAGATTCCGCCGTCTCCCGGGCGGCCAGCTGGCAGAGGATCAGCATCTCCGCCGCTAGCGCCACGCAGACCTGGGTCAGATCCTCCGGCCCTTCTCCCCGCAGCACTTCCACCGCCTCCCGGACTTCCAAGGCGTTACCCACCATCCGGCCCAGGGGCACGTCCATGTCTGTGATCAGGGCCCCGGTTCTCCGCCCGGCAGAAGCGCCGATGGCAACCATCTCCTCCGCCAGATCCGCCGCATCCTCCGGTTCCTTCATGAAAGCGCCGCTGCCGGTTTTTACATCCAGCAAAATGGAGGCACTGCCGGCGGCCAGCTTCTTGCTCATCACCGAGGAGGCAATGAGGGTAACGCAATCCACGGTGGCCGTCACGTCCCGGAGTGCATAGAGCTTTTTGTCCGCCGGGACCAGGTTGCCGGTCTGGCCTATGATGCTGATTCCGGTTTTTTGGACCACCTGGAGAAATTCTTCCCGGTCCAGGGAAGTACGAAAGCCCGGAATGGACTCCAGCTTGTCTATGGTTCCGCCGGTGTGGCCCAGGCCCCGGCCGGACATTTTGGCCACCACCGCGCCGCAGGCCGCCGCCAGAGGCCCTGCCACCAGGGTGGTCTTATCCCCCACGCCGCCTGTGCTGTGCTTATCCACGGTGACGCCCGGAAGCGGCGACAGGTCCATCACCTCCCCGGAATGCTCCATGGCAAACGTCAGGCAGGCGGTCTCCTGCCGGGACATGCCTCGGAAGCAGATGGCCATGAGCATGGCTGCCATCTGATAGTCCGGAACCGTATCCTTCACATAACCGTCCACCATCCATTCAATTTCTGCCTGGGAAAGAACTTTCCCCAGCTTTTTCTTTTCAATCAGGTCATACATGCGCATGGCAAATATTCCTCCCACTTGTCCGGCTTTCGCTTCCTGATTCCGGAAGCACTACTCCAGCGATTTTGGAGAAAAGGCCTCCGGCAGCAGCTGGCCCAGGGTATAAACGGTGATCTCCTCCGGGGATGTGGGCAGCAGAATCCGGAAGGAGGGGCCGCAGAACTCCGCCATCACCTGGCGGCAGATACCGCAGGGCGGCGTCTGCTCCGGCGCTTTTCCCTCCGGGCCCCCTGCCACCGCAATGGCGGTAAACTGCCGGACCCCCTGGCCTACCGCCTTCACAAAAGCGGTCCGCTCCGCGCAGATAGCCGCTCCGTAGCTGGCATTTTCCACATTACAGCCGGTGTACACCGTGCCGTCTGCGGCCAACAGCGCCGCCCCCACCTGAAAGTGGGAATAGGGCGCATAGGCCCCTTTCCGGGCCTTAAGGGCCGCTTCCGCCAACGTCCGGTCATCCATGTTCTTCCTCCTTCATCAGGCGGACCAGGCGGCTGGTGCCCAGACGGCTGGCTCCCAGGCGGATGTACTGCTCCGCCTCCTCAAAGGAGGAGATGCCCCCCGCCGCCTTGATCCGGACCCCCGGTCCGATATGTTCCGCAAAGAGCGCCACATCCTCTGGTGTGGCGCCGGATTTCCCAAAACCGGTGGAGGTTTTGATAAAGTCCGCCCCGGTCTCTGTGACCAGCTGGCACATGCGGATCTTCTCTTCCCGGGTCAACTCGCAGGCTTCCACAATCACTTTCAGGACCCGACGCCCGCAGATCAGCTTCAGGGTCCGGATCTCATTGCGGAGGCAGTCCATGCTCCCATCCTTCAGGTTCCCCAGGTTGATGACCATATCCAGTTCGTCTGCCCCTTTTTTCAGGGCGTCGTCCGCCTCAAAGGCTTTCACCGAGGTGGTGCTGTATCCGTTGGGGAATCCAACGACCGTGCCAATGCGCAGCCGGTTGCCCACGTATTCCTTGACCCGCTTCACATAGGCCGGCGGAATGCAGACAGAGGCTGTCTCATAGGCAATGGCATCGTCACAGAGCTGGCGGATCTCTTGCCAGGTTGCCGTGGGGGATAGCAGCGTGTGATCCACCTTGCGCAAAATTTCTTTTTTATCCAGCTGCATGCCATCTCCTCCTTTTCTGAATCTGGGACCAGAAGCTGGTTCCGTCCAGTTTTCCCGGCACCCCCAGGTAATCCAATACGGTGGCTCCTATATCGGCAAAGGTGCCGCGGGTACCCAGGTTCACCCCGGCCTCAAGGGGCGCTCCAGCCATCACCAGGGGCACATACTCCCGGGAGTGGTCCGTGGACGGGGTGGAAGGGTCGCAGCCATGGTCTGCCGTGAGGATCAGCAGATCCTCCTGCCGAAGCTTGGCCAAAATCTCCGGCAGCCGCCGGTCTAAGCTGGTCAGAGCCGCCGCGTAGCTGTCCACATCATTCCGGTGTCCGTAGAGCATGTCAAAATCCACCAGGTTGGTGAAACAGATTCCCTCAAAATCCCGGTCCATGTAGGACAGAGTTTTATCAACCCCATCCTCATTGCCGGTGGTGTAGACGTACTCGCCAATGCCCCGGCCCGCAAAGATATCATGGATCTTGCCCACCGCCAGCACAGACTGGCCTGCCTTTAAAAGATAGTCCAGCATGGTAGGGGCCGGAGGCTCCAGGGAAAAGTCATGGCGGCGCACGGTCCGGACAAAGTGTCCCGGTTCTCCCTCAAAGGGACGGGCAATGACCCGCCCCACTGCCCAGGGGCCCTGGCAGATTTTCCGGGCCGCCCGGCAATACTCATATAAGATTTCCACCGGCACCACAGACTCGTGGGCGGCAATCTGGAGCACGCTGTCCGCCGAGGTGTAGACAATCAGATCCCCGGTGCGCATGTGCTCTTCCCCGTAGTCCTGGATCACCACCGTCCCGGAACAGGGGCGGTTGCAGAGAATCCCCCGGCCTGTGGCCCGGGACAGCTGCTCCAAAAGTTCCGGGGGAAAACCATGGGGGAAGGTGGGCATAGGATTGGGAGAGATCACCCCTCCAATTTCCCAGTGTCCCGTAATGGTGTCCTTGCCCCGGGAGGCCTCCGCCAGACGACCGTAAACGCCCTCCGGCTGCTCCGGCGGGGTCCCGCAGTCCACTCCATCAATGGAAAACAAGCCAAGCCGTCCCATATTGGGCATAGAAAAACCGGCTCCCCGGGAGGCAGCGGCCAAGGTATTGCTCCCCTCGTCTCCAAAATCCGCCGCATCCGGCATGGCGCCGATTCCAAAGCTGTCCAAAACCATCAAGAAAACACGTCTCACGTCCACCACTTCCTTTCCTTGGCACTGCCGTGTCTTTCACGGCATCCAGTTATACCCGCAGGGTGCTTCTTCTTTTACTCTTCTAGGAAGTAGTCTACCACAAAAAGCCCCGCCATGCAAACAATACCGGGATACAAAGGGGTTATTGGAGATGGATTCACTTTCCAGGATCTTTTTTAAATTCCGTGACATACTCCCGATACCGGAGGGGTAACATATTCCGCTGGAGTTTGGGATTCTTCCGCGCTTCCACGGCGATGGCGTTAAAAAAGGTCTTCCAGAGATCCTGGTAACTGTCCACCTTCTCCCGGAGCAGTTCTTCCACCCTCTCTGATGCCAGGGAAGCCAGATACCAGTCCCCGCCTGCCGGGTGCAGCCCGGCCGTCTGCCGCCCCGTGTCCAGAATCAGGAAATGTTCCCGGGGCAGCCGGTCCGCAAAGTGGGGCATGATCAGGGGGAGCACCTGGTTTTGGGGACGAATCTTTCCCAAGAGCACCCGGTGCTCCCGCTCTTCAAAGCGCAAAAACTCCCGGAAATAGTGGGCCTCGTTTCCCACCGCCCGGTTCAGCTCCATCAGCCGGTACACTGCCGGTTCCGCCAGCATCCCCAAAACCCGGGGGCCAAAATAAAAGCCCCCCACCAGAAACCGGTAAATGTCATCCGCCCGGCTCTCCTTCCGGGAGAGAGCGGCCCGGTACACCATCTCCCAGGCCCGGCCGCTGATCTTCTGCCGGATGGCCCTCATGACCTTCCTGGCCTTCTCAGGATCCGTCTCCACCGGCACATAGGAGGCAAAAAGCTCCGGCGTCTTCTGGCTCTCCACATCCAGCTTCACCCGGGAATGGCCTTTCCGGGAGGCCCACGCGTCATACACCCCTGTCAAAATACTCTCCGGGTCCCCCTTACACACGTATATGGTTTTCTCCCACTGCTCTTCCATGGCTCTTCTCCTCCCCGCCGCCCTCCTAAAACAGCCCGCCTAGGCTTTTCCAGAGACCCGCCGGTCCCGGACCAGGGTCCTGCAGGTGAAAATCCTCAAACAGGGAGAGCTGCCGGAAAGCGCCTATTCCCCCGATCTGCTCTCGTTTGGGCCGCTCCTGGGCCGTCAGGGCCTGGGTCAAAAACGCCTCCTCCAGTGGTGTGTTTCCCTGCATTTTCCCGCCGCAAGTGATGAAAAATCCGGCTCGCTTCAGCACCACCCCAAACTTTTTCAGATCAGAAAAATCCAGATAGCCGCTGCGCCGGGCAGCCAAAATCCGCCTGGCAGATTTGACGCCGATTCCCGGCACCCGCAGCAGCGCCGCATAGTCCGCCTTCTCCACCTCCACCGGAAACAACTCCAGATGGCGCAGGGCCCAGTCACACTTGGGGTCCAGATCCTCGTTGAAAAAGGGGCGTTCTTCGCTCAAAAGTTCTCCCGCCTGAAAGCCGTAGAACCGGAGCAGCCAGTCCGCCTGATAGAGCCGGTGTTCCCGCAGCAGCGGCGGTTTGGTGCCCAGAGCCGGAAGCGCCGCATCCTCATTGACGGCGGTGTAGGCGGAAAAGAAAACCCGCTTCAGGTCAAAGCGCTGGTACAGGGCCTCCGTCACCGAAAGGATCTGGTGGTCCGTCTCCCCGGTGGCCCCTATGATCATCTGGGTGCTTTGCCCCGCCGGTACAAATTTGCTTTTTTCCTCATGGCGGAGGGCCTTTCCGGCAGCGGGTAGACCGTTTCGGGTGGCCGGCAGACTGCTCCGGCGGCGGAAAGCGGGGACCTGCATTTTCCGCGCCCCGCCGCCCTCTCCCCCCTGGGGCAGGGCCGTCGGATACAGTTTTTTCTGGTTTTGGGCTTCCAAAAGCTGCAGCCGGTTCTCCTGGATCCCCTGCCGGATCTGGCGCATGGGGGTGAGGATCTTCTCCCGGGTTTTGCCCGGCGCCAGCTTCCTCAGTCCCTCCCCGGTGGGCAGTTCCAGGTTGATGCTCATCCGGTCCGCCAGATGTCCCACCCGGCGGATCAACTCCGGGTCCGCCCCGGGAATGGCCTTTACATGGATATACCCCCAAAACCGGTGGACCTCCCGGAGCTGCCAGAGAACCTGGTAAATCTGCTCCATGGTGTAATCCGGTGAACGCAGAACACCGGAACTCAAAAAGAGCCCTTCAATATAGTTCCGCCGGTAAAACTCCATGGTCAAGGTACAGATCTCCTCCGGGGTGAAGGAGGTGCGCACCGTGTCGTTGGAGGCCCGGTTGACACAGTATTTACAGTCATAGATACATTCATTGGTCAGCAGCACCTTCAGCAGGGATATACACCGGCCGTCCGCCCCAAAGCTGTGGCAGATGCCGCAGGAGACCGCGTTTCCCAGGGCGTCCTTCCGGCCCCGGCGGTCCACCCCGCTGGAAGTGCAGGCCACGTCATACTTGGCGGCATCCGCCAGAATGGCCAGCTTCTGCTGCAGAGATAAATTTTCTTGAATCAGCATGCCTCTCTCCCGAATATATGTTCCTCTCTATTCTAGCACATATGTTCGAGATGTACAAGTTTTTTTCTAACAGGTCCAGCAGCGTTCCCTCTGAATCGTTCTGGAGCACAAAGTAGAGCTTCTCCCCCGAATCGGTGCCCTGCCACTGGGCGGCCCCCTGTTCATACACGGAGGACGGCCCATCCCACAGGTCCGGAGTCTGCAAGCCCCCAGCCCCATAATCCTTGGAGAATTCCAAAAACGGAGCGCCTACGTGGACTCGGATCTGATAGTGGAGGTGGACAGCCCGGAACTGGCCGCCTGCTCCAGGGCTTCCACTCTGCCAATCAAAAATGGATTTGTCATCAGAAAAACTCCTCTCTGGAAAATCTCTCCTCCTCTCCATCTTCCTCTTTTTTCTGGCTCTTTATTCCTTTTTTTTCCGTATGATCCCCCGCTCCGGCGTTTTTTCCTGCTCCGACAGTTCCCCCGCGCCGGAAAAACAGTTTTGCTCCACCTGTCCCAGCAGACGGATCAGAGTCTCCCACTCCTCCGGCGTCATGCCCTGGGAAATTTGCTCCGCAAACCGCTCCTGCACGCCGTCCAGCACCGGCAGCAGACGCCGCCCTGCCTCTGTCAGATACAGCTGATATTGCCGCCGGTCCTTGGGGTCCATCTGCCGGCGGATGTGTCCCATCTCCTCCAGCCGCCGGGCGTCCCGGGCTACGCTGGCCTTATCCAGGGCGTAGTGCTGGGCAATCTCCTCCTGGCTGGCTCCGGGATTCCGCCGGGTATAGAGAACAATCAAGTGCATGGTCCCTACATAGCTGTAGGGCTCCAGCTCCTGCCGGAGCTGCCGCATCCGCTGCCGGTTGATCCGCAGCAGGCTGGCCAAAACAGGATTTGGCATCTCATTTTCCTCCTCGCTTTCCCTCTACCGCTTCCTGCCAAAGAACCGGCTCCTCCAAAATTTGTTGTTCCCGGAGTGCTTCCTCCTCCCGCTGCCGGACCCGCCGCAGCACCCGCCGGACAATGGGAACCGCCAAAGCCAAAGTCAGCACGTCTGCCACCGCCTGCACCGCCGCCACGCCTGTGGATCCCCAAAGCAGGGACAGGGGAAGCACCAGCGGCAGGAAGCAGCTGCCCTGGCGGGAGGTGGACAGGATCAGTGCGCCTTTCACATATCCGAGACCCGCGCAGAACATATTGACCACCGCCACCCAGCCGTGGATGGGAAGTGCCAGACACTGAAGGCGGATACAAAGTGCCCCAATCCGCTGGACTTCCAAATCCGTCTCGGAAAACAGGAAGATCACCTGAGGCGCCAGAATCCCCAGCACCAGGCCCATGGCCGCCGCCCCCACCAAGGCCGTGACCGCCGTAAACCGGTATCCCTCTCGGACTCGGTCAAACCGCTTGGCGCCCCAATTATAGCCGGCCACCGGCTGAAAACCTGCGCCAAATCCCAAGATCACGCCAAAGGGGAACATCATAATCTTGGTGGAGACGCCGATTCCCGCCAGCACCGCGACGGAAATGTGGCCTGCAATGTTGTTCAGCACAATGGCGGAGACCACCGAAAGGCCGGTGCGGAACATGGAGGAGGACCCCACGGAGACAATCTGATACAGGTTCTCCCGGTTGGCCTGGAAGCGCCGCAGGGAAAGATGTAGCACGCTGCGGCGGGTCAGGTACGGGAAGATCAAAATGGAAAAGCTGACCAGCTTGGAGAGGGCCGTGGCCATGGAGGCTCCCGCCACCCCCAGATCCAGGCCAAAAATGAAAATGGGATCCAGCACACAGTTGAGGACGCCTCCAAAGCCCATGCCGATCATGGACAAAAGAGCGCTCCCCTCCGCCCGAAGGCATTGGTTCATGACAAAGCTGGCCGCCATAAACGGCGCCACCAGCACCACATAGGTGGCGTACTCAATGGAATACTGTTCGCAGGTGTCCGTGGCTCCCAGCAGCCGCACCAGCGGATGCATAAAGGTCATGCCCAACACCAGCACCGCTGTGCCAAAGGCAAAGGCCAGAAAGAACGCGGTGGACAGGATCCGGCTGGCATTCTCCCGCTCCCCTGCCCCCAAGAGCCGGGCAATATAGCTGTTGGCCCCCACCGCCAGCATGGAACCGGCCATCATGATGATCTGATCCAGGGAGGCGTTGACGCTCACCGCCGCCGTGGCGTCGGTCCCCAGGGAACTGACGAAGTATGTGTCCGCCAGATTGTACGCGGATGTGATGAGAAAGGAAATGATGGTGGGAACCGCCATCTTGGGAATGATTCGGGAAATGGGTTCGTTCATCATCCGGATGGCCTTCTGATCTCGCTGCGCCTGTCTGACATCTTCCATTGCGCTTTCCCTCCTACGAGCCATGGTATAGATAGTCTCATCCAAAACAGTTACAGATGCAATAGTCTCTTATGCTACCATTGTACCTCTTTTGTCCATTTTGTCAATCAAATCCTGGGGCAACACACGAAATTTTCTGTCACAGAAAAAAGACCGATTTCCCCCATGAGAAACCGGCCCCCTCTGTCCCTTGGAATTGTACCTGCTCTTACAGCGGTACCTGCCATTGGGCGCTTCTTATTCAATTCTTCTCTGCTGTGTTTCACACAGCATCTATGGCCGGATCCGGTAAACAGATCCGGCCACGGATTTCTCTTTGTGTCCGCCGCTTAGTTGGCCGCCAGGCCATGCTCGGACAGAGCCGCCCGGAGAGCTGTAGCGCTGCTGGTGTGCACCCGGGCCACCGGGATCCGATTCTTTTTGGCCTCCTGGGTCACGCTCAGAACCATCTTGTGAGAGACGGTGCTGATAAACAGGATCAGAAGGTCCGGACAGCCCATCTTTTTCTTCAGAGAACCATTTTCCTTGGTAAAGACTTTGGCCTTACATCCGTGTTCCCGGCAGATATTTTCATACTGTGTGGCCATTCTCTCATTGCCGCCCACGATTACAACGCTCATATACATCCCCTTTCCGGTTTTTCCCATGAATCTGCAAAGGATAGTAAAATGGTATGGGTTAGTTTTTGCTAACTAACCACATTTTACAACAGACTCCCTCCCAGGTCAAGTTCTTTTTTCCAAAGTTTTCTTCTTGACCATTTTTTTCATCTGCCCTCTCTGCTCTTGTTTTTCCCATTTTCCAGAGGTATTCTACCTATAGGGTGAGCGGCGCTACAGTCCGTCCCCAAACAGGAGGAGATACGCCATGATCCAGTATACGTTGTCTGTGGACGGCATGCAGTGCGGCATGTGCGAAGCCCACGTGAATGATGCCATCCGAAAAGCTTTTCCAGTTAAAAAGGTCCATTCTTCCCGCGGGAAGGGAGAAACCGTTATTGTCTCCGAACAGGAACTGGACCCCCAAAAGCTCCGGGAAGCCATTGAGGCCACTGGATACCGGGTCC
>CAZDOQ010000052.1:0-10865 GCA_964507035.1 uncultured Lachnospiraceae bacterium | reverse complement strand
TCACCGGGGAATTCCGGGACATCACCAACAATGACATGCACATCATTGAAGCGGTGGGGGTGGACGAGCCCCAGAACATGTCCTCCATTGCCAAGCGGCTGTCCGTGACCATGGGCACCCTGACCATCTCCATGAACAACCTGGTGAAAAAAGGGTATGCGGTCCGGCAGAGAAGCGAGGAGGACCGGCGGGTGGTCTATATTCTGCTGACGGATAAGGGCGTGCGGGCCTACCGCCACCATGAAAAGTTCCACCATGAGATGATTGAGGCGGTGGTGAAGAATCTGGACAGCGAAGAGAAAGACATTTTGATCCAGGCGCTGGTCCGGCTGAAAAATTTCTTTATGGAATATAAAGAACGGAACGAAAGCGATATATAGCGATATATAGGGGATTTATTCATAAAATGTTTGTGGAAATTCGCAAATTTTTGTGATAACATTGGGAGGGAGACCATATCATCAATCGCAAGAGCTCCCGGTGTCTGCGGGAGTACCGCGGCCGCCGGGGGCTCTTGCCGTAACGGAGGAAGAAAGATGGCAATGCTGCAAGTGAAAACAGAAAATGGTCTGGTGGAAGGGCTGCCGGCGGGAAATCAGTCGGTCAGCGTTTTCAAGGGCATTCCTTATGCAAAACCCCCGGTGGGGCCGCTGCGCTGGAAGGCTCCCCAGCCGGCGGAAAACTGGGACGGCGTCTGCCAGGCGTATAAGTTCAGCGATATCTGTCCTCAGCCCCGGTTTGCCTCTGAGGGCGGCAACACCCTGGCGGCTACAGAGTTTTATGTAGTGGAGTATCCCCTCAATGAGGACTGCCTGTATCTGAATGTCTGGACTCCGGCCAAGTCGCCGGAGGAAAAGCTGCCGGTGGCGGTGTATATCCACGGAGGCGGTTTTGAGACCGGGTACGGATACCTGAACGCCTATGACGGAGAAGGGTTTGCCAAGCGGGGGATCGTGATGGTGACCTTCAACTACCGGCTGAATGTGTTCGGCTTTCTGGCCGACCAGGAATTGGCGGAGGAGGATCCCAACGGTTCCACCGGCAACTACGGGACCCTGGATCAGGCGGCTGCCATCAAGTGGGTGAAGCGAAACATTGCCGCCTTTGGCGGCGACCCGGAGCGGATCACCATTTTCGGCCAGTCTGCCGGCGGCTGCAGCGTCCAGAATATGTGCGCCAGCCCTCTGGTCAAGGGGGACTTTATCCGGGCCATTATGCAGAGCGGCGGCGGCCTGTCCCGGGGCGGACTGCTGGACACCCTGTCCCATGAGCAGGCCTTGGAGAACGGGAAGCTGTTCCTGGAAATGCTGGGCATCTCCAGCATAGAGGAGGCCCGTCAGGTGGACGCCCAGACCCTGGTGGACAAATATCAGGAGTTTAAACAGATCTATCCGGGGATGCCATTCTCCCCTTCGGTGGACGGCTACGCACTGACGGAAGCGCCGGCCCAGTATTTCCTGTCCGGCAAGCACGCGGACATTGACACCATGGTGGGCTGCACCTCCGATGAGATGCGCCACAAAGGCAATCCCATTCCCAAGATGGACGTGCTGGCCAAGATCGCGGAGCAATACGGGGAGGATAACAAGGAGTATCTAAAGGTCATTGACCCCAACAATCCGGAGTATTGCGTCCAGTTCTTTGAGAATCGGATGGGGGACGATATGCTGGCCGGGGATCTGGCCTGGTGCGAGAATCAGGTGGCCCTGGGCCGGAAACCTGCCTATGCCTACTATTTCACCTATGTGCCGCCCGGAGCGGAGGCCACCGGCGCCCACCATTCAGTGGAGCACCATTTTGTGTTCCAGACCCTGCTGCGGTCCAAGCGCCCCTACACCGGATTTGACTTTGACCTGTCCAACGAACTGGCGGATTACTGGGCCAACTTTATCAAGACCGGCAATCCCAACTTCCAGGGCAAGCAGGTGTGGAAGCCCTACGGCAAACCCTCTGCCAGAATGCTGGAGATTGGCAAAGAGAGAAAGATGATCGCGCCTCCGGGGAATGCGTACGTGAAGTTTATGGTGAAGCACAGCCTGAAAAAGCTGGACGAGTAATACGGATTTTGTATGGAAAAGCATAGGGATTAGGCATTAGACGGAAAAAACAGCCAGTTGTATAATGATGATGGAAAAAGGATTATGGGAAGGAGAAACAGACGGATATGGCTTCTATGCTTCAGGTGATGACAGAATGCGGACCAGTGGAGGGAATGCCCTCGGCCAACCAAATGTTTTCGGTTTTCCGGGGGATCCCTTTTGCCAAGGCCCCGGTGGGAGAACTGCGCTGGCGTGCGCCCCAGCCCCCTGAGCCCTGGGAGGGCGTGCGGAAGGCCCACACCTTTGCCAGCATTCCCATGCAGGAGCGGTTCTCTTCCGAGGGAGGTGGAAACACCCTGGCCGGAATGGAATTCTACTGCCGGGAATATCCCATGAGCGAGGATTGCCTGTACCTGAATATTTGGACACCGGCGGAGACGCCGGAGGACAAACTGCCGGTGGCAGTGTACATTCACGGCGGAGGTTTTGAGACCGGGTACAGCTATCTGAATGCCTATGACGGGGATGGGTTTGCCAAGCGGGGCATTATCATGGTGTCGGTGGCATACCGGCTGAATATTTTTGGATATCTGGCGCTGCCGGAGCTGGCGGAGGAGGACCCTCACCATTCCACGGGAAATTATGGGACCCTGGATCAGATTGCCGCCCTCAAGTGGGTGCGGCGCAATATCCAAAATTTTGGCGGGGATCCGGACAACATCACCATCTTCGGCCAGTCCGCCGGAGGCGCCAGCGTGGAACGGCTTTGCGGCACGCCCCTGACGGACGGTGACTTCAAGCGGGCCATCATGCAGAGCAGCGGCGGGCTGAGCCGCGGCGCAGCGGCAGACGCTCTGCCTCTGGAGCAGGCCTTTGTCTATGGCAAGGAATATATGGATGTCTTGGGGGCGTCCACCGTGGCGGAGGCCCGTGCCCTCCCGGCGGAGACTCTGCTGGAGGCCTTTATTCGTCTCAAAGGCGGTCCCGGCTACCTGGAGCACTATATGCCCTGCGTGGACGGCTACGTCCATCCGGAGCGGCTGGACCTGTATTTCCGGCACGGACGCCACAGGGTAGTGGATACCATGTTGGGCTGCACAGCGGCGGAATTCCGCCAGCCCGGAAAGCCCGCTCCCTCCTATGAGGAGATGCGGCAGATAGCCCAGCAGCGGTATGGAGACCAGGCGGAGGCATTTCTGGCGGCCATCCAGGCGGAGGCTCCGGAGGCCTGCCGGGTCTGCTTTGAAGACTTGATTGGGGACGATATGCTGGCGGGGGATCTGGCCTGGTGCCGGAATCAGCTTAAGCTGGGGAGAAATCCGGCGTATCTGTACTATTTTACCTACGTGCCGCCGGGGACGGACCAGGCATACCACTCCTCGGAGCATCACTATGTGTTCCAGACCTTGACCCGTTCCCGGAGGCCCTACACCGGGCAGGATTATGATCTGTCCAATCTGTTGGCGGATTCCTGGGCGAATTTCATGAAGACCGGGGACCCGGACGGGGGCCGGGGGCTCTGGAAGCCCTTTACGGCGGAAGCGCCGGAGGCCTTGATCATAGACGGGCCATGCCATATGGGGACCGTGCCGCTGAATCCCAGCGTAGCCTTCCACATGGCCTACTCCCTGGGAGAGTTGGAGAAAAAAGACTGCTGAAAGCAGAAGTGAGAAAAGGGCCGCAGAGGGAGTCAGATCCCGATGCGGCCTGAAATCATGGGGCTGGGCAGCGCTCTCTAATTTTCCAAAACCGTTTCCCTTTCCAGTATCTCTCCGGAATCCGGGTCCAGTATCACCCGGGTTTTCCGGTCCCAGCTAGGGTGGAAAGAGACCAGCAGGCGCAGGCAGTATAGAAGAAGCCAAGGGGGGACGTCCAGGCAAAGAAAGTCCCCTGAAAATCCAGTTGACAAATCCCCCCAACCTGCGTATAATACCCATATCAAAACAAAACACTTTCTAAACCATAGAGGCGGAGAAGGTGCTGCAGAGAGCACTCACAGAGAGCGGGGAGGCTGAGAAACCGCAGAATGCGCTGAGGTACATGGGCCGCTGAGGGCAAGGGGAAAGGCACAGCCAAGTATCCAAGACGTATTGTCCGCGTTAAGGGCAGGGGGTGTATTGGCACTCCTGAAAGAGTGAATTCGGAATGAATTAAGTAAGGTGGTACCGCAGGTGATGAACTTGTCCTTATTCTGCAATGGCAGAGTAAGGATTTTTTTTGGGAAAGCCCGGAAAAGTTCTGCCGGCCAATACCGGCCGCCCGCCCCACCGGTTTTCAGAAACACCCGCCGGGTGCAACTGGATGGCGTGAGGAACACGCCACACAGAGGAAAGGAGTAAGAGATGAAAAGCAGAACCCTTTTGGCATGTGGTATGAGTTTGGTGATGGCAGCGGGCTTGCTATCAGGCTGCGGCGGCGGAGACGGGGAGACCACGGCGGCCTCCGGCAGCACAGCGTCCCAGGAGAGCGAGGCCGCCTCCCAAGACAGCGAAGTAGCGTCCCAGGATGACGGAGAGGCTTCCCAGGGAGGCGTGAAGGTGGAGGTGGCAGACGGTGAGACGATCCAGGTGGGAATTATCCAGCATATGGATCACTCGTCTTTAAACCAGATCTATGAGACCATTGTGGAAGAACTGCAGCCCCTGGTGGATGAAGGAAAGATTGAGATCCTGTACCAGAACGCCAGCGGGGACACCACCATTCTGCCCACCATTATGCAGGAACTGATCACCGATGGGGCGGACATTTTGGTGCCCATTGCCACGCCCACAGCCCAGGTGGCCGCTTCTACCACCCAGGAGATCCCCATTGTGTTCTCTGCGGTCAGCAATCCGGTGGAAGCGGGGCTGGTGACGGCTCTGGATCAGACGGATGGAAACATCACCGGCGTTTCCAACTCCATCCCGGTGGATCAGATCCTGGATCTGGCCCTGGAACTGACGCCGGATATCCAGACCATCGGCATGGTTTACAACACCAGCGAGATCAATTCGGTCACCGGTATTGAGAGCGCCAAAGCCTACTGCGACGCCCATAACATTGCCTACAAGGAGGCTACGGTCACCGGCACTGCGGACGTGCAGCAGGCCGCCGCTTCCCTGGCGGGTTCTGTGGACGCCTACTTCACCCCCAATGACAACACGGTGGCTTCGGCCATGGCCGTGTATCTCCAGGTGGCCAACGAGGCGGGGGTTCCCATCTACGTGGGAGCGGACTCCATGGTCATCGACGGCGGCTTGGCCACCGTAGGCATCGACTATACGGTGTTGGGCCAGCAGACCGCGCAGATGGTGGAGCGGCTGGTGAACGGAGAGACCGTCGCGGAGAACCCAGTGGAGCAGATTGCCGAATATGCCCGGATGATCAATGTGGCAACGGCCAATCAGCTGGGGATCACCGTCACCGATGAGATGCGGGAGACCTTCACCATTTTGGGAGAGTAAAATTTGACGGAAAAAGCTGGGCGGCGGACCGCCGGAGGAAAAGGAGATGAGCAAGATTGTGATTTTGGGAGCCGGGCACGTGGGCTCCCTGTGTACCTTGAATCTGGCCATGGCCGGAGTCTGCGATGAGATCGCGCTGATTGATATTGATGAGAAGAAAGCGGACAGCCAGGCCAAGGACGTGGCGGACGCCACGGCTTTTATGAAGCGGCCAGTGGCTATTCATGCTGGGACCTACGCCGACTGCGACGAGGCGGATATCCTGGTCAACGCAGTGGGCGTCTCCCGGAAGCCGGGGCAGACCCGCCTGGATATGCTGGGGGATACCATTGATATCATGCAGGATGTGGTGGGGAAGCTGTCCCAGACCCAATTTCACGGGATCTTCATCTCCATCTCCAACCCCTGCGATATTGTGGTGAACTATGCCAGAGCGCATCTGGGCTATCCGCCGGAGCGGATCTTTGGCACCGGCACGTCCCTGGACACGGCGCGGCTGCGCCGGACGCTTCATGAGTTGACTGGAGTGGATATGCGGTCCATCCAGTGCTTTGCCATGGGAGAGCACGGGGATTCCTCTATGGTGCCCTACTCCCATATCACGGTAATGGGAAAGCCGCTGGCGGAGTTGATTCGGGAAAAGCCGGAGGTATACGGAAAGGCTGCCCCGGAGATCCTGGAAGAGAGGACCCACCAGATTGGCATGGAGATTATTATTGGAAAAGGGTCCACCGAGTTTGGCATTGGGGCGGCGCTGGCGGAGTTGTGCCAGGCGGTGCTCTGTGACGAGCGCCGGGTGTTCCCGGTTTCCGCTTATCTCACCGGCCAGTATGGCCACAGTGGTTTCCACGCTGGAGTGCCGGCGGTGATCGGAAAGAACGGGGTGGAGGAGATTTTGTCTCTGAAGCTGACGGAGGCGGAACAGGCGGCCTTTGACCGTTCCTGCCAGGTAATCCAGGAGCATATTGCCCTGGCGGAAGCCCGGTAGAGAAGTGATTTGACAAGGAGAGGAGATCATGGGAGTGTTGCTGCTTCGTTCCCTCCAGGAGGGATTTGCCTACGCCGTGCTGGCTATGGGCGTGTATATTACCTTTCGGATTTTAAATACCCCGGATCTGACTGCTGACGGCAGCTTTTGCCTCGGCATGGCGGTGTCTGTGATGGTTACGGTGGCGGGACGCCCGTTTTTGGGACTGGTGCTGGCGGCTTTGGCCGGAGCGGCGGCGGGGGGCGTCACCGGACTGCTTCAGACCAAGATTGGGATCCATCCGATTCTGGCCGGTATCCTGACCATGACGGGGCTGTATTCCATCAATCTGTTTATCACCGGCGGCAAGTCCAACGTGTCCGTGACCACCGGGGAGACTCTGTTCCGGCAGATGGAAAATGCCTTTGGCCTCACATCCAACCAGAGCAAGATCATTCTGCCGCTGATCGTTTGCCTGCTGCTGGGCGTGGTCCTCTCTGTGTATTTCAAAACCCGCCAGGGCCTGGCCGTCCGGGCCACTGGGGACAACGAGGATATGGTTCGCTCCTCCTCCATCAACGCGGATGTGTACAAATGTGCCGGTCTGGCCCTGGGCAACGCCTGCGTGGCCCTGTCCGGCGGGCTGGTGGGCCAGTCCCTGTCCTTCTTTGACGCCGGATACGGCAGCGGCATGGTGGTCATTGGCCTGGCTTCGGTGATCATTGGGGAGACCATTGTGGGACGCCGCTCGGTGACGGTGGGGCTGTTTTCCGCTGTCCTGGGTTCCGCGGTGTACCGGATGTTCATTGCCCTGGCTTTGAAGGTGGAGTTGTTTCCCTCCTACGGGCTGAAGCTGGTCTCCGCCATCATTGTGGCCCTGGCTCTTTCTTTGCCGGCGCTGAAGCAGTGGATGGCCTTGCAGAAAATGAAGAGAAGGGAGCGGAATTAAATGCTGCGGCTGGAAAACGTGAGAAAAACCTTCTATCCGGGGACTCCCAACGAAAAGACGGCGCTAAGCGGCGTCAGCCTGCATCTGGCGCCGGGGGATTTTGTGACCATTATCGGCTCCAACGGCGCAGGAAAATCCACCTTGTTCAACGCCATCGGCGGCGCCTTTTGGCTGGATTCCGGCAGTATCTGCCTGGATGGCAAAAACATTACCGCTTGGAAGGACTACCGCAGGGCCTTTGACATTGGCCGCTTGTTTCAGGATACCCTAAAGGGAACGGCCCCCAACATGACCATAGAGGAAAATCTGGCCCTGGCCTACACCCGCAAAGCCAAAAAGAGCCTGTTTGCCGTGAGCCGCCGGGACCGGGATTATTTCCGGAGCCTGCTTGGCCAGCTGGATCTGGGACTGGAGGACCGGCTGAAGGCCAAAGTGGGCCAGCTGTCTGGCGGCCAGCGCCAAGCGGTTTCCCTGCTCATGTGTACCATTGCGGAACCCAAGCTGCTGCTGCTGGATGAGCACACGGCGGCTCTGGACCCGGCCACGGCGGAGAAGGTGTTAAAGATCACGGTGGAACTGGTGGCAAAGGGACGCATTACCACCATGATGATCACCCATGACATTCAGGCGGCCCTGGCCATTGGCAACCGGACCATTATGATGGATGACGGCCAGATCATTCTGGACATTTCCGGCAAGGAGCGGGAGGAGATGACCGTGGAGCGGCTGCTTGCGTGCTACTCGGAGGCCAGCAGGAAGAAGCTGGCCAACGACCGGATGCTGCTGCGGTGAGGCAGGGCCGGCTGTACAATAGAATACGGATGTGCCAAGGGGAGCCTGCCAGGCAGGCTGAGAGGAGCATGCTTCGACCCTGTGACCTGATTTGGGTAATGCCAACGGAGGGATGGACTGCGGGGAGACCGCAAGAGCGCGTGATTCAGGCCGGGCAGATTCTGCCCGGCTTCGTCTTTTTCCGCGGTTTTGTGAGGCCATCGGCTGAAAGAAAGGAGGCTTATGGAAAAAACAGTGGAATTCCAAAATATTACATTCCAGTATCCGGAGGATGCCCGCCGGATGTTTGAAGATTTGTCGTTTTCAGTGGAGCAAGGGGAGTTTGTGGCAGTGGTGGGAGCCAGCGGCTGCGGTAAAAGCACCCTGTTCCGGCTCATCAACCGGTTGGAGGAGCCGGAGGAAGGGCGAATCCTGGTGGACGGCCGGGATGTGCGGGAGCAGAAAGGTTACAGCGGGTTCATGCCCCAGAAAGACTTGCTGATGCCCTGGCGAACTGTGGGAAAAAATCTGATGCTGCCCTTGGAACTGCGGAAGGCGCCAAAAGGAGAACGGGAGTCCATGGCCCGGGAGATGCTGGAGCGGGTAGGTCTGGGGGACTGCTGGGACAAAGCGCCCCGGGAACTTTCCGGCGGCATGCGCCAGCGGGTCTCCTTTGCCCGGACCCTGCTTTCCGGGTCGGATTTGCTCCTTTTGGACGAGCCTTTCAGCGCTCTGGATTTTCTGACCCGGGTCTCCCTTCAGGAATGGCTGGCGGAGCAGTGGGCCAGCTTGGGCAAGACGGTGCTCTTTGTGACCCATGATGTGGAGGAAGCCTTGTACCTGGCCACCCGGATCTTGGTGCTCCGGGGGCGTCCGGTGCGGCAGGTGGAGAGCATTCCGGTGCCGCTGCCGGTGCCCCGGAGGCGGCAGATGCTGGAGCAGCCGGAGATGCAGAAATGGAAGGAGCGGCTCATTGCCGGGCTCCAGGGAGAGGAGGCGAAGTATGATGAAGTCTGAGAAAAAAAGCCGGGTGCTGCCCGCCCTGGTGCTGCTGGGATTTTTGCTGCTGTGGCAGACTGTTGCCATGTTTATTGACGCAGCCTACATTCTTCCCACGCCGGTGCAGGTGCTGCAGCGGCTGTGGGAACTGCGGGAGCCGCTGTTTTTGGTGCACCTGCCCGCTACCATGGGCATCACCGGCCTGGGGCTTTTGATTTCTATGGCGCTGGGGGTGCTGCTGGCTGTGTGGATGGACGCCAGTCCTACGGCGGAGCGGGCTTTGTATCCGCTGATTGTGGCCTCCCAGACCATCCCCACCATGGCCATTGCCCCTCTGTTTGTGCTCTGGTTTGGGTATAGTATCTGGAGCAAAGTGCTGGCGGCCATTCTCATTACCTTCTTTCCGGTGGCCGTCACCCTTCACGACGGCCTCCGGTCCACGCCCCGGGAAATGGAGGAGTATATGCGCACCGGCGGCGCCGGGCGCTGGGAGATTTTTTGGAAGCTGAAATTGCCCTGGGCAGTGCCCTCCTTTTTCTCCGCGGTGCGGATGGCCATCCCCATCTGCGTCATTGGAGCGGCTATTGGAGAGTGGCTGGGAGCCCAAAGCGGTCTGGGGTATTTCAGCAAGCGGATGATGACCCAGCTGGACGGGGCCGGGGTCTTCGCCCCCATTGTGCTTCTCTCCGCCGCCGCTATGCTGGCGGTGTGGATTGTGGAGAAGCTGGAGAAAAAGTTTGTGACCTGGCGGAAGGAGTTGTAAACCGCCTCAGAGGGATTCATTTTGTGCTAAAGGTTAATTTTACAAAAGGCAGGGGTCGGATGAGGCGTTTCATGGCCCGCTCACGAGCCTCACGACCGTCTGGCTGATTGGGGAACCTGCCCAGCAGAAGGGCGGCAATGGCCTCCGGCGGCTGACTTGCCATCAATTCTTTTACATTCATAATGGCATCATCTCCGTACTCAGGGTTTCAGCGCCGTCACCGGCACCACGAACGTTCCATCCGGCCTCTGATACGCCGCATTTGCCATCCCACACAAAACACACATAACTGCGGGCGGCCTGCCCTTTGGCGCCGCCTCGATCTGCTTTTTAATCTCCAGTAGATTCTCCGCCGCAGCGTCGATCTGGTTGGCCCCCAGCTTGATCTCAAAGGCGCACCACTGGCCGTCGGGCAGTTCAATCACCGCGTCGATTTCCTGATTCTTATAGTCCTGGTAGTGGTAGAACTGGGCCCCGAAGGACTCGGCATAAATCCGCAGGTCACGCTCACACAGGGCCTCAAAGAGGAAGCCCAGGGTCTCCAGATCCCCCAGCAGCCCGGCAGGCGTGGTCTTCAGCAGGGCGCAGGCCAGGGAGGGGTCGGCAAAGTGCCGCTTCTCCGCCTGCTTCACCCGAACAGAGGAGCGGATACCAGAGGAGAAGGGCGGCTGGTTGTCCGTAATAAACAGCCGCTTGAAGATATCCAGGTAAGCCGCCACGGTATTGGCGTCGATGTCCTCGTCGTCCACCGCCTTGATGTCCTTCATCAGCGTCTTGTTGGTGACGGTAGTGCTCTCGTTCCGGGCCAGGGAGCGCAACAGCAGACGCATTTTCTGGGTATCCCGCTTCACCCCGTCGATTCGGTACACATCATCGTCAATGACAGCGTCCAGGTATTGAGCCGGGAGCAGCGCCGCCTGCTCCAGCGGCAGGC
>CAZDOQ010000051.1:0-11213 GCA_964507035.1 uncultured Lachnospiraceae bacterium | reverse complement strand
TCTCAAATTCCTGAAAATTCAAGGGCCGGTTGTCCAAAGCCGAGGGCAGCCGGAATCCATAGTCCACCAGAGTCTGTTTCCGAGACCGGTCCCCCGCATACATTCCCCGGACTTGGGGCACCGTCATATGAGACTCATCTATAATCAGAAGAAAGTCCTCCGGAAAGTAATCCAGCAGCGTGTGAGGCGTGCTCCCAGCCGGAAGCCCTGCCAGATGTCTAGAATAGTTTTCGATACCGGAGCAAAACCCGGTCTCCCGCATCATCTCCACGTCAAAGTTGGTCCGCTCCGCAATTCGCTGGGCCTCCAGCAGCTTGTCCTGACTGCGGAAATATGCCACCCGTTCCTCCAGTTCTTCCTCTATGGCCTTGGCGGCCGCCAACATCCGCTCCGGAGCCACCACATAATGAGAGGCTGGGAAGATGGGTACATGCTCCAGCCGGGCTTTGATCTCTCCGGTGAGGGTGTCAATCTCGGTGATCCGGTCCACCTCATCCCCAAAGAACTCAATGCGCAGGGCGGACTCGCCGGTCCGGGCCGTCGCCACTTCCAGCACATCCCCCCGGACCCGGAAAGTGCCCCGATGCAGGTCCATGTCGTTCCGGGTATACTGGATGTCAATGAGCTTCCGCACCACCTCGTCCCGGTCCTTCTGCATCCCGGGGCGCAGGGAGACGACCATGTTTTTGTAGTCAATGGGGCTGCCCAAGCCATAAATACAGGACACGGAAGAGACAATAACCACGTCGCTGCGCTCGGAAAGGGCCGCCGTGGCCGAGTGGCGCAGCCGGTCGATTTCATCGTTCACCGCCGAGTCCTTGGCAATGTAGGTGTCGCTGGAGGGTACGTAGGCCTCCGGTTGGTAGTAGTCGTAGTAGGAGACAAAATATTCTACGGCATTGTTCGGGAAAAATTCCTTAAACTCGCCGTAGAGCTGGGCCGCCAGGGTCTTGTTGTGGGCCAACACGAGGGTGGGTTTATTCAGTTGCCGGATCACATTGGCCATGGTAAAAGTCTTGCCGGAGCCAGTGACGCCCAGCAGGGTTTCAAATTTGTTCCCCGCCTGGAACCCTTTCACCAGGCTCTCTATGGCCTGGGGCTGGTCGCCGGTGGGGGCGTATTCGGATACTAATTCAAAATGATCCATGATAAATCTTCTCCTTAGTTCTGTCCGTCATTTTAGGGCGTAATGGTGTACCCGGAGGGTGCTTCTTTGTGATTTTTAATATGTTCCATATCTGTCTGCCACACTCAAAAAAATCATTTAGGCTGAGTTTAAGTCTTCTTTTCATTTCCAAACAATTCTTCATCCATAAAATCGGTAAATATCTATTGCTTTTACCTAGTTTATTCTCCCTTTAAATATTTTTCTACTTCCCGATCAAACTCAGAGACGTATTCACGATCCTGTTTATTCATCCTTCTCCCCTCTTTTCATCTCATTTATTTTCCGGTCCCGGCACACTAGGAGGCAAAATATTCTACGGCATTGTTCGGGAAAAATTCCTTAAACTCGCTGTAGAGTTGGGCCGTCAGGGTGTTATTGTGGGCCAGCGCCAAGATTGGGTTCGCGCCCGCCCCTGCGCACATTATAGCAAATGTGCGCTCAAAATCCATAAGCGAAGGGGGAACAGCGATGGATATGATCAAGAGTGTCTTTGTTTCAGCTTCTGTGATGGATCCGGATGTGTTCAAAAGCGCACAGACAAACGAGCCGAACCGCTATGTTTGTGATAGATACGGGAATGAACCGGAATATCAGTGGACAAAATTAATTCGTCATGAACCGTCAAACAGACTCTCTGTAGGAACTGCAGCGGCAGGTCCCGCGAAAAAAGCGGTCCACCCCAATGCCCCGGCTTTTATTCTGGTACTGGGCCTCCGTCACAGTCCAAAGATCACGGACGCCACGGCAAAATAGATCAGCAGAGACACTGCGTCCACAATGGTGGTGATAAAGGGGCTGGCCATCACCGCCGGGTCAAAGCCGACCCGCTTAGCCAGCACCGGCAGCACGCAGCCCACCAGCTTGGCCACGCACATCGTCACCAAAATGGCCACCGACACTACCAACGCCGTCATAGGCTCCTTCCGGTCAATCCAGATCACTTTAAAAAAACATACCACCGCCAGCGTCACGCCGCAGCAAACCGCCACCCGCAGTTCCTTCCAGATCACCGCCGGCATATCCTCATACTCGATCTCATTGAGGGAGAGTCCCCGGATGATGGTGACGGAGGTCTGGCCTCCGGCGTTTCCGCCGGTACCCATCAGCATGGGGATAAAGATGGTGAGGGCCGGCACCACCGCCAGCGCCTCCTCAAAATGAGTCAAAATCATGCTGGTGAAGGTGGCAGACAGCATCAGAAAGAGCAGCCAAGGGATTCGGTTCTTATAGGTATCCCACACGCTGACTTTCATATAAGGCCGGTCGGAAGGCATAATGGCAGCCATCTTTTCAATATCCTCGGTGGCCTCCTCCTGCATAACATCCATCACGTCGTCGAAGGTGATGATCCCCACCAGCCGGTGCTCCATATCCACCACTGGCAGCGCCATCAGATCATATTTTTTAAAGGTCTCTGCCACGTCCTCCTGGTCCTCCAGGGTGGTGGCGTAGATCACGTTGGTCTCCATGATGTCCTCAATGACATCCTCGTAGCTGGACAGCAGCAGCGTCTTCACAGAAACCAGTCCCAACAGGGTCCGGTTCTGGTCCACCACATAGCAGGTGTAGATGGTCTCCTTGTTGACGCCGATCCGCCGGATGCGGGTGAAAGCGTCCTGGACCGTCATATCCTTCCGCAGGTCCACAAACTCAATGGTCATCAGACTGCCTGCGGAATCCTCCGGATACTGGAGGAGCCGGTTGATCATCACCCGAGTCTGGGGCTCCGCGTGCTGTAAAATCCGCTTGACCACGTTAGCCGGCATTTCCTCAATGATGTCCACCGCATCATCCAGGTAGATCTGGTCCATCACTGTCTTCAACTCCCGGTCGCTGAAACTGTGGATCAAAAGCTCCTGCATGTCCGAATCCATCTCCACAAAGGCGTCCGCCGCCAACTCCTTGGGAAGGATCCGGAACATCAACGGCAGGTCTTCCTCCGGCACATCCTCCAGCATAGCGGCAATATCAAAAGGTTCCATTTCTTTCAGCAACTCCCGCAGTTCGCTGAATCTTCTCTGCTCCAAGAACTGAATCGCTTTCTCTTCCATCTCTGCCTCCTTCCGGCCGGACCCATTTCCCGTCCCGCCGCGCTCTCCCGTATTCCCGCGATCGCCCAACGGCGCATGTTTTTGTTGACTGAAAGTTTTCCCTTTTGCGTTCCTTTGCCTATTATAATCTAAATTTTTCCGTTTGAAAACCCCCGCCCTGGCGGCTTTTTAGCGGAAACTTTTGGGGATATCAGATGGAAAAAATAAGGGAGGCGTTTCTCTCCTTTTGGTGCAGAAAAAGGAGAGAAACGCCTTAAGTCATTGTAAAGAAGTGTGTTTATCTGTCCAAAAGTCCAGCCTTCAGTCCCCAGTCTACACCGTCTTTTGGCCGCTTCCCTTCAGATGGGCGCCGTCCTTTTCTGTGGGGATCTTAAAGCCCGGGAAGAACCGGTCCCAGCCGGTGATGGTGAGCACCAGCATGGAGACTACGGCGATGATGCTGAAATAGTTGGCAGAGATAATCCGAATGGGAGTAAACTCGTACAGCGGATACACCGACGCCGCCAGCCCGGTAAAATAGATCATATAGCCGTGCCAGGGGATCAGCTGGGAACCGATGGTGCCAAAGGCGTCGGAATACGTGGAATTGCGCAGGCGCAGCTTGTACATCTGCTCCGGAGTGACCTCCACCTCCCGCTCGGTCAGATCCTTGATAATGGGACCCATGGTCACAATCTGTCCGGTACAGTCGCCCAGCACCGCATTGCAGAACAGGGACAGCAGGGCATTGCAGGTCATCAACTGCCGGACATTCCGGACAATAGCCGCCACGCCCCGGACAATGGGATCAAAGGCGTTCATACTGGACATAATGCCGCCAAAAGCCGCGGTCCAGAGGGTCATGGCCACGGTCCAGGAACCGGCATCCGAGAAACCAGCGTACACCAGATCCCCAAAACTGGACAGGGTCAGCGTGCCGGCAACCAGGCCCAGCAGGAAGGCCAAGAAGATGCCAGCGCCCAGACAAATCACAGTGCCCATACCAGCCACTGCCATGACCACCACCACAACCAGCGGGATCAACAAGTACATGGGCGCACCGCTGCGGACCTGCTCCAAAAGCGTCACGGCAGAGGAGCTTTCCTCACCCAGCGTCACCCATACCTCCTCTGGAATGGCGTCTATAGCCTCTGCGGCGCTACCGGCAGCGCCGCCCAGTCCCATGGCGCTGGAAGCCACCAGAAAAGCAATGAATCCAGCCGCCAGGCAGGTGAGGGACCAAGCGCCCTGGTGCCGCACCCGGTCCACCACCTCCACGTTGTGGACGCCGGAAGAGAGCACTGTGGTATCGGAAATCAGACCAATATTGTCGCCAAAGCAGCAGCCTCCGGCAATGGCCGCCACCGTCAGCAGCGGGGAACCTCCCACAATGTGGGACAGCCACAGGAACACCGGCACACAGGCGGCAAAGGTTCCCCAGGAAGTCCCGGTGGCCACGGACAGCACCGCCGTCACCAACAGGGACGCGCTGGCCACCGTGGCGCCGGTCAGCCCCACCACCATGGCTGCCTCAATGACAGCGGCGCCTACACCGCTGGCCATAAAAACTTCCGCCATGGCAAAGGAGATCATCAACAGAAACAGAATGTCGATCAGGTTTTTGGCGTTCTCCATGGCAGAGGAATAAATGGTCTTGTAGGCCTTCCGGTCCAAAACAAAGGCCAGGATTCCCGCCCACACGGTGGCCAGAGGGGCGGACAGCAAAATGTCCACGCCGCTGAGCAACAAGCCTGCCAGCAAAATCACCGGGGTCAGTTTCAAAAATGCTTTCATAGTTGCCTCCTCTCACAAAATTTGTGGGTTTCCAGTTTCTACTGATACTGCGCGAACAGAGAACCAAAGCCGCCGGTGTGCAGATAGCAGGCTGCCCCGGGGACCCGGCCCCGGCGGATGTAATCCTCCATCCCCACCAACACCTTGCTGTTGTACACATGTTCCACCAAAATGCCTTCCCGCCGGGCAAAGTCCTCCACCGCCCGGCAGCTCTCCAGGGTATTGGCTCCCCAGCCTGCTCCCCGGTAGGAGCCGTCCAGCACGCAGGCATCCTCAAGCCTCCCCGGGAAGGGGAGGCCCAGAATGGCCTCCAGATCCGCCATGGTCTCTTGAATGTGACGGCTTAAAGTATCCCGGTCATCCTCCACGCTGATGATTACCACCCGGAAGGGAAAACCCAGAAGGGCATTGCCGTAGATCAGACCCGTGGCCACTCCGCCGTTTCCGCCGGGGGCAAAGAGCGTCACATCCTGCAGGCCTCTCTCCCGGAACTGGGCAGCCAATTCCGGAACCGCGTTGGTGTAGCCCAGGGCCCCCCGGCCGGTGGTCGCACCGTTGCGGATCACATAAGGGCGGCAGGTGCCGGACAGCTTTTCACAGAGCGCCTCCACATAGCGCTCCCGCTCTGCGGAATCCACAGTGCCCAGATAATGGGACTCCGCTCCCAAAAGCCGGTTCAGCAGCACGTTTCCCTCTGCCCGCTCCGGCTTGGTGCCGTTGTGTACCAGCACACAGCGAAGGCCCAGCTTGGCGCAGGCCGCCGCCGTCAGCGTGCACAGATTGGACTGAAGGGGGCCGGAAGCAATCAGCGTGTCCTTCCCCTGAGCGACGGCGTGTCCCGCCAGAAACTCCAGGCTCCGCAGCTTGTTGCCACCGGGCCCCAGCCCCGTCAGGTCGTCCCGTTTGATCCAGATACCAGAATGTTCTAATTCCTTTTCCCGGTTGGCCAAAGGCTCCAGCGGTGTGGGAAGCACCGCCAGACGCACCCGGTCCACTTGGGAAAGCGCCGGTTCCAGTGTCTGCACTGTCATCATCTCCTCTCTCGATCCTTTTGGTTTCACTCTATATGTCCGCAAATCCCATGCCAATTCGCCAAAAAAGGATCCCTGAAATCAGGAATCCCCTTTTTACCGCATGTTCCGGCCTTTTTGCCGCCGTCCCTCTTGGAAAGTCTACGAACAAAGGCGGTTCGGAATCGGTTGTTTTTCAGGTTATATTGTAACCTGTTTTTGAACCAATTTCCCGCAAAACCTGCCGTCCTTCCTCAGTAATTTCCGTTCCTCGCCTGCCAGCGTAAATGGTCACCAGCCCATAACGCCGCAGCGTCCCCAGGCAAGCCCGCACTTGCTGCTCGCTGAGAAAGTGTCCCTGTTTTGCCAGTTCCCGGCTGAGCCCGCCTCTTCCCTGGTGCACGCCCCGCTCCCGGTTTGCCTGTAAGAGAGAGAGGAGGACTCCATATACCTCCAGTTGTTCCTGCTGCGCCAGAAACTGCTCTCCCCACCAGTCTTTTGCCGCCGCGGGAGACTCCGGCTGCTCATCCAGCTGGGACCGGACATCCTCCAGCCCCATGACGGCCTTTCCCAGATAGGAGAGCCGTTCCACAAAGTTCCCCAATTCCCGGACATTCCCGGGCCAGGGATACCCGGCCAGAAACGCCTGCGCCTCCTGTGTCAGGGTGAACTCCGTTTGCAGCTGGTTCTGGAAATCCCGAATCAACAGCGGCACGTCCTCCCTCCGCTCCCGCAATGGAGGAATTTCAATGGAGAGCACATTGAGCCGGTAATACAGATCCTCCCGGAACCGACCTTGGCGCACCAGATCCAGCAGCCGTTTGTTGCTGGCGGAGAGAATCCGCACATCCACACTGATGACGCTGTCCCCGCCTACCCGGGTCACCTCCTTTTCCTGAAGCACCCGGAGGATCCGGGCCTGGAGCCCCAGGTCCATCTCTCCGATCTCATCCAGGAACAGCGTTCCTTTGTGGGCCAGTTCAAAGTAGCCCCGCTTGCCCCCTTTTTTGGCGCCGGTGAAAGCCCCTTCGCTGTACCCAAACAGCTCGCTTTCCAGAAGATTCTCCGGAATGGAGGCGCAGTTGATGGCAATAAAAGGATAGTTCCGGCGGGGAGAAGCATTGTGGATGGACTGGGCAAACAGTTCTTTGCCGGTTCCGCTTTTTCCGTAGATGACGATGGAGGAGGAAGAAGCGGCCATCCGCCAGGCTGTCTCCTTCAACTGCTGCATTTTGGGATTCTGGGTGCGGATATGGGAAAAGTTATGCTTGGCCACATGCCCCTTCTTCATCACCTGCCGCCGGATCTGAAACGAATTCCGCTCCACCTCCTCCATGGTCCGCATCATCAGCACATACTCCTCTCTGTCCAAGGAACCGGCCAGAGGATACACGGAAATGTCCATCAGCTGCCCGCCCACCGTCATAACCTGGTCCCGGATGGGCTCTTTGAGATGAAGCATCTGCAGCGTCTCCAACTCCGGAAGCAGTTCCTCCACCTGGCTCCCCACAGCGGACTGGACCCGGTTCCCCAGCAGCTGCCGGGCCGCCGGATTCAAAAACTCCACCCGTCCATCCCGGGCGAATGTGATAATGCCCCCTTCAAACACCTGCATCAGCAGATCCAACTTTCTCTCCTGCTCTGAAACCCGGCTGAGCAGCTGTTCAATCCCCCAGTCGCTGCGGATCAGGCTATCAAAATAGGTCTGTACCTTAGACGACCGCAGGCGCCGGGTCAGTTCCAGTTTCGCCGCCAGATTGGTGATGGTGCCGGCGGACAGAACCCGGTCCTGCAGATCAATGACCTCCGTGGCCTGGGCCGGCACCAGCCCCCGCTCCCCCGGCGTCACCGCCAGAGACAGGGGAGGAATCTCCTCCATGCCCGGATACACCGGAACCAGTTCAATGTGGTAAATGCCCGCATTGCGGATCAGGTTGATGGTCTCCACCGCCATCTCCATGGTGGTGTTCACCAGCATAGCCCGGGTCCCCGAAGGCATCTCCCGCAGGCAGTCCAGCGCCTTTGCCGGCAGCGTGATATCCGCCACAATCACATGCCGGCATTCCCGCAGCCGGTCCTCCAGCAGGGTGTAGATAAAATGGGCGGACAGGAGCACCGCATCCGCTGAAATGCGGGAGGGCAGTCCCCGCTCCATGGCGTAGGCCTCCGCCGGCACCTCCTGCTCCCCCAGCAGGGAGACCAGCTGTCTGGCATAGGACGCTGCCGTTCTCATGTTGTAGGCAATCACGACGATCTGCTTCATGGGTTTTCCTCCTTGTTCAAGTGCATTATACCCAATCCCCGTCCGTCCTGGCAAGAAAAACCCCGAAAGTCCCGGCGGAAAAACTGCCCGCAACACAAGCAAGGAGAGGGAACCGAACGACTCCCTCTCCTTGCTATAAACTGGAACTGCGGCTTTACTGGAACTCCGGCACCATCCGGGAAACCAGTTCCACCAGGCTGCCGTCCCGAACCAGCGCATTCATGGCCGAAACATCCTTCCAGATCTCCCGGTCTTTATCATAGTAAGCCACCTTTTCCCGGATTTTGGCGTAGACTTTCCGGGTTGCCGGGGAGGGATCGCCGCCCCGCAGATCCATGCCCTGGGCTCCCGCCATCAGCTCAAAGGCAATGACAGAGAGAGTATTCTCCACAATCTGAGCCGCCTTTCTGGCCGCCGTGGTACCCATGCTCACATGATCCTCCTGGTTGGCGGAACTGGGAATGGAATCCACGCTGGCAGGATGGGCCAGCACCTTGTTCTCCGAAACCATGGAAGCAGCGCTGTACTGGCAGATCATAAATCCGGAGTTGATGCCTCCTTCTTTTACCAAAAACGCCGGCAGACCGTTGCTCAAGTTGGGGTTCACCAGACGCTCCAAACGGCGCTCGGAAATGTTGGCCAGTTCCGAGCAGACAATGCCCAGGAAATCAAAGGCAAAGGCCATGGGCTCTCCATGGAAGTTTCCGCCGGAAATCACATCTCCCTGCTCCGTAAAGAGGATAGGATTATCCGTCACGGAATTCAGTTCGATCTCGATGGCGTTCCGCACATAGTCCAGCGCGTCCCGCACCGCCCCATGAACCTGGCTGGTGCAGCGGATGGCGTAGGCATCCTGAACCCGCAGATTCTGAGAGTGAGCCAGAATGCCGCTGCCCTGGGTCAGTGCCCGCACATTGGCGGCCACCAAAGCCTGACCCGGATGGGGCCGCACTGCCTGGACTCTGGGATCAAAGGCATTGAGCAGAGCCGTCAGGGCCTCCATGGACAAAGACACGGCAATATCGCCTAGCCGGGCTGCCTGCAGGGTGTCATAGCAGGCCAGAGTACCAATGGAGGTCAGCACCTGGGTGCCGTTGATCAGGGCCAGGCCCTCTTTGGCTTTCAGGCTCACCGGCTTTAGTCCTGCCTTCTCCATGGCTTCCGCGCCGGTCATCCGCTGTCCTTTATAACAGGCTTTGCCCAGACCCAGCATGGGCAGAACCATGTGAGCCAGAGGAGCCAGATCCCCGCTGGCGCCCAAGGACCCTTTCTCCGGCACCACCGGATGGACGCCTGCGTTCAGCATATCCACCAGCAGCTGTACCACCTCCGGCCGGATACCGGAAAAGCCGTTGCACAAAGCGTTAGCCCGGAGCAGCAGCATGGACCGGACTACTTCCTCCTTCAGAGGCTGGCCCACTGCGTTGCTGTGGCTCATGATCAGGTTTTTCTGGAGCTGGTCAATGCTGTCATGGTCAATCCGCACCTTGCTGAACTCACCGAAACCGGTGTTGATCCCGTAAACCGGATCATCCCCTGCCACAATTTTCTCCGTCAGCCGCCGGGAGGCGCGCATTTTTTCCACCGCCTCCTGCGAGATGGTCACATGGGCTCCAAAACGGGCCACTGCCACCACCATCTCCACTGTCAGTCCCTGACCCGTCAGGCAGATCTCGTGGAAGTCCTTCGGATTTACGACCTTTTTCACCGCACTTGTCTGTTCCATTTTATAACTTCTCTCTTTCTATAAAACGTTGGTATCGCATTTTTTCTGTCCTTATCATATCATTGGTTTATACAAATGTCAATAAGTAGGGTTTATTTTTCTGTACCATTTTTATCATTTTGCACCTTTTTTTATTTTTGGGTATATCACTTTCCCTTGACATTATCACGTCATTGTGGTAAAGTGATAGGGAAGAGAAAGTTTGGGAGGTTATCCATGTCATTTTCCATTGATAAAACCAGTAAGACTCCGGCCTACCGGCAGTTGTGCGATCAGATTGAGGAACAGATCCGCTCCGGCGCCATGCAGCCCGGAGACCGCCTCCCCACCGAACGGATGCTGGAGGAGGAGACCGGTCTCTCCCGGGGAACCATCAAAACTGCGTACCGGGAACTGCAGAAAACAGGCCGGATCGTCACCGTCCAGGGAAGCGGGTCTTTTGTGGCCCAGTACAACCGGGAAGAAGCCCGAAAGATTGCCCGGGAAACTTTCCGGCAGGCGCTGGAACAGCTGCGGTCCATGGGTATTATGCCGCCGGAAAGCAGCCGGATCTTCTCCCAGGTGCTGGATGAATTCCTGCATGAAGAAGCCCGGGTCCGGGTGGCCTGGATCGACTGCTGCGAGGAATGCCTCTCCTCCGTCCGCCGGCAGCTCCAGAAAATGAAGGGGATCTCCCTGCGGATGATGGTCCTGCCGGAATTCCGGCAAGACCCGGAGCAGTTGGAAGGGGCGGACTGTATTGTCACCACCTCCAAACACTATGACGAGGTGGCCTTTGCCATTCCCTCCCAGGTGGACCGGCTGGAGAAGGTCATGCTGGATCTGAAGCTGGACAGCGTCATTGAAATTGTCAAGATCCCCTCCGACAGCCGGGTCTCTTTTTGGAGCGGCAGTCAGATTTTCCTGGATATCATGGAGGAAGTGCTGGCCAATTTTGACAATTTGGAGCAGATCAAAACCTTTGTGGGGGAGGAAAACATGCCGGACATGGAGCGGGGGCTCCGGACCACAGACGTGCTGCTGGTTCCGCCTGCCTACTCGGCGGAGGACTATCCCCGGGCATCAGCTCTGATCACCGCCTACCAGGAAGGGGGCGGCCGGGTGATTCCCTTTGATTATCAGTTGAACAAAGGATCTCTGGTCCACTTTGAGGACCGGGTGCTGGAACTGTATCAGGAAAAGAACAAATAGCTACGCCGCAGCAAGGTGTCATAGATATTTG
>CAZDOQ010000050.1:0-11231 GCA_964507035.1 uncultured Lachnospiraceae bacterium | reverse complement strand
CGCGACTCAAAATCGTGTGGAGAAATCCGTGTGGGTTCGAGTCCCACCACCGGCATCAGCAAAAAACCGCAGAACAGGGGAACCTGGTCTGCGGTTTTTCTTGCCAGGCCCCCTTTGCGTCTATGATTATACCAGGGGTTTCTGTATCTGGCAAGGGCGGAAGGCCCGGCTTCACTCAGGCCGGGAAAGTTCCTCGGCGAACCGCCAAATCTCCGGGGCCAGTCGTTCCCGTTCCCTTTTGGTGATACGGTTAAACAGCGGGCAGGCCACCGCCACCACAAAGACGCCGGAGGGCATTCTATTGGGAAATATGCGCTTCATTCTACTCTTATCCGCTTGGTTTGTCAACTTTTTCAGGGCTTTTTCTCCGGTTTTCCCCCTGCTTCTTTCCTGCGGCGCATTGCAATCCCCCTCCGGCCGTGCTACAATAAACCAAGAAAATATACGAAGGAGAGCACCCATGAATGAACATGTCACCATTCTGACTCACCCGCTGATCCAGCACAAGATCACCATGCTCCGGGACATCCACACCGGGACCAACGAATTCCGGAAACTCACAGAGGAGATTGCCACTCTCATGGGCTATGAAGCTCTCCGGGACCTGCCCCTGGAAGAGATTCCCGTGCAGACCCCCATTGAGTCCTGCATGTCCCCGGTGATCAGCGGCCGGAAGCTGGCCATTGTCCCCATCCTCCGGGCCGGTCTGGGCATGGTGGAGGGCATTTTGAATCTGACCCCCACCGCCAAGGTGGGCCACATTGGCCTGTACCGGGACGAGGAGACTCACGAGCCTCATGAATACTATTGTAAATTGCCAAACCCCATTGAGGAGCGGACCATCGTCGTGCTGGACCCCATGCTGGCCACCGGCGGCTCTGCGGTGTCCGCCGTCAATTTCATTAAAGACCACGGCGGCAAAAAGATCAAATTCATGTGCATCATTGCCGCTCCGGAAGGTCTGAAACGCCTCCAGGAAGCCCATCCTGACATTCAGATCTACGTGGGCCATCTGGACCGGGGCCTCAACGAGGTCTGCTACATCTGTCCCGGACTGGGAGATGCGGGGGACCGGATCTTCGGGACCAAATAAGGAGAGCGCTATAATTCTGGGATTGGGGTACTCTTTTTCTCCAGATGCCGCTGTCCAGCAGGCTGTTCCGGGACAGAAACTCAGAAACTTAAAATAGATCTCCTGGGGTCTGCACTTTGACAACCATTGCGCTTTCCGGTATACTTAAAAAAAGCGTCTTTTGGGCGCGCCTGCATGCCGCGAGCCACGCGGCGGTCAGAATATTCGTATCTGCCAACCAGTCGTGAAAGGAGTCCATATTTGAGCAAAGGAAACACTTTGACAGAAGATTTCAAAGCACACAAGCAAAAACTGAAGCAGGGGCTTCAGGAAAAACTGCGGGAATCGCTGGCAGCCGTCATCCCCATCATGATCATCGTGCTGCTGCTCTGCTTTTCCATCGCCCCTGTCTCACCCAGCATTCTGCTGGAACTGATCCTGGGAGCTGTCCTGCTGGTTATCGGCATGATGTTCTTCACCCTGGGAGCGGAGATGGCCATGACCCCCATGGGGGAACGGGTCGGCGCTACCATGACCAAGTCCAAAAAGCTGTGGATCATGGTGGTGCTGGGATTCCTTCTCGGCTTCCTCATCACCATCTCGGAACCGGACCTGCAGGTGCTGGCCGGCCAGGTGCCCTCCATTCCCAATATGGTGCTGGTCCTGGCGGTGGCCACAGGCGTGGGAATCTTCCTGGTGGTGGCGCTGCTGCGAATCCTCTTTAGCATGCCCCTGCCTCCGCTGCTGGTCTTCTTCTACGCAGTGGTGTTTCTGCTGGCTTTTCTAACCCCCAAGTCCTTTCTTGCCGTGGCCTTCGACTCCGGCGGTGTGACCACCGGCCCCATGACGGTCCCGTTTATCATGGCCCTGGGCGTTGGTATCTCCTCCATCCGGAGCGATAAACATGCGGCGGACGACAGCTTTGGCCTGGTGGCTCTCTGCTCCATCGGACCCATTCTGGCGGTGCTGATTCTGGGTCTACTCTACCGGACCGACGGCGGCGCCTACACAGCCAGCGCCATCACGGAGGTGAACAATTCGGTGGAACTGGGACAGCTGTTCCTCTACGAACTGCCCAAATATCTGGGAGAGATCGCCGTCTCTCTGCTGCCCATCATCATCTTTTTTGCCATCTGCCAGGTGGTCTCCCTGAAGCTGAACCGGAAGACCATCATTCGAATCGCCATTGGTATGGTCTACACCTACATCGGGCTGGTGCTCTTTCTCACCGGCGTCAATGTAGGCTTTATGCCCGCCGGCAATTATCTGGGGCAGACCATTGCGGCCCTGTCCTATCGCTGGATCATTGTCCCCATCGGCATGATCATTGGTTTCTTTATTGTAAACGCGGAACCGGCGGTTTATGTGCTGGCCAAGCAGGTGGAGGAGCTGACGGACGGTTCCATCTCCAGCGCTGCCTTAAAGATCTGCCTGTCCATCTCCGTGGCCGTGTCCGTGGGGCTGGCCATGTTCCGGGTCCTCACCGGCGTCTCCATCTTTTACCTGGTGGTCCCGGGGTACGCCATTGCCATCCTCCTGTCCTTCTTTACGCCCAAGATCTTCACCGCCATCGCCTTTGACTCCGGCGGTGTGGCTTCCGGCCCCATGGCCACCACCTTCCTGCTTCCCTTTGCCATCGGCGCGTGTCTGGCCGTGGGCGGCGATGTGGTGACGGACGCCTTCGGCGTGGTGGCTATGGTGGCCATGACGCCCCTGATCACCATCCAAGTTATGGGCCTGATCTACCGGTTTCAGGGCAAAACCGGACCTGTACCGGCAGAGGCAGTCTCCCCTGCAACCGGCTTGGATGCCCTTCCGGATGACTCTATCATTGAGCTGTAAGGAGGCACTTCTATGAGCAGACTATTTTGCATGCTGACCATCACGGACCGGAAACAGGTCCCGCAGTTTTTGGAGTTCTACAGCAAACACCAGGTGGAGGTGGGAACGGTGACCCTGGGAAAGGGAACCGCTTCCGGAGAGATGTTGGATTACCTGGGATTGGAGGCGGCGGAGAAAGCCGTGATCCTCAGCCTTGTCACCGATTCCACCTGGGACGCCGTCAAGCTGGACCTGCAGCGGGAGCTGCAGATTGACATTCCCGGGTCCGGAATCGCCTTTATCGTTCCTGTAAGCAGCATAGGCGGCAAACGGGAACTGCGCTTTCTAACCGACAGCCAAAACTATGAAAAAGGAGAAGAGACCACATTGAAAGAGACCAAGCATGAGGTTTTGATCGTCATTGCCAACCAGGGATACAACGAGATGGTCATGGACGCGGCCCGAGAGGCCGGCGCCCGGGGCGGCACTCTGATCCACGCCAGAGGCGTGGGCATGAAGCGGGCCGAGAGGTTCCTGGGCGTCTCCCTGGCGGCTGAGAAGGAACTGATTCTCATTGTGACCCGGACCGAACAGAAGAACGCCATCATGAACGCCATCATGAAGCAGGCGGGCATGGAGTCGAAAGCCAAGTCCATTGTATTCTCCCTGCCGGTGACCAGCACCGCAGGCCTCCGGCTCATTGAGCAGGAATTCTCCGCCGAGGAATAACGGTCCTGTCCAGGAGCGCTGGCTAGAATGGAGATTTCTATGAACGTTTGGGGACACTTTCGGACCATCACCCGCCACAAGCTGCTGGTGATGAAATATTGCTTTCAGGTGGGGCTTTACTGGCAGGGACTGGTTCACGACCTGTCCAAATACTCTCCCACCGAGTTCCTGCGGGGCGCCCGCTACTACCAGGGGAGTCACAGCCCCAATGATGAGGAGCGCCGGGTCAACGGCTATTCCCTGGCCTGGATGCACCACAAAGGGCGTAACAAGCACCACTATGAATACTGGACCGACTATCAGCTGGGAAAGCCGGCAGGGACCATGGGCGGCGTCCAAATGCCCCTGCGCTACGTAGTGGAAATGTTCTGCGACCGGGTGGCTGCGGCCCGGATCTACAACGGAAGCCGCTACACCCGGGATATTCCTCTGAACTATTTTCTAAAAGGCAAGGGCCACATGAACATCCACCCGGAGACCAGCCGCCTTTTGGAACGGCTGCTGCGGATGCTGGCCCGGTACGGCCAGCGCCGGACCTTCCATTTCATCCGCACCCAGCTGCTGCCCCGGCAAACCTATTGATCATGTGAGCCCGGAAAATTTCCACTGCTGGAAACCCTCCGGGCTCTTTTTTATTGCTTACTTTCTCTTGCTTGCCCCCGCAGCCGTCACTCTCCAAAGTAGGCGTCAAAGACCGCTTTAGCAATAGGCGCTGCGGTGGAACCGCCGCTGCTGCCCTCTTCCACCACCACGCTGACCACAATCTCCGGGTCCTCCAGATCCGCGTAGCCAACAAACCAGGCATGGGGCTCCTTGCCGGTGGCAAACTCGGCGGAGCCGGTTTTACCGGCTACCTGGTAGGTGTCTCCCTCCGCCCCACTGCCGGTTCCTTCAGTGACCACCGCCCGCACGTACTCCTGCAGGATGGAGGCCTCCTCCTCCGTCATCACCCGCCGGTACTCTTCCGAGTGGAATTCCTCCACCACCGTGCCGTCGCTGGTCTCCACCTGATCCAGCACGTAGGGTTTCATCATCACCCCGCCGTTGGCCACCGCCGCCACAATCATGGCGTTGTGCAGAGGGCTGACGGTGGTCTTGCCCTGGCCAATGGATGTCTGGAGCACATCCCAGAGGGAACTGCTGTCCTGAAGCACAAAACTGCTGGCATTGTTTAACAGGTCCGTGGGCAGGCTCTGGTTGAATCCAAAGTCCTCGCACAGATCATACAGCTTGGAGAAATCCAGGGTCTGGCCGATGGAGGCAAAGGCGCCGTTGCAGGAATTGGCAAAGGCCTCCATCAGGTTCTCATGGCCGTGGCTTACCTGGTGGGAACACTGGATGGAGTACTCTCCCACCTCGTAAATGCTGTCGCAGTCAAAAGAGAAATCCTCATAGTCACTGGGATTTTCCCGGATATACTCCAACAGCGTCAGGATCTTAAAGGTGGAGCCAGGGGGATACAGTCCTTGGGTGGCCCGGTTCACCAGATTGGAGTTGGAGTTTTCCTCGTCCACCAGATCATCCCAGATCTCATTGATCTGGTTGGGATCATAGTCCGGTTTGCTGACCATGGCCAGAATCTCCCCGGTCTTGGGGTTTAAGGCCACCACCGCTCCGTTCCGGTCTCCCAGGGCATTGTAGGCAGCCCGCTGCAGGTCCGCCCGGAGCGTAGTTTTGACCGTGTCGCCCAAAAGCTTTTCTTCCCGCAGTTCATAGAACACCTGGAGCACCAGGTTAGTGTGAGTGTTCAGCAGGTAGGAGTTGGCCAGCGATTCAATGCCCGTATTGCCCCGGGTGGAGTAGCCCACCACATGGGCGAACATGGATCCAAAGGGATATTCCCGGGTCTCATTTCCCTCGCTGTCCACCACCGTCTGCGCCAAGGTCTCCCCGTCGCTGCTGACGATGCTGCCCCGGATATACCGGTCTGTGAACAGCTGCTGCCGCCGGCTATTGTATGGATTGTTCCGGTAGGTGTCGCTCTCCGCATAGGTAAAATATCCCAGATAGCCGATCATCCCCACAAACAAAGCCAGGAACACGTAGGTCACCAGCATGATCTCCCGGTTGATCTTCTTCCGGCTCTGGTTCTCAGTCCTCAAAGTAGTCTTCTGGATCTTCCTCCTCTGGCGCTGTTGCCGCCTGTTCAATGGCTTCCACCTCCTTCTGTTTCATCAGATGCAGTCCCTGGATCACGCCTATGATCAGCATGGTGCTGACCACCGAACTGCCGCCGTAGCTGATCAGCGGCAGAGTGATGCCGGTGGAGGGGATCATCTTGGTAACCCCACCGATGTGCAGAAACACCTGCACCCCCACGGTGACTGCCAGACCGAAGCCCACAATCTTGTAAAAAATCTCATTCATCCAAGTGGATACCCAGAGCATCTGCAGCACAAAGCCCAGGTAGATCAGCACCAGGCAGATGCCGAAGATGATCCCCAGTTCCTCGCAGATGGCGGAGAAGATAAAGTCGTTTTCCGCCAAAGGAATGGAATTGGGCACCCCCTGGTAAAAGCCCAGGCCAAACCAGCCGCCGGAGCTTAGGGCAAACAGGGACTGGGCCATCTGATAGCCCCTTCCTTCATAATCGCTGAAGGGGTTCTGCCACATGGCCACCCGGACCCGCACATGGGAAAACATGTGATAGGCCAGCACCGCCGCTCCGCTGCCCGCCCCCAGGCCGCCGAGAAAGTACAAGGGCTGCCGGGTGGCCACAAAGAGCATAAACAGGTAGGACATAAAATACACCAGGCCGCTGCCCAGGTCCGTGGAGGCCACTAGAATCAGCACATGCGCCGCCGCCACAATGGTGGTCACCACCACCCGGGGGAAGGACTGGCTCTTCTGGAACATGGAAGCGGTGAAGAACACAAAGGATAGCTTCACAAACTCCGAAGGCTGCAGGGCAAAGGATCCAATGCTGATCCGCAGCTGGGCGCCGTACTCCGTGTCTCCCACAGCCCACACCAGCAACAGCAGGGCAATGCCCACAACGGCGTAGAGCCAGGCCCACCGGCTCAGCGCCTTCAGCTTGCTGATGATCACCGGAATGAACAGTGTGATGGCCACCGCCGCCATGCCGATGACAAACTGCTTCTCCGCCAGACTCACATCCAGCCGGGTCAGCATCATGATGCCGATAGAAAAGAGAAACACCAGATTGCTCAGAAGGACCCGGGAACTTTGGGGGTAGATAGTCTTAAACAGAATGAAATACACCAGAAAAAACAGCACCTGAATTCCGTAGAAGATCAGCATTTGCAGTTCCATGGTCCGCAGGTAGATGATCAAATACCCCAAAAACTGCAGCAGAAACACCAAAAAGATCTGCTTCCGGCAGACCCGGTTCTGCCACCGGACATCCTGCTTCCGGAGCACATAAAAATTCAGGATGGTGTAGAGCACCATGATGAGCAGCATCAGGTACTTGGAAATGTCCGTTACCAGATTGACCATTTATTCCGCTCCTCGTGTAAAGTGTCCGCGGGTGTACTGCCGGGGCGGCTCCGCCTCACCGGCCAGGCAGCGGGTTAAGATCCGGGAGGGTTCTCCCGCCTCCTCAAAGGTAAAGTGGAACCGGACCCAGTCACACCGGGCTTCCGGCTTGTCCCACAGCCACAGCGGAACACTGTTGTAAATGACATTGTAGCAAAAACGGCAGCGGTTCTCCGCCAAAAACATCATCCCCTTCCGGTCCCGCAGGGAATGAAAGAGATACTCCTGTTTGCCCTTTCCGCAGCGCCCGGTTTCTGTGAACCGGGGGCACTGGGCGGAAAACATCACTGGCTGCCTTCCGTAGACCACCAGTTCCGTGTCCTCTTTTCCCCGAGCCAAAAGCTCCCGGGCGTTCAACTCATAGGGAGCGGTGAGTTCGTCTGCCCCCAGGCTTTTGAGCACCGCCGCTGCCTCCCGGTTCCAACTGTAAAGACCGGCGTCAAAGACCCGGCGGCCCGGCAGTCCCTCCGCCTCCAAAAATCCAGCCTGATCCAGGGTCCGGACCAGCCAGCCATCCGCCCCGGCCTCCCGCAGCAATTCCCGGTTTTGAAGAAAGAACTCCGCCATCTCCCGCCGGAACAGATAGGGAAGGGCCAGGTATGCTTCCTTTCCCGCCCTCCGGCACCATCCCACCGCCTCCGCTGCCTGGGTCAGAGACAGCCGCTCCAACGGCAGGTAGACTCTCTCCACCTGCCTGACACCCAAAAGTTCCTCCAAATGGATGGGATTTTCATAAAGTACGCTGATATGCACGACAACGCGCCTCCCGTATCGCTTCCACCGCCCGGCGGCGCAGGTCGTTGAGGGCGCCCATGGTCAGGAACACCCCCGGCTCCACCTGGATCTTCAACTCCTCCCAGACAAACCCGAAGCCCCCCAGCTTGTTCATCTGCCGGGCCACAGTCTCTGCGTCCAGGGGACGGTTCTGTGCCCGGGTGGCGGTTTCCCCCACGGTCACCGTCCGGAGATCGCCCCAGGCCACTTCTATTGTAGCAGGATTTTCCAAAGAAATATTTACGTTTCCCTTAAGCTTTTCCTGGATTTCTCCGGTCAAAAACCGCCGGTCCACCTCCTCCAGCAGCGATTCCTCCACCTGCCGGTGCTCCGGCTTCTCCCCAGTGAAGATCATATCCGCCCCGTTGTGCTGCCGGTAATACCCCTCCGTGAATCCGCCCCGGTCAAAGAGCTGCCCCAGCAGATGCAGATCCGCCGGATCCACCTGCCAGTCCTCTCCCCCTTGCCGGAGATACCGGTCTGCGTACTTCCGGTACACGCTGGTCACCCCGGCGGTGTACCGGGGACTCTTCATCCTCCCTTCTATCTTAAGAGAGGTAATCCCCGCCGCCAGAATCTGAGGCAGAATGGGAAGAGTGCACAGATCCCGCAGATTCAGCAGCCGCTTTCCGTTATAGGGCAGGCGACAGGGCTGGGCGCACCGGCCCCGGTTGCCGCTGCGTCCCCCAATGAGGCTGCTCATCAGGCACTGGCCAGACCAGCTGTAACAGAGAGCACCGTGGACAAAGCCTTCCAGTTCCATGCCGGTGTGCCGGTGAATCTCCTGAATTTCCTCCAGAGAAAGTTCCCGGGGCAGCGTCAGCCGGCAGGCCCCTAGCCGCTCCGCCAGGGCGGCCCCCCAGGGGCCGGAGACGGCCATCTGGGTGCTGACATGGATATCCAGTTCCGGAAAATGTTTCCGGATAAAAGAAAGAACACCATAATCCTGTACGATTACGGCATCCAGCCCTTGCCTGTACAGAGGCGCCAGATACTCCCACAACTCCTCCTCCAATTCCCGTTCCTTTAAGAGCGTGTTGACGGTGAGATACAGCCGCCGTCCGTGAAGATGGACAAAATCAATGGCCTCCCGCATCCCCGTCTGGTCCGGTTTTTCCGCGTACGCCCGGGCGCCGAACTTACCCCCGCCCATGTAAACCGCATCTGCCCCGGCCCGCAGGGCCGCCCTCAGGCTCTCCCAGGAACCGGCAGGGGCCAGCACTTCCAGCTTAGTCATTCTTTTTCTCATATTTCATCTGATTGGTCACCAGCTCATGTTTCAAACTGTAGATTTCCTTTTCCAGAAGTTCTACCTTGGCCTCCAGGGCCGCCGCCTTTTTTCTGGCCTTAAAATAATCGTCCGCCAGATTCAGCTGCACCATCACGTTCTGATAATCCCCCGATTGACGCAGAAATCCCTGCATTTTTCTGAGTTCGTTCTGTTTGCTGTTGATGTAGCTGGCAATCCGCTGAAGATACTCTTCATCTTCATAGCCGCCCAGCGTATATATCTTCCCGGCAATGGTCACTTCCGTAAAATGTTTCTCCGCCATCGGTGAAAGCCTCCCTATCCTTGCTTCGCCTTCTGGAAACAATTATAAAGCCTTCCCCGGGAAAATACAAGTATTAGTTGCCGCCAGGGAAAATTGCCGTTCCAAGCCCAAGATGTTGATATGCCTTCTCCGTGGCCACCCGTCCCCGGGGCGTCCGGTTCAGAAAGCCGTTTTGGATCAAGTAGGGCTCGCACACATCCTCCAGAGTACCTACATCCTCTCCCAGAGCCGCCGCCAGGGTTTCCAGTCCCACCGGACCTCCGGAAAAATTTTCTATGATCATGGTCAGAACCGACCGGTCCATGGCGTCCAGCCCCAGCGGATCCACCTCCAACAGGTCCAGGGTTTCCCTGGCCACCTGGCCGGTGATGACGCCGCCGTAGCGGACCTGGGCAAAATCCCGGACCCGCTTTAAAAACCGGTTGGCCAGCCGGGGGGTTCCCCGGGAACGCCGGGCAATCTCCAGGGCCCCATCTGGATCAATCTCCACCTGGAGCACCCGGGCAGACCGGAGCACAATGGTCGTAAGTTCTTCCGGCGTATAGAATTCCAGCCGGTGGATCACGCCGAACCGGTCCCGCAGCGGCGCTGTGAGCATACCGGCCCTGGTGGTGGCTCCCACCAGGGTGAACCGGGGCAGTTCCAGCCGGATGGACCGGGCTGTGGCCCCTTTGCCAATGACAATGTCAATGGCAAAATCCTCCATGGCCGGGTACAGCACCTCCTCCACCTGCCGGGTCAGCCGGTGGATCTCGTCCACAAACAGCACGTCCCCCTCCTGGAGATTATTGAGGATCGCCGCCATCTCCCCCGGCTTTTCAATGGCCGGACCGGAGGTAATCTTCAGATTCACCCCCATCTCATTGGCAATGATTCCGGCCAGAGTGGTCTTCCCCAAACCGGGAGGTCCGTAAAACAGCACGTGATCCAGGGCCTCCCTCCGGGCCTTGGCCGCCTCCATGTACACCTGCAATGTCTCCCGGGCTTTCTGCTGGCCAATATACTCCTCCAGACTCTGGGGCCGCAGGCTGTTTTCTATTTTCTGATCTTCCTCTGTAAATTCCGTGGTAATCAACCGACGTTCCATGGAGCTTCCTCTTCTTTCTACAGCAGCGCCATCCGCCGCAGAGCCTGTTTCAGCAGTTCTTCCACGGTCATCTCCCCGGCGTCCGGAATCTCCCGAACCGCCCGCAGGGCCTCAGACTGGGAGTAGCCCAGGGCTGACAGGGCCTGTAGTGCTTCCCCGGCCGCATCCCCGGCCAGCTCCACGGAAGAAACGGCTCCATGGGCCTGCTGTTTCTCCAACGCATCTTCCAGGCTGAATTTATCCTTCAGTTCAAAGATCAGCTTTTGGGATGTCTTCTTGCCCAGTCCCGGCGCCTGGGAGAGGGTCTTCACGTCCTCGCTGAGCACCGCAAAACGCAGTTCATCCGGCGTCAGCACAGACAGCAGGCTCAAAGCCGCCTTGGAGCCGATGCCGCTGACCGAGAGAAGCAGCCGGAACACCTCCAGATCATCCCGGGTCAGAAAGCCAAACAGCCCCACCCCGTCCTCCCGGACCTGCAGGTGGGTGTAAATTTTCACCCGGTTTCCCAGCTGCGGAAGCTGAGGCAGCACAGAAGCCGGTACCCGGATGGCATAGCCAATCCCACCGGCCTCTACCACAATCCCCTCCTCCGAAAGTTCTGTCAATTCACCCCGTATATATGAAATCATATGTTCCTCCTGTGTGCTCTGGGTCCTATCATAGCATAGTTTTCCGGAAAAAGCAATGAACCGCCGCC
>CAZDOQ010000049.1:10379-11507 GCA_964507035.1 uncultured Lachnospiraceae bacterium | reverse complement strand
GTTTTCAGTTATTGATGTTCCCCCGGCGCTGCTTTTCTTTCAGGCGGTTCAGGGCCTGAGCCAGGCTTGCCTGGGTCACATATGGTATTCCCTCTTATGCTCTGCTTCTTGCCGCAGTTCCTCCTGGACCCGCTCCAGAGTTTCCTGAGTCCGCTTTTCGTCGATCTCATCCGATCGCTCCGCCGTGTCCACCAGCAGCAGGGTCCGGTTTTGCTATTTTATGGTTGCCGCCCGGTACGAACATATCACCCACGCTGTGGAGGATCTTCACATTGCCCAGCCGGCTCTGAGCCAGTCCATCCAACGGCTGGAGACGGAACTGGGCGTCCCTCTGTTTGACCGGAAAAACCGGTGGTTCTCCCTGAATAACGCAGGAAAGCTTCCGCAAAAAAATCTCCCCCATCCTTCACGTTCTGGACAGCCTGCCCCAGGAACTTCAGGAAGCCAGCAATCTCTCCGCCCACACCATCCACCTGAATTTCCTGCCCGGTGCTCGTTGAAATTCTTGTCCCAGCACCGGAGAGTCCGATTGTAATGCCGCCGCAGGCTTTCCACATCCAGCACGTAGAAGCTGTACTCGGCGCTCTGTTGTATGATCTCCCGGAGGCTGGGCACCATGCTGCCGGGGAAGATGTGCTTTTTGATCCAGGCGTCTCCCGGGTGCTCCTTCCGTGCGCTGATAAACTTGGGCAGATCCCGGCAGTCCATGAGTTTCACGGATAAAAATTTCCCGGGAGAAAAATCCTTTACAGGGTAGCATAACACAGTTGTTTCCAAAAAGCCCCCGTTATCCTACTCGGTTTCCAGCCGTTTTGCTCCAGACAGATCCGGATCACTGTCCCCTGGCCCAGGGTGGATTCCGCTGAGATGGAGTGGCCCAGATTCTGGCAGATCCGCCGGCACAGGTAGAGGCCAATGCCGCTGGCCCGCTTGTTTTTGGTCAGAGAGATCTGCTGACCCTGGTAGGTCAGGGTATTGTCCCCGATGTTGAGCAGCGCGCCCCGGTGTTCTAAAATGGGCACGGCGCCGCCAAAATCATAGGTCCGGCGGAGCATGGTCTGAATCTTGGCAATGAGTACGCTCTGGTCAAAGGGCTTGGCGATAAAATCGTCCGCTCCCATGTTCATG
>CAZDOQ010000049.1:0-10279 GCA_964507035.1 uncultured Lachnospiraceae bacterium | reverse complement strand
GAGTACGCTCTGGTCAAAGGGCTTGGCGATAAAATCGTCCGCTCCCATGTTCATGTTGTTCGAGGCGGAGGAGATGAACAGCACCGGCATCTTGGACACCCGGCGGATCTCCTGACACCAGTGATAGCCGTTAAAAAAGGGCGGACTGATGTCCAGCAGCACCAGATGTGGGTTGTACGCCGCAAATTCCGCCATCACATTCCGAAAATCCTTGACGCAGGCCGCTTCCCAGCCCCACTGGTTGGCCTGCTCCTCTATGGCCCGAGCGATGCCCGGATCGTCTTCCACAATCAAAATCCGATACATTTCCGCTCTCCTACACTCCCTGAAATTGACTGTTGTACAGCTGGCTGTAAAAACCGCCCTGGCGCAGCAGTTCGTCATGTCTGCCCTGCTCCACAATCCGGCCGTCCCGCATCACCAAAATCCGGGACGCGTTCCAGATGGTGGAAAGCCGGTGGGCCACAATAAAGCTGGTCCGCCCTTCCATCAGCTTGTCAAAGGCCTCCTGCACCTGCATCTCCGTCCGGGTGTCAATGTTGGATGTGGCCTCATCCAAAATCAGCATGGGCGGCAGGCACAGCATCACCCGGGTAATGCACAGCAGCTGCTTTTGTCCCTGGCTGATGCTATCCTCCTGCAGCACCGTGTCCAATCCCTGGGGCAGTTTTTCAATGAAGGACCAGCTGCGGGCGTCCCGGGCCGCCCGGATGATCTCTTCCTCCGTGGCCTCCGGCTTGCCGAAGCAGATGTTTTCCCGCACTGTGCCCTCCTTGATCCAGGTATCCTGGAGGACCATGCCAAAGCTGCCCCGGAGGGCATGGCGGGAAAGGCTGGGGATGGGAACGCCGTCTACCCGGATTTCCCCGGCATCCACCTCGTAAAAACGCATCAACAGGTTGATCAGGGTTGTCTTGCCGCAGCCGGTGGGACCCACCACCGCAATCCGCATGCCCGGCTCTACGTGCAGGTCTAGGTGTTCAATCAACGGTTTGCTCTTGTCATAACGGAAGTTCACATCCTGCCAGTCCACCTGGCCCCGGACCTCCTCCAATTTTCCCGCCGCATCCGGCGTCTCCTCCGGCTCCTCCAGGAGGGCAAAGATCCGGGAGGCGCAGGCCAGGGCGTTCTGCATCTCCGTGACCACAGAACTGATGTCGTTAAAAGGCTTCATATACTGATTGGCGTAAGAAAGGAGCACCGTCAGGCCGCCCACCGTCAGGGCGCCTCCGGGGATCAGAAAAACTCCCACCAAGGCCACCGCCCCATAGATCACATTGTTCACAAACCGGGTGGACGGGTTGGTGAGACTGCTGTAAAAAACCGCCTTCTGGCTGCAATCCTTCAGCCGCTCATTGATCTGGGCAAAACGGGCGGCGGCCCGCTCCTCATACCCAAAGGCCCGGACCACCTTCTGGCCCTCGATCATCTCCTCCACCAGGGCTGTCTGCTCCCCCCGCACTTCGCTCTGCTTCCGGAACATCCGAAAAGAACGGACCGCTATGAATTTGGCCGCCAGAAAACTCAGCGGCGTCAGCAGCAGGACCAGCAGTGTGATCCACACATTGGTGGAGAACATAAAAAGCAAGGTGACCAGAATGGTGACCACCCCGGAAAACAGTTGGGTAAAGCCCAAAAGCAGGCCGTCGGAGAGAATATCTGCGTCTGCAATCATCCGGCTGACAATATCCCCGGAACTGTGCCGGTCCAGGTAGGATAAGGGGAGTCGCTGGATCCGGCGGATGGCCTGGGAGCGGATATCCTGGACGATCCGGTAGGTTATATGGTTGTTGATCAGGTTCATGACCCAGGCCGCCAGGGAGGAAACCGCCGCCAGCACAATGATCTGGCGAAGATACCCCAACATGGCCCCAAAGTCCACCTGCCCGGCTCCCAAAATCTGATCAATGGCGTCTCCAAAGAGCAGGGGCACATACAGCTGCAGAACCACGGAAACCGCCACCAGCAGAATACTGCCTGCCAGCAGAATCCGGTAGCGGGCAATAAGGCGCATCAGCTTTTCCAGGGTTTTCCGGCTCTGTTCCGTTTTCTTTGTCTCTGACTGGCTCATCTTATTCCGTCCCCTCCCTTCCCGTCTGTTTGGCTTCCGGTCCTTTCCGTTCCGGCCGGTTCGGTTCCGCCCCCGGAACCGGGCCGCTCCTCCGGAAACTGGGAATAATAGATTTCCCGGTATGTCCCGCAGCATGCCATCAGTTCCTCATGGGTTCCCTGGCCCTCCAGGCGTCCGTCATCCAACACCAGGATCCGGTCCGCCTGCCGGACTCCGGCAATGCGCTGGGATACCAGGAAGGTGGTGACCTGGCCGCCCAGTCCGTGGATGGCCTTCCGCAGCGCCGCGTCTGTGGCAAAGTCCAGGGCGCTGGAGCTGTCGTCCAAGATCAAAATCTCCGGCTTTTTGATCAGGGTCCGGGCAATGGAGAGCCGCTGCCGCTGTCCCCCGGACAGGTTCCGGCCGTTCTGCTCCAGTTTGAAATCCAGCTGGTCCGGCTTTCCCTCCACCACTTCCTTGGCCTGGGCCATGGTCAGGGCCTCCCAGAGGGAAGCGTCTTCCGTCTCCGGATCCCCCCAAGTCAGATTCTCCCGGATGGTTCCCCGGAACAGCTGCGTCCGCTGCTGCACCACCCCCACCTTCCGGTTCAGGGCTTCCCGGGGATAGTCCTTCACGTCCCGGCCGTCCAGTTCCACGCTGCCCGTTCCCGCATCATAAAACCGGGGGATCAGGCTGACCAGCGTGGACTTGCCGCTGCCGGTTCCGCCAATGATTCCAATGGTTTCTCCCCGGTTGGCGGTAAAAGAGATGTGGGAAAGGCTGGGGGCTCCGGCCCCCTGGTAGGAGAAGGTCACGTCCTGGAATCGAACTACAGGCATCTGGGCGTCTGCCACCGTTTTTTCCGGACCGGTCCCCCAGGCTTCCGCCGCCGGGGCGGCCTTCCCCTCTGCGCCCAGGCCGGTCTCCTCCCCTGCCGGATACTCCATGCTGGTTTCAACCTGGAGGATCCCCGCCACACGGCCGGCGCAGGCCAGAGCTTTGTTGAGGGTGATGATCAGGGAGGCCATCTTGATCAGCTCCACAATAATCTGGAGCATATAGTTGTATAGGGCCACCACGTCCCCCTGTCCAAGGCCTCCCACGTTTACCTGGATGGCGGCCCGGTCAACAAGGAACACCGCCGCCAGGTTAATCAGCACGTAGGTCAGGGGATTGAGCAGGGCGGAGATCCGTCCCACAAACTCGTTGAGCCGGGTCAGCCCCCGGTTGCTTGCCTCAAACTCCTCCACCGAATGCTCCTCCCGGCAGAAAGCCCGGATCACCCGGACGCCGGTTAGGTTTTCCCGGGTCAGTCCCGTGACCCGGTCCAGGCCCGCCTGGACCTTCCGGAACAGTGGAATACTCACCAACATAATGGCAAACACCACCACAAACAGCGCCGGGATGGCCACCACAAAGATCCAGGCGCACTCTACGCTGATGGTAAAGGCCAGCGCCATGGCTCCCAGCACAATAAAGGGGCTCCGCAGCAACAGCCGCAATCCCATATTCAGCCCGTTCTGCACCTGGTTCACATCGTCGTTGAGCCGGGTGATCAGGGTGTCTGTGCCCAGCCGGTCCAACTCTGTAAAGGAGAGGCTCTGGATATGGTCAAACAGCCCCTGGCGCAGTCCGGCAGCAAAGGAAACGCTGGCCCTGGCCGCAAAAAACTGGGCGGTGATGCTGCTGGCCAGCCCCAAAAAGGCCATCCCCAACAGAATGGCAGCGCACCAAAGCATATAGCCTCGGTCATTGTGAGCCACACCCACGTCAATCATCTGGGCCACCACTAGCGGCACCAGCAGGTCAAAAACCACCTCCAACAGCTTAAACAGAGGCGCCAGCATGCTTTCCACTTTGTACGGTCTCAGATAGACCCAGAGTTTTTTCATGGAATTTCTTCCTTTCCTCTGGATGGCGTGTTTTACACGCCATCCGGTTACACCCGCAGGGTATTGCAATCGGTTCGGGATTATTGTAGCACAGTCCGGGCAATACAAATAACCTTCTCCGCCTTTCATTTCAGGGAGGAGGCCGCCACCATAGGCTCCGACCGGAGGAGCCGGTACTCCACCGCCTCCAGACCCAGGAGCGTCCGCACCACACGTAGCGGAGCAGGCTCTCCGAACGGTCGTGCAACAGCTTCCCCCTTCCGTCAGCACCACTCCCTGGCTAATCCGCTCAAACAGCTGCACCTGCAGTTCCCGCTCCAGCTGCCGGTATCTGCAATCTTCCGAAAATATTCCAGTTGCTTCCGTTCCATGGCAAACTTACTCCTTGGTGTCATTGCTTCCGAAGCGAGAAAGCAAACACACCGTCTCCACCCCCGCCGTAAAAGGGAACATGTCCACGCACTGGACCCGCTCCGCCCGGTAGCCGGCGGCCAGAAAAGCCGCCAAATCCCGGGCCAGGGATGTGGGCTTGCAGCTGATGTAGACCACCCGCTCCACCCCATAGGAAAGGATCTTCCCCAGAGCCTTGGGATGAACGCCCTCCCGGGGCGGATCCAGCACCAGCCACTGGGGCTTCTCCGTTAAGGTATCCAGCACCTTCAGCACGTCCCCAGCCACAAACCGGCAGTTGGCAAGGCCGTTTTCCGCTGCGTTCTGCCGGGCGGCCTCCACCGCCTCCGCCACGATCTCCACGCCGATCACTTGGTCTGCTGCCGGCGCTAGCATTTGGGCAATGGTCCCGGTGCCGCTGTATAGGTCAAACACAGTCCCCCCTTGGATTTCCCCCAAAAAAGACCGGGCCGTCTGGCAGAGCACTTCCGCCCCGGCGGAGTTGGTCTGGAAGAAGGAAAAAGGGGTAATCCGAAACCGAAGCCCCAGCAGTTCCTCATAGAAAAAGTCCCGGCCGTACAGCTGATGCAGGGGATCGCACTGGACCACATCCGCCACGCTGCCGTTCTCCCCGTGGAGAATCCCGGCAATGGTCCCTTCCAGGGGCAGGGCCAGCAGCCGGGAGGCAAAGTCTTCCTTCACCGTATACCCCGGCGTTGTCACCAGCAAGATTAAGATCTCCCTTGTTTTCCATCCCTTGCGGACCACCAGATGCCGCAGGATCCCCTGCCACTGCCGTTTCTGATAAAAAGGAACCTCTTTTTCCGTAAAATAGTCCAGCACCGCCCGAAGGATCTGCCGGTAGTCTCCGTCCACAATCCGGCAGCCGTCCACGGTGAGAATATCATAAAAGCTGCCCCTTTTGTGCAGGCCTAATGTCATGGGGCCGCCTTTGCTCTCATCCCCAAAGGAAAACTCCATTTTGTTTCGGTAGCCCTCCTGCCGGGGACTGGGCAAAATTCCCTCAAAAGGGAAACCCGCCCCCAGCACCGGCTCCAGCAGCGCCTGGACCTGGGATGCCTTCAGCTGCAGCTGCGCTTCATAGGGCAGGGTCTGATAGGCGCAGCCGCCGCAGCGCCCAAAGTGGGGACAGGGGGAGGGCACCTCCTCCGGCGCCGGTTCCAGCACCTGCTCCAGCCGACCCTCCAGCCGCCGCTCTCCGCCCTTGGTCACCGCCGCCGTAATCCGCTGGCCCGGGAGCACGTTCTTTACAGTCATTTTCCGGCCTTCCACCGTCAAAATCCCCTTGTTGGGGAAATTTAGCCGTTCCACCCGGCCTTCAATCACAGTTCCTTTTTTCATAGAGTTCCTTTCTCATGCCTGCAGCGAACCGTCTCAGCGGTATCAAAACGATGTTTCCCAATGGGACAAGAAAGGCTGCCGCATCTCTGCGGCAGCCCATGACAGTGTTCTCTGCTTACTCTTCCGGGTCCTTTTTCTCCTGGGGCTCGTCTTCCTCGTCATCGTCGAAGAATTCGTCCGCCTCCTCGTCATCAAAGTAGATGTCATCGTCAAAATCATCAAAATCATCTTTGATAAAGAAGCGGTATACACCGTAAGCAATGGCCGCTACCACGGTCACGATTCCCACAACTGCCAAAATCGTGCAGACTGTCCTCTTGGTCTTTTGATCCTCCTCCTGCCGGTGCAGAAGACTGTTCAATTTACTGGCTGCCAGCATTTCTTCTACTTTTCCCATGGTACCTATTCACCCTTTCCTGATTCGATTTATAAAAGAGACCGTTCTTCGCCCACGATCCCTTCTATATGTGAGTAGTATACCATCTTTATGAGAATTTTACTATAAAAAACTGATTAAATTTTCCAAATATTTTTCCGTTTTTTAAACTTTCGCCAGCTTGGCAAAGGTGGCAAACAGCTTTTTCACGCCCACCCGGTCAAACTGGACCGTCACTTCAAAATCCCTCTTTCCGCTCTCGATCTCCAGGACAGTCCCCTCTCCGAATTTCACATGGCGGACCCGGTCGCCCTTTCCATAGTCCAGGCTGGCGGTCTTCTCCATGGAAAACTGCTTACCCATGTACGCGGAAGTGGTCTGGGATGTGAGCACCACCGGCTTGGGCCGGTACGCGCCGCCGTGGCCCTTTTCCAGTCCGGCCAAACTGCTGTTCCGAAGCGCGGACTGGGGCCGCTCCTCCCCGGCCAGGAGAGATTTGGGAATCTCCGCCACAAACCGAGACACCCGGCTGATCCGGGGCTCTCCGTTGATCATCCGCTGCCGGGCGGATGTGAGGGTCAACTCCTTCCTAGCCCGGGTGATCCCAACATAGCAGAGACGCCGCTCCTCCTCCAGATCCGAGGGGTCATCGGAAAGAATGGACATGGCGCTGGGAAACAGGCCATCCTCCACGCCGCTTAAGTATACTCGGGGGAACTCCAGCCCCTTGGCGCTGTGGAGCGTCATCAGCACCACCCGGTTTTCCTGATCGTCCAGGTTGTCCACCTCTGCCACCAAGGCCACTTCCTCCAGAAAGCGTCCCAGGGCCTCCGTGTCCTCCGGCGCGTCCCCCAACTCCGCCGCCTTGTTCACCAATTCCTGAATGTTCTCCAGCCGGGTCTGGGCCTCTATGGAATCCTCCGCCCCCAGTTCCTCCCGGTAGCCGGTGGCATCCAGAATGGTCTCCAGCAGATCTTTCACCGTCATAAAATCCGCCCGGCTCCGAAACGTCTGAATCTGCCGGACAAAATCCCCAATCCGCCCGGATGCCTTCCCAAGAGAGGGAATCTGCCCCGCCTGCTCCAGGGCCTGATAGAAGCTGATGCCCTGGGCGCCGGCATAGTCCATAACCTTGCCGATGGTGGTCTGGCCGATCCCCCTCCGGGGCACGTTGACGATCCGCTGCACCGCCAGGTCGTCCTGCCCGTTGTCCACCGTCTTCAGATAGCACAGCAGATCCTTGATCTCCTTGCGCTGGTAGAAGTTGACGCCGCCCACCAGTCTGTAAGGCAGGTTGTGGGCCACGCACTTTTCCTCCAGGATCCGGGACTGGGCGTTGGTCCGGTAAAGCACCGCGCACTGGCCGTAGGGATAGGTATCCTGATGTTTGATGATATCCCGCACAATCCCATCCGCCTCGTCGTAAGCGGTGTCATACCGGAGCAGGGAGACCTTCACCCCCTCCTCGTTCTCCGTCCAGAGGGTCTTTTCCTTTCGTCCCTGATTGTGCTGAATCACCTGGTTGGCCACCTGAAGGATGTTCTTGGTGGAACGGTAGTTCTGCTCCAGGCGGATCACCTTGGCCCCCGGGAAAGTCTCCTCAAAATTCAAAATATTCTGGATGTTGGCGCCCCGGAACTTGTAGATGGACTGGTCGTCATCTCCCACCACGCAGAGATTCCGGTGGGAGGAGGCAAGCAGCGACAGCAGCTGGAACTGGGCTGTGTTGGTATCCTGGTACTCGTCCACCATGATATACCGGAACCGCTGCTGGTAATAGGCCAGCACATCCGGCTCCTGCCGGAACAGTTCCACCGTTTTGACAAGAAGATCATCAAAATCCATGGCGTTGTTCTGCTTCAGCTGCTGCTGGTATTCCTGATAGATGTCGGAGATCCGCGTCTTCCGGAAATTCCCCGCCGCCTGCTTTTCAAAGGCAGCCGGGGAGATTAATTCATTCTTGGCCCAGGAGATCTGGCCCAACATGGCTTTCTCCTTGTAGATTTTGGCGTCCACATCCAGTTTTTTGATCACCTGCTTCATCAGCGTCCGCTGGTCATCGCTGTCGTAAATGCTGAAATTGTTGGTGTAGCCCAAGAGATCTCCGTACCGCCGGAGGATCCGCACACACATGGAATGGAAGGTGGAGACCCAAACCTGGCTGGCCCCCTCTCCCACCAGGCCGTCCACCCGCTCCCGCATCTCCGCTGCGGCCTTGTTGGTAAAGGTGATGGCCAGGATATTCCAGGGAGCCACGTTCTTTTCGTGGAGCAGGTAGGCGATCCGGTGGGTCAGGGCCCGGGTCTTTCCGGAGCCTGCGCCGGCCAAGATCAAAACGGGGCCCTCGGTGGCAAACACTGCCTCCCGCTGCCGGTCATTCAGTGTGTCGTAAATGGTACTCATGCAACTTCTCCTTCTTACAATCCGCTTTTCTGCTCAATGGCAGACAGAAAAAAGAGTTTCGCAAGCGAAACTCTGCTTTTTCTGATTGTTCTGGTCCATCCGGACCCCTTCGGCACTTACCCACGCAACTTTTGCCCGCAGTTGGGACAGAAATTGGCGCCGCCCACCGCCGCCCCGCAGTTGGGGCAGAAATTGAGGCCGGCTCCCCCGGAAGCCGCAGAAGCGGTCCTCCTCTGGCCGGTGAAGTTCTGACGGATGGCCTGCCGGGCAATCTCCTGCACGTCCTCCGGATAGGACACGTTCTGGATGGCAAAGCCGTCAATGGCAATGCCCAGATCCCGCATCTGCATATCCAGGTCCTGGCAGATGCCCCCGGCGATCTCATTGGAACTGGCCTGCAGGTGGAAAATATCTTTCCCCGCCTGCACCACCCATTTCATCAGCAGCGGGTCCAGACAGGAGGTCACCCGTTCCCGAACATCCTGGATGGTGTACCGCTGCCGGACTCCCGCCACCTGGTCGATCAGCGCGATATAGTCGCAGACCCGGCACTGGAACGTTCCAAAGGCACGGATGGGGAGACCGCCGGGCAGTCCCTCCACCGGAATGGTGATGGCCCCGCGGGTTCCCCACTTCACCGTAAACTCCTTGGTATTCACAAACAACACTTCCGCCCGCAGGTCCGACCGGCGGCTGAACCGGAAATTTTTCAGGGTGGAGAGCACCGGCACAATGTCCGATTCCACATCATAACTGCCCTCGTCCTGGAAGATTCCCTCAATCTTTCCGTCCACCATGAAGATGGCGTCCTGCCCGGCCCGGATCACCAGACAGCTTCCTTTCCGGATAGCCGTATCCGGCCATTTCCAGAAAATTGTTTCACTGTCAAATTCTTCCCACTCAATGACGGTGGGACCGCTGAAAAGGCCCATTTTATTTCCCCAGCTTTGCCTTCAGTGCCGCCAGTTCATCATCAATGGCAGAGGCAGGAGCCGTGTCGTATTTTTCTGTCAGCGCGTCGAGCCCATCCGGATCCGAGGCAGTCTGATTCAACTCCGCCATGGCGTTGGCCTCATCCAGCATTTTGTTGGCCTTGGCCTCCATCCGGTCAAAGGCGGACAGGTTTTCCTGGCTTCCGGCCACGCTGGCGCCGATCTTGTTGATCCGCTCCTGGGTCTTGGCCACGGCCACCTTGGCCTTCACCGCTTCCCGGCGGGCATTTAAGGAGGCAATGTCCTTGCAGAGTTTGTCGTGCATCTGCTTCATTTTGGCTGCGTTTTCCGCTGCCGCCGCATAGGTCTGGGCCAGGCTGGCCCGGTTCTCTGTCAGCTGTCCCTTCTTCTCCAGGAACTTTTTGGCATCCGCATCATTGCCGGCCAGCACCGCCTTTTCGGCGTAGGTCTGCATCTTGGAGATCTCTTTGTCACAGTCGTCCAGGGCCCGCTTTGCCCGGGCTTCCTCCGCCATGATAGAGGCGGTCTCTGCCTTAACCTTCCCCAGATCATCCTGCAGATTTCTCAGATATTGGTCGATCATCTTGGACGGGTCTTCCATCTTATCCAGCAGCGCGTTGATATTGGCGGACATGATATCCGAAAACCGTTGTATAATCCCCATTCGTTTCCTCCTCCTGACGGGTTCATTTTCTGCCGCCGGTTGTCGGAGAACCCGATCACCGGCAATTTCATCATACCATACTCCCGAAGGTCTGTCCATGACTCTTTCCGAAATTTTTCCAAAAAGAATGCGCCAAAAGAATGCGCCCGCTCCCTCCCTTATTTTCCCAGAAATCTTCAGGATTTCTTC
>CAZDOQ010000048.1:0-11518 GCA_964507035.1 uncultured Lachnospiraceae bacterium | reverse complement strand
TCTCCAGAATATCCCATTGTTCCCCACCTTATAAACAGGTTATCCACAAAATGTTTATATTTTGTGGATAACCTGAAGTTTTTCCCTTGTATTTTTCCAAAATCGACGGTTTTTTCAAGGGTTTTTCGGTGGATAACTTATACACAATCCCATCCGGACAGAAAAAATTTTGTCTTTCCTCATTGAAAAATCCACAATAGTACGATAGAATAGGAGTAATCATTTTGGGTGAGTAGCGTAGTAAGGCAGGAGAGTCATTATGTTGCAGAAAATCAGAGAGAACTGGGACACCATTTTAAATACTTTAAAAGAAGACCATGAATTGCTGGACGTATCCTTTAAGACTTGGCTGCTCCCGCTGGAATTATTCTCTCTAGAAGGCAACGTTTTGACCATCCTGTTTCCCGGAGATAAACCAGGGGTCGCTTATATTGAAAAAAAATATAAATTTTTCATCCAGGTGGCCATTGAGGAAGTGACAGGCATCAAATGTAACCTGAATTTCGTCACGCCCCAAGCAGTCACAGAGACGGAGACCAAAAAACACGGTCCGGAACTGCCCCTTTCCGCCGAGGCCAACTTAAACCCCCGCTACACCTTCGACACCTTTGTGGTGGGTTCCAACAACAAGATGGCCCACGCCGCTTCCCTGGCTGTGGCGGAATCACCGGCGGAGATTTACAACCCTCTTTTTATTTACGGGGGAGTGGGACTGGGAAAAACCCACCTGATGCATTCCATCGCCCACTTTATTCTAAAGCAGAACCCTTCCGCCAAGGTGGTGTATGTGACCAGCGAAAAGTTCACCAACGAACTCATCGACGCCATCCGGAACAAAAACAACATCACCACCACAGAGTTCCGGGCAAAATACCGGAACGTGGATGTGCTGTTGATTGACGATATCCAGTTTATTACTAATAAGGAAAGTACTCAGGAAGAAGTGTTCCACACCTTCAACACCCTCTACGAGGCCAAGAAACAGATCATCTTCTCCAGCGACCGCCCTCCCAAAGATATTGAGACCCTGGAAGAACGGCTTCGCTCCCGGTTTGAGTGGGGACTCACCGTTGATATTGGCGCCCCGGATTATGAGACCCGGATGGCCATTCTACGGAAAAAAGAAGATATGGAAGGCTACAACATTGATAATGAGGTGATCAAATACATCGCCACCAACATCAAGTCCAATATCCGGGAACTGGAAGGAGCCCTGACCAAACTGGTGGCCTTCTCCCGGATTTCCAAAAAGGAGATTACCCTGGGGCTGGCGGAAGAAGCCTTAAAAGATCACATTTCTCCGGATCAAATCCAGGAAATCACCCCGGAGCGGATCATTCATGTGGTCTCAGACCACTTTAAGCTAAGTCCGACGGACCTGCTCTCCGAGCGGCGGAACAAAGATGTGGTTAAACCCCGTCACATTGCCATGTACCTGTGCAACACCATGACCAATTCCACCTATATGGAAGTGGCCAAAGTCCTGAAGAGAAAGGACCACTCCACGATCATCCACGGAGTCAAGAAGATAGCGGACGAGTTGGACAAAGACGAGTCTCTTCAATATACAATAGAGATCTTAAAGAAGAAGTTGAACCCCAGTTGATAACAGGAGGATAATCCCGTGGACAGAAGGTGGATAAAATTCTGCCTCCTATTTTTGTGAAAAACCGGAGAGTTATTCTTCCGTTGTCCTTCCTGTTTTCACAGGGTTATCCCATAGGAGAAAAGTGGAAAGATCTTCTGGATTTCCATCATTTTAATCTTGTTGTCCACAATTCCACAACTCCTATTACTACGGTTACTAAGACCCCTTATTATATAGATTTATCTTGTATCAAAAAGGAGTTACCCACAACCATGAAACTTTCTTTCCATAAAAACGACCTGCAAAATGCCATCACCATCGTCTCCAAAGCGGTTCCCTCCAAGACCACCATGCCAATTCTGGAGAGTATTCTCCTGGACGCCTCAGAAGGAGAAATTCGCCTGACAGCCAACGACATGGAACTGGCCATTGAGACCCGGACGGTGGGAGAGATCCTGGAACCCGGCAGGATAGCTATTGACGCCAAGCTTTTTTCTGAGATCATCCGGAAGCTGCCGGACAGCGAGGTGATCATAGAAGAAAAAGATGAGAAGATCACCATTCTCTGTGAAAAAGCCAATTTTAATATCTCCGGACGCAGGGGGGAAGATTTTGTGGCCATGCCCTCCATGGAGAGGGACCAGCACATCTGCCTGTCCCAGTTTACCTTAAAGGAGACCATCCGGCAGACCATCTTCTCCATTGCTGCCAGCGAGAACAACAAGCTGATGACCGGTGAGTTGTTTGAGATTGAAGGGAATCAGTTAAAGGTGGTTTCCCTGGACGGCCACAGGATCTCCATCCGGAATGTGGAACTGAAGGATTCCTATGAGAAACGGAAGGTTATTGTGCCGGGGAAGACGTTGATGGAAATCAACCGGATTCTTCCGGGAGACAACGACAAGGAAGTGACCATTTTCTTCGGCCGGAACCATATTCTCTTTGAGTTTGACCAGACTTTGGTGCTTTCCCGTCTCATTGAGGGGGAATATTTTAAGATCGATCAGATGATTTCCAGTGACTTTGAAACCAAGATCACCGTCAATAAGCGGGAGTTTCTGGATTCCATTGAGCGGTCCACCCTGTTGATCCGGGAATCGGACAAAAAACCCATCATCCTGGATATCCGGGATGGCAGCATGGAACTCTCCATGAATTCCGTTATCGGCTCCATGAAGGAGGATATCCTGATTCACAGAAAGGGAAAGGACATTCTTATTGGCTTTAACCCTCGGTTCCTCATTGACGCCCTGCGGGTCATTGATGATGAGGATATTGATATCTATATGGTCAATTCCAAGGCTCCCTGCTTTATCCGGGATGAAGAGAGCTGGTATATTTATCTGATTCTGCCGGTAAATTTTAATGTAAACAGATAATGGATGGTAAGCTTATGCAGACATTTAAGTTGAAAGAAGACAACATCAAACTGGGCCAGGTGTTAAAAGCTATGGGAATGGTGGAAAACGGCGCCGACGCCAAGGAGGTCATCCAGCAGGGGATGGTAAGGGTAAACGGAGAGATTGAAACCCGCCGTGGTAAGAAACTCACCAACGGGGATCAGATCCTTTTTGAAGGACAGACGGTGAAGATTGTGAAATGAACATACTTTCCCTGGAACTGCAAAATTACCGGAATTACCGGGAGTTAAAAATGGAGTTTTGCCCGGGCGTCAATCTGCTCTACGGGGATAATGCTCAGGGAAAGACCAACGCCCTGGAGGCCATCTGCCTCTGCGCCACCTCCAAATCCTACCGAGGTACCAAAGACAGGGAGTTGATCCGCTTTGGGGAGGAGGAAACCCATATTAAGGTGATGGTGAAAAAGAGAGGGGTTCCATGCCGGCTGGATGTACATCTGAAGAAAAACCAGACCAAAGGAATCGCGGTAAACGGGGTTCCCATCCGCCGGGTAGCGGAAATGTTCGGTATTCTGCATGTGGTGTTTTTTTCCCCGGAGGATTTGAGTATCATCAAAGATTCTCCGGCAGAGAGAAGAAAATTCATGGATATGGAGTTGTGCCAGCTGGACCGCATCTACGCTCACAATCTGATCCATTATAATAAAGTGGTGGTCCAGCGGAACAAGCTGCTAAAGGAATTGGATGAACACCCGGACCTCTATGACACGCTGGATATCTGGGATGAACAGCTGGCAGCCTACGGAATTCCCTTGATCCAAAGCCGCCAAGCGTTTCTGAAGGATCTCAACGAGTTGGTACAAGAGATTCATTTGTCTCTCAGCGGAGGAAGAGAACTGGCGGAACTTTCCTATGCGCCAAATGTGAAGGCGGCAGAACTGAAAACGGTTTTGGTCAGGGAACGGGGACGGGACCGGAAGGCACGGACAACCCTCACGGGACCTCACCGGGACGACTTGATTTTTTGGGTCAACGGTATTGATGTGCGCCGGTTTGGATCCCAGGGACAGCAGCGGACCGCCGCCCTCTCTCTGAAGCTGGCGGAGATTGAGATTGTAAAAAGAATCATCCAGGACACCCCGGTCCTTCTCCTGGATGACGTTTTGTCTGAACTGGACCGGAGCCGGCAGAAACAGCTGCTCCAGAGAATTTCCAATATTCAGACAGTGATCACCTGCACCGGTCTGGACGACTTTGTGCAGCACTGTTTTCAGATAGATCGTGTTTTCCATGTGGAAGACGGACAAGTAATAGGAGGTATTCATGAGCGGGAAACAGCAGGAATATAATGCGGATCAAATACAGATTCTGGAAGGACTGGAGGCGGTAAGGAAGCGGCCCGGTATGTATATCGGCAGCACATCTTCCCGAGGCCTCCATCATTTGGTATACGAGATCGTGGATAATGCGGTGGACGAGGCTCTGGCCGGATTCTGTGATACCATTTTGGTCCAGATCAACCCGGACAATTCCGTTATTGTGGAGGACAATGGCCGGGGAATCCCAGTGGATATCCAGGCAAAGGCGGGAAAATCCGCCCTGGAAGTGGTGTTTACCATTCTTCACGCCGGCGGCAAATTTGGCGGCGGGGGATACAAGGTGTCCGGCGGCCTCCACGGGGTAGGCGCCTCTGTGGTCAACGCTCTGTCCACCTGGCTGGATGTGGAAATTTACCGGGACGGAAATATCTACCACCAGCGGTATGAGCGGGGAAAAGCGGAGAAGCAGGTGGAGATCATTGGCACCTGCAAAAAATCCAAAACCGGCACCTGGGTCCACTTTCTACCGGACGATACCATCTTTGAGGAGACATTCTACGACTATGACACTTTGAAGCAGCGGCTCCGGGAGACCGCCTTCCTCACCAAAAACCTGAAGATCATCCTGCGGGATGAGCGGGGGGAGGAGAAGAAGGAGAAGGTTTTCCACTATGAGGGAGGCATCCGGGAGTTTGTCCAGTATCTGAACAAGACCAAGACGGCCCTGTATGACAAGGTAATCTACTGCGAGGGCACGAAGGACAAGGTTTATGTGGAGGTGGCTTTCCAGCACAACGACTCCTTTACCGAGAGCACCTACACTTTTGTGAACAATGTGATCACGCCGGAAGGCGGAACTCATCTGTCCGGTTTTAAGAATGCACTGACCAAGACCTTCAACGATTACGCAAGGCGGAATAAGATCTTAAAGGACAATGAGCCGAATCTGTCCGGGGACGATATCCGGGAAGGGCTGACGGCTATTGTCAGCATCAAGATTGAAGATCCTCAGTTTGAAGGGCAAACCAAGCAGAAATTGGGAAACAGCGAGGCCAGAGGCGCGGTGGATGCGGTGGTCAGCGAACAGGTGACATATTTCCTGGAGCAGAATCCTTCCATTGCCAAGATCATCTGTGACAAAGCTATTCTGGCCCAGCGGGCCCGGGCGGCGGCCCGGAAGGCCCGGGACTTGACTCGGAGAAAGACGGCTCTGGAAACCATGTCCTTGCCGGGGAAACTGGCGGACTGCTCGGACAAGAATCCGGAAAACTGCGAGATTTTTATTGTGGAGGGTGACTCCGCCGGCGGTTCCGCCAAATCTGCCCGGTCCCGGAGCACCCAGGCCATTCTGCCTCTTCGGGGCAAGATCTTAAACGTGGAGAAGGCGAGCTTAGATAAGATCTACGGAAACGCGGAGATCAAAGCCATGATTACAGCCTTCGGAACCGGCATCCACGAGGAGTTTGACATCACCAAGCTCCGCTACCACAAGATCATCATCATGACGGATGCGGACGTGGACGGCGCCCATATCAGCACCCTGTTGCTCACCTTCATGTACCGGTTCATGCCAGAACTGATCAAGCAGGGTTATGTGTACCTGGCCCAGCCGCCGCTGTTTAAGGTTGAGAAAAACAAAAAGGTCTGGTATGCCTACAGCGACCCGGAACTGAACAAGATCCTCCAGGAGATCGGCCGGGACAGCAACAATAAGATCCAGCGCTACAAAGGCCTGGGCGAGATGGACGCGGAGCAGCTGTGGGAGACCACCATGGATCCGGAGAAGCGGATCTTAAAGCGGGTGGTCATGAACGAGGAGACCGAGTCGGAAGTGGATATCACGTTCACCACCCTTATGGGAGACAAGGTGGAGCCTCGCCGGGAATTCATTGAGACCAACGCCGAGTACGTGAAGAACCTGGATATCTAAGCGGAGGAAACTATGGACGCGACAATTTTTGATTTTGACAAGATTCACGACGTGGATCTGAAAAAGACCATGGAGGAATCTTATATCGATTACGCCATGAGCGTCATCGTCTCCCGGGCCCTGCCGGACGTGCGGGACGGCCTGAAGCCGGTGCAGAGAAGAATTCTCTACTCCATGATCGAACTGAACAACGGGCCGGATAAGCCCCACCGGAAATGTGCCCGTATCGTGGGTGATACCATGGGTAAATATCACCCCCACGGAGACAGCTCCATCTATGAGGCTTTGGTGAAGCTGGCTCAGGATTTCTCTACCCGCTATCCCTTGGCAGACGGTCATGGAAACTTCGGCTCTGTGGACGGAGACGGCGCCGCCGCCATGCGGTACACGGAGGCAAGACTCAGCAAGATCTCCATGGAGATGACGGCGGACATCAACAAGGATACGGTGGACTTTACTCCCAACTTTGATGAGACGGAGAAGGAGCCGGTGGTGCTTCCCTCCCGGTTCCCCAACCTCCTGGTCAACGGCGCTTCCGGCATTGCCGTGGGCATGGCCACCAATATCCCGCCCCACAATCTGCGGGAGACCATCCAGGCGGTGGTAAAGATTATAGACAATCAGGTGATGGAGGATCGGAATACTCAGATCGAAGAGTTTCTGGACATTGTCAAAGGACCAGATTTTCCTACCGGCGCCGTAATCTTAGGAAAAGGGGGCATAGAGGAAGCCTACCGCACCGGCCGGGGCAAGATCAAAGTCCAGGCGGTGACGGAGATTGAGGCCATGTCCAACGGCAAGAACCGGATTGTGGTGACGGAGCTTCCCTACATGGTGAACAAGGCCCGGCTCATTGAGAAGATTGCGGACCTGGTCAAGGAAAAACGGGTGGATGGCATCACGGATCTCCGGGATGAGTCGGACCGGTCCGGCATGCGCATCTGCATTGAACTGCGCCGGGATGCCAACGCCAATATTGTGCAGAATCAGCTGTTCAAGCACACCCAGCTTATGGACACCTTTGGGGTGATCATGCTGGCTTTGGTAAACAATAAGCCCCGGATCTTAAATCTCTCAGAGATGCTGCATCTGTATCTGGACCACCAGAAGGATGTGGTGACCCGGAGGACCAAGTACGATCTGAATAAGGCGGAGGAGCGGGCTCACATTTTGCAGGGACTGCTCATTGCTCTGGACAATATTGACGAAGTAATCCGGATCATCCGGGGATCCGAGACGGTGCAGCTGGCCAAGCAGCAGTTGATGAAACGGTTTGGCTTAAGCGACGTCCAGGCCCAGGCCATTGTGGACATGCGGCTCCGGACTCTCACCGGTTTGGAGCGGGATAAGCTGGAGAAAGAGTACCAGGAACTGCAACTGCGGATTGCCGAGTTGAAGGCCATTTTGGCGGATGAGAAAAAATTGTTGATGGTGATCAAAGAGGAGATCCTGATCATTGCAGAAAAATACGGCGACGACCGGCGGACCAAGATCGGCTTTGACGCGGAGGATATCTCTGTGGAAGATATGATCCCCGACGAACCCATGGTCATTGCCATGACCAATCTGGGCTATATCAAGCGGATGAGCGTGTCCAACTTTAAGAGCCAGCACCGGGGCGGCAAGGGCATCAAGGGGATGCAGACCCTGGAGGAGGACTATATTGAGGATCTGCTGATGACTACCAATCACCGCTATATCCTGTTCTTCACCAACCTGGGCAAGGTGTACCGGCTCAAGGCCTATGAGATTCCGGAAGCAGGCCGCACGGCTCGGGGAACGGCCATTGTCAACCTGCTCCAGATTGCACCGGGAGAGAAGGTGACGGCCATCATTTCCCTGAAGGAATATAAAGAGGGACGTTACCTGTTCATGGCCACCAAACAGGGAATGGTGAAAAAGACGGATATCCGGGATTACGAAAATATCCGCAAGTCCGGTCTGGCTGCCATTTCCCTCCGGGACGGCGACGAGTTGATTGAGGTAAAATTCACAGACGATACCAAAGATATGATCCTGGTGACCAAGCTGGGGCAGTGTATCCGGTTCCACGAGACGGACGTGCGGCCCACCGGCCGGACCTCCATGGGCGTTATTGGCATGAAGCTGGATCCAAACGACGAGGTCATTGGCATGCAGCTGAACACCCAGGGAGATTCCCTGCTGATTGTATCGGAAAACGGCATGGGCAAGCGGACTCTCATGGAAGAGTTCACGCCCCAAAACCGGGGCGGCAAGGGCGTCAAGTGCTATAAGATCAACGGCCGCACCGGCAACATTGTGGGATCCAAGGCAGTGAAGGAAAATCAGGAAATCATGCTGATCACCACAGAGGGGATCATCATCCGCATGAATGTGGAGGATATCTCTGTGCTGGGCCGCATCACCTCAGGGGTTAAACTCATTGAGATGGAGAAGGACATTCGGGTGGCCAGCATTGCCAAGGTGAGAGAAGGGAACTCCCAGGAAAGTGACGAGCAGATTCTGTTGAATCTGGAAAAAGAATCGGAAAAATAGGAGGAAAATAGGAGGGAAAAAATGGCGTTTCGCATTATTACAGATTCCGCAACCGACATGCCCAAGGAGATCCGGGAGGAGTACCATCTCCATGTCATTCCCACTCCGTTTATCTTAAACGGGGTGGACCACCTGGACGGAGATGGGATCACCACGGAAGAATTTTACAACTATCTAAATGATGACAAGAACGTGATCTCCACTTATCATATCAACTCCTTCATGTTCCGGAACGCCTTTGAGCCCTATGCCAAGGCTGGGGATGAGGTGTTGTACTGCTGCTTTTCCACTGGAATCGCCGGCACTTATAACGCCGCCAATCTGGCAAAGGAGGAGTTGCTGGAGGAGTATCCGGATTTTAATCTGACCATCCTGGACTGCAAGAGCGCTTCCCTGGGCTTTGCCCTGATCGTCTATAAGCTGCTGAAAATGCAGAAAAACGGAGCCTCCAAGGAGCTGATTTTGGAGGCGGCGGATTTCTATGTCTCCCATATCCGCCACATTCTGACACCCCAGACTTTAAAGTATCTGATCAAAGGCGGCCGGGTCAAGAAATTCAGCGGCATTGTGGGGGAGGCTTTGGATATTAAGCCCATCATTGAGGTGAACAAGCAGGGGGCGTTAAATCCCATTGCCAAGGTCCGGGGCAGAAAGAAATCTCTCCGGACTCTGGTGGACTATGTGGAGGAGAACATTGCCAATAAGGACGGACAGATGGTGGGCATCTGCGATGCCGGGGACAAGGAGTCTCTGGAGGTGGCCAAGAATATGCTGTTGGAGCACATCCATCCGGGAGAGCTGGTAGTGGGAACCATCGGCTGCGCCATTGGCGCCCACACCGGCCAGGGGCTCATTGGCATTGTCTTTTTTGACGCGGAGGATAAGCCGGAGTATGCGGAGTACCTGAAATGAGAGTGATACACACAAAGAAAATCATTCGGAATATAAGGGACATGTGTATAGAGGCCAACTATACCCTGTCCGAGGATATGACGGAGGCCTTGGCCGCCGGCGTTCAGGTGGAGACCTCCCCTCTGGGAAAGAAAATTCTCCGGCAGATCCAGGAAAATCTGGAGATTGCGGAAAAGGACCAGATTCCCATCTGCCAGGATACCGGAATGACCGTGGTCTTTGCCCAGGTAGGCCAGGATGTGGTGATTGAGGGCGGAAGCCTCACAGACGCCATCAATGAAGGAGTCCGCCAGGGCTACGTGGAGGGATTCCTCCGGAAATCGGTGGTGGAGGATCCCATTGAGCGGAACAATACCCAGGACAACACCCCTGCTATCATCCATTACGAGATTGTGCCGGGACGGGAGATCGTCCTGACCGTGGCCCCCAAGGGAGCCGGAAGCGAAAATATGAGCCGGCTGGTGATGTTAAAGCCCGCGGACGGCCTGGAGGGGGTCAAGCAGGTGATTCTGGACACGGTCCGGGAGGCGGGCCCCAATGCCTGTCCGCCCATTGTGGTGGGTGTGGGAGTCGGCGGCAATTTTGAAAAGTGCGCGGAGTTGGCCAAAAAGGCCCTGACCCGGGAACTGTATGAGGAATCTCCCATCCCCTATATTCAGGAACTGGAGGCGGAGATGCTGGAGAAAATCAATCAGATGGGCATTGGCCCGGCGGGGCTGGGGGGAAGTGTCACCGCTTTGGCGGTGAATATAGAGACCTATCCCACCCACATCGCCTGCCTGCCGGTGGCTGTGAACATCTGCTGCCATGTGAACCGTCATGTGAGGAGGGTGCTGTCATGAACTATAAGTTGACCATGCCTCTGAAAAAGGAGGAGGCCGAAAAACTGCAGGCCGGCGACACCGTTTCCATCACCGGAACCATCTATACGGCCCGGGATGCGGCTCACAAGCGGATGACGGAGGCCCTGGATCAGGGAAAGGAACTGCCCATCCCCCTGGAGGGGACCGTGCTCTACTATATGGGCCCCTCCCCGGCCAGAGAGGGGCGTCCCATAGGCTCCGCCGGCCCCACCACCGCCAGCCGCATGGACCGGTATACGCCCCGTCTGCTGGATCTGGGACTGGCCGGCATGATCGCCAAGGGAAAGCGGAATCAGGCGGTGAAGAATGCGATTGTGAAAAATGGCGCCGTCTACTTTGCTGCCGTGGGCGGCGCCGGCGCTCTTCTCTCCCAGCGGATCAAAAAAGCGGAGGTCATTGCCTATGAGGATCTGGGAACTGAGGCCATCCGGAAGCTGGAAGTGGAGGATTTCCCTGTGATTGTGGTGGTGGACAGCAAGGGAAACGATCTGTATCAGATGGTGATGGAGCAAAAGCAGGATCAGTGACAGTCGAAGAATTCATTTCTCATTCAGCATTCAGAATAGATGGAGTGGTAATGGGAACAGACGGGGTCGTAGATTCTGCTGCAATGGAACAGCTTCCGTTCCATGAAAGCCAGGACTGAGTCCTGGCCACAAAAAAGATGAAAAAGGCGTTGACAAGAAATTTGCTTTTTAGTATAATACACTAAGCGCTGGATGGCGCTGTCGTTTTATATGGTTTATGGAATTCGGAGAAATACTCAAGAGGCCGAAGAGGCGCCCCTGCTAAGGGTGTAGGTCGGGCAACCGGCGCGAGGGTTCAAATCCCTCTTTCTCCGTTAGGCAGTGGAAAGACTGCATCAGACGGACCTGTAGGTTTTGGAAAATCCTGCAGGCCGTTATTTTGCGGTCTGAAAACGCCGTCTTGTTCTGTAGTGTAGATAAAATGTCATCTGAAAGTAAAAATCAGGTAAAAAATAGGTTGACAAACATGTCCCAGAATGCTATACTGTAGTTCACCGCAAGA
>CAZDOQ010000047.1:0-11667 GCA_964507035.1 uncultured Lachnospiraceae bacterium | reverse complement strand
TTAGCAAGAGTGTCAGTTTTTCTTCAGAATTGTCCTCTCCTCTCTGATTTTGGCTAAATTTTCAGTCTTTTCCTCTTGTTATTGCTAGTCTTTATTTTTGCAAGACTCTATTGTCAGAAATCAGTAATGGTGTTATGATAAGGCTAGAAATAATATCAAAAAGGGGAATGGGATCATGCCCGGATTTTCCCCGGCTGCAAGTCCTGGATTTTCCTCGCCCGCCTTGCCATCCCCTTCCCCCTGTGTTACACTAAACGGAAAGAACGCTGCTCTCATCCCCGGCGGCGCACCGCTCCTGCCCGACTGAGAGAATCGTTCCCGAAGGGAGCCGTTTTTATGGAAGAACACTACCGTATGCTGGCCGACACGGCTGTGCTGGCTGGAGAGATCATGCTGAAAGCGGGGGCCGAGACCTGCCGGGTGGAGGACACCATCCGCCGGATCCTCTCCACCTCCGGCTTTGATCACTGCGAGGCCTTTGTGGTAACCACCGGTATCATGGTCACCCTGGAAAGCCCAGGATCTCAGGTCATCAGTCTGAACCGCCGGGTCCGGGGCAAAAGCACCAACCTGGGAAATATCGACCTGGTCAACACCATCTCCCGCCAATTTTGCCGGGGGGATCTGGGCCTGCCGGAGACCTACCGGCGTCTGAAAAACCTGGAGCCGGTCCAATACCCCCACTGGCTCACCCATCTGTGTATGGTGGGGACCGCCGCTTGTTTCACCTGGATCTTGGGGGGCAAGGGGCCAGAGTGCGCTGTGGCCGCCGTCAACGGCCTTTACTTTATTGGCAGCCGGATCCTCAACCGCAAGCTTCACTTAAACGACTTTGTCTTCAACATGTTTGCCTCTTTCCTCATGGCCTTCACCTGCCTGGCCTCCCAGGAACTGTTTGCCCCGGACCTGCTGGCGGAGCCAACCATTGCCGGATCCATTATGGCGCTGCTGCCGGGCCTGGCCATGACCAATGGTATCCGGGATACCCTGGAAGGGGACTACATGTCCGGCACGGCCCGGATGATTGAGGCTTTTGTGACTGCTGCCTCCCTGGCCCTGGGCATTGGCATTGGCATGGCCTGCTGCCAGCTGTTGTTTTCCCTGGGAAAGGGGGTGATGGCATGAGCCTGCTGGCCCATGCGGTGGGCGGATTTGGCGCGGTGGTCACCTTAAGCCTGATCTTCTGCGTCCCCCGCCGTTTTCTGATCTGGGCGGGCTTCACCGGCGCTGCCGGCTGGTGCGTATATCAAGGGCATCTCACCACTGGCGCCGGGGAGATGCCTGCCATGTTTCTGGCCGCGCTTCTGGTGGCTGTCATCTCTCACCTGTTTGCCCGCCGGTTTAGAGCGCCGGTGAGCATCTTTCTGGTCCCCGGAGTCCTCCCTCTGGTCCCCGGCGTGGGCATGTACCGGATCGTCTACTACATTTTGCAGGAAGAAAGCGCCACGGCCGGCTATTATTTTCTCTACACCCTGCAGATGGCCGGCATGATTGCCATTGCCATCTTTATCACCGACACCCTGTTTAAAATTGGAACCCGACAGCGCCGGTGACTCTCAGCCTTCCCGGTGGAACACTTCCGGCAGCCGGGGTTCCTCCACGTCCTCCCAGGTTTGGCCCGCCGCCACCATATCCACCGCCTTTTGGCCCAACAAATGGCAGAGGGGCAGCAGGTTACCCAGGATCCCGGCCAGAAGGAATCTCCGGCCGCCAGTTTCCACGCAAAAAGCGGAAATACCGCCTGCGCCTTTTGCTCCTTTGCAAAACGCTTTGGCAGCTTCCGGACTCCGCCCGTTCGCTTGGTATTTCCGCCATCTTTCTGGATGTGCTTTTTTCAGTTGGATCGGAGGGTTACAGCAACGGCGCCACCAGGCGCAGCGTCTTTCCCGCCAGTTTCTTAATGAGAGGAAACTCCTTGCAGTCCGTCAGCGTGATCCGCTGGCATTTCCGCAATGTCTCCTGAAAGTCCTCTTCCACCTGGTCCACCACCGGATTGTCATAGACAAACACGCCGCACTCAAAATGCAGGTAAAGGCTCCGGAAGTCCAGGTTGATGGTTCCCACGGTGCACACTTTGTCATCGCTGACAAAGGATTTGGCGTGGACAAAACCCGGTGTGTATTCGTATAACTTGACGCCGGACCGGATCAGTTCCGGAAAATGGGTCCGGGCCACCAGGTATGCGTACTGTTTGTCCGGGATGTGGGGCAGGACCAATTTCACATCCACCCCCCGCTTGGCCGCATACTTCAGGGCTGTGTTCATCTCATCGTCCAAAATCAGGTAAGGGGTGAAGATGTGCAGGTAGCGCTGAGCGTGCTGGATGATATCCAGATAGACCAGTTCTCCCACCCGCTCGTCATCCAAGGGGCTGTCCCCGTAAGGGATCACATAGCCCTGGGCTGGCCTCGGCAGGGTGATTTCCGGCCGCAGGTACCGGGTATATGATTCCGGCGCCAGGCCGCTGATGTTCCACATTTGGAGAAACATCATGGTAAAACTCTTCACCGCGTCTCCCCGAACCATCACCGCCGTGTCCTTCCAGTGGCCGAACCGCACCTCCTGGTTGATGTACTCGTCCGCCAGATTGATGCCGCCGGTGAAAGCCGTGTGTCCGTCAATGACCAAGATCTTCCGGTGATCCCGGTTGTTTTGCACCGTGGTCAGCACCGGACGCACCGGGGAGAACACCTTGCACTGGATCCCACAGGCGATCATCTCCTTGGGGTAATCATAGGGGAGAGAGCCCAGTGTGTTGGTGCCGTCATACATGAACCGGATCTCCACTCCCTGCTTGGCCTTCCGCTTCAAGATCTCCAGAACGCTGTCCCACATGATTCCCGGCTTTACAATGAAGTATTCCAGGAAAATAAACTTTCGGGCCTTCTCCAGCTGGCGCTTCATCTCCTCAAACTTATCCTCCCCCAGGGGGAAGTAGGTCACCTCTGAGTTCTGATAGGCCGGATAACCGCCATATAAGTTTATGTAGCGGGCTAGGTTGGCCACGTCCGGGTTATCCCGGTGCAGCCGCTTAGCCACCTCCGGGTCCTGTTTCAGGAACGGCGCCGTCTCCCGGATCATGCCTCGGAGCTTTTGGTTGATCACCCGGCTTCCCACCTGGGTTTTCAGAAACACATAGAACAGCGTTCCCATCACTGGCACCGCCAGCACCATGATCAGCCAGGAAATCTTAAAAGAGGAACTGATCTCCCGGTTGATGATGTGGATGACCAGCACCACGCTGAGCACTGTGATGATGGAGTAGGCAAAGACCGTGTATCCTTCCAGCCAATAAAATAGAAAAAACAGGCTGGCCAGCTGCAGAAGCAGCAGGAAGAAAATGACCACGGTCCGGCCAAACACCACCTGCTTCAATCCTCTTTTTCCGGCTTGTATCTTATCATCTATCACGCAATTTTCTCCCTTATCCCATATCGCCAGAAGGCGTTTCCTCTCCCCGCACGACCCATTTCCTCATTTATTATGCTTCCAAACGGACCCTCTGTCAAGCAGCTTTTCCCCTCAGTTTTTGACAAACCTCCTCACCTTTGCTATACTAGAAAAAATCAATGAATCGGGAGGAATTATGAGTTACGCAGATATCCTTTTTATAGAAAATTGCCGGGACATCCTGCAAAACGGCGTTTGGGATACAGACTATCCGGTGCGCCCTCACTGGGAGGACGGAACCCCGGCCCACACGGTCAAAAAGTTTGGCATGATCAGCCGCTACGACCTGTCCCGGGAGTTCCCCATGATGACGCTCCGGCGCACCGCCTGGAAGTCCGCCCTGGATGAATTGCTCTGGATCTGGCAAAAAAAATCCAACAACATTCATCAGCTGAACAGTCACATCTGGGATTCCTGGGCCGATGAAAACGGCAGCATTGGGAAAGCCTACGGCTACCAGCTGGGGGTCAAGCACCAGTACCCGGAGGGCCTCTTTGACCAAGTGGACCGGGTGCTCTATGATCTGAAGCACAACCCCACCAGCCGCCGGATCCTCACCAACCTATACAACCACCATGACCTCCATGAGATGGGCCTGTATCCCTGTGCTTACAGTATGACCTTCAATGTGTCCGGGAACAAACTCAACGCCATCTTAAACCAGCGCTCCCAGGACATGCTCACCGCCAACAACTGGAACGTCTGCCAATACGCCCTCCTGACCATGATGATGGCCCAGGTCAGCGGCCTCGTTCCCGGGGAATTCATTCATGTGGTGGCAGATGCCCATATTTATGACCGTCATGTGAAGCTGGTGGAGGAAATGATCCAGAAAGAGCCGTATCCTGCCCCTAAAGTGGAGCTGAATCCCGAAATCCGGGATTTCTATCAGTTCACTGTGGACAATGTGCGGGTCACCGGATATCAGTATCACTCCTTTGACCACAAGATCCCTGTGGCCATCTGAAGAAGGAGGTTTTCATGGACTGTATTGCCGTTGTAGCAGCCAACCGGTCCATTGGCCGGGACAATCAGCTGCTCTTTTCCCTGCCGGAGGATATGAAGCATTTCCGGGCCCTGACCCTGGGAAAGACCGTGATCATGGGGCGAAAGACCCTGGACTCCTTTCCCGGCGGAAGACCTTTGCCCAAGCGGCAGAATCTTGTGTTGACCCGGGACGCGGATTTTAGCCGGGAAGGCGCCACCGTCTGCCACAGTGTGGAGGAGGTGCTGGAACGGGTCCGGGACCTGCCGGAGGATTCGGTGATGGTGGTGGGTGGAGCGGAGATCTACCGCCTGTTTCTCCCCTACTGCCGCCGGGCTTATCTGACCCGGGTTCAGGCAGATGTGCCGGATGCGGACTGCTTTTTTCCGGAGATCTCCCCGGAAACCGGCTGGGAGTTGGAGGAGGAGACCGGGGAACGGGAACAGAACGGACTCCGGTACACCTTCTGCACCTACCGGCGGGTTTAACCGGTTCCCATTTGGGGCCGGTTTTCATTTTTGTTTGTGAAAGAGAGGTAGTTTTTGATGCAAAAAAATCATTCTAACGCCGCTGTGCTCCGGATGGTCATGCTGGCCATGATGGCGGCCATCGGCGTGGTCATCTCCCCCATTCTCCGAGTGGAGGGCATGTGCCCCATGGCTCATCTGGTGAATATCACCTGTTCCGTTTTTATGGGGCCCTGGTATTCCCTGCTCTGCGCCACCCTCATTGGCATCATCCGGATGCTGTTCATGGGCATTCCGCCCCTGGCCCTCACCGGCGCGGTGTTCGGGGCCTTTCTCTCCGGCGTCCTCTACCGGGCCTCCGGCGGCAAGATCCTCATGGCGGTTCTGGGAGAGGTCATTGGCACCGGTATCATTGGCGCCATCGTCTCCTATCCGGTGATGACCTACCTGGTGGGCCGCACCGGCCTCACCTGGTTGTTCTACGTGCCCTCCTTCATCGGCGGCACCCTCATCGGCGGCACCATTGCCTTTCTGTTTTTAAAGGCTCTGGCCCGCAACCATATGCTGGGCAAAATTCAGGCTTCTCTGGGGGTGAATGTGTATGACAGAAAAAAGCATAACGCTGCTTCCGACAGCCAGGCAACGGCTTAGGGAGCAGGCTCCGCTGATTCACTGCATTACCAATCCCATCTCCATCAACGACTGCGCCAACGGGCTGTTGGCCCTGGGAGCCCGCCCCATTATGGCGGAACATCCGGAGGAGGTGGAAGAAATCACGGCTTCCGCCGCGGCCCTGGCCGTCAATCTGGGGAATATCACCGACGCCCGCATGGAGTCTATGCTGCGCGCCGGCCGGAAAGCCCGGGATCTGGGAATTCCCCGGATCATAGACGCGGTGGGAACCGGCTGCAGCCGCCTGCGCCGGACCTATGCCGGACAGTGGATCCAGGCGTGCCGCCCCTCCGTCATCAAAGGAAACATGGCGGAGATCAAGACCCTCTGGGGCGATACCGTCTCCTCCACTGGCATTGACGCCGGGGAAGGGGACCAGCTGACCCGGGAGAATCTGGAGGCCAGCATCTCCGCCGCCCGGAAGCTTGCCCGGCACACCGGCGCCGTAATCCTGGCCAGCGGCCCCACAGACCTGATCACCGATGGGGAGACGGCCTTCCTGGTGCAAAACGGTTCGGCCCAGATGGGACGGCTCACCGGCACCGGCTGTATGTTGGGGGTGCTCACCGCCGCCTTTCTGGCCGTGCTGCCCCCACTTTCGGGAGTCCTGACCGCCGCTGTGTTCTTTGGCATCTGTGGGGAAACCGCCCAGACGGACCAGGGTATGGGAAGTTTCCATGTGCGGCTTTTGAATGCCCTGGACCGACTGCCCGACCCGGTGCTTTTGGAGCGGGCGCAGGTCATCGTCTGGACCCCGTAAAAGAAGTTCAAACAATAGGAGGAACGCATATGAATCCTGTGGATCTGACTTTATACCTGGTCACAGACAGTTCCTACCACACGGAGGAGAGTTTTCTGCGGACCATAGACGAAGCCTGCCAGGGAGGCGTGACGTTGGTGCAGCTCCGGGAGAAATCCGGCGGACAGGATTATCTGAACCTGGCCTTCCGGGTGAAAGAGATCACCGACCAGTACCGGATTCCCCTGATCATTGACGACCGGGTGGACGTGGCCATGGCCTGCGGCGCCGCCGGGGTCCATGTGGGGCAGTCGGACCTGCCCGTTTCCTGGGCCCGCCGGTTGATGGGGCCGGACAAGATTGTGGGAGCCACCGCCAAGACAGTGCCCCAGGCCTTGGAGGCATACCGGCAGGGAGCCGACTATCTGGGCGTAGGCGCTATCTATCCCACCACCACCAAGGTGGTGACCATTCTGACTAAGGTAGAAACCTTAAACCAGATCTCCCAGGCGGTCCCCATTCCCCTGGTGGCCATAGGAGGCCTCAACGCCGGAAACCTGGATATCCTAAAAGGAGCGGGAATGCAGGGGATCGCAGTGGTCTCCGCCATCATGAAATCCGAAGACCCCCAAAAGACAGCGACAGAATTGAAATCGCTGAGCCTGCAGCTGCAGAAAGAGAAAAAGAGCGGAGCATATCAACCACTGGACAGTTGAGGAGCTCCGCTCCCGTTTATTCTGATTCTTTCTGCGTTCTGCCGGTCTGCGCCCCAGACCGCTACTCTTTTGCCTCCCGGGGAAAGCGCACTGTCACCTGGGTTCCCTCTCCCAGTTCGCTGGTAAGCGATAACTCCGCCCGGTGGTACTGAGCTCCATGTTTGACAATGGAAAGTCCCAGACCTGTGCCGCCCGTCTCCTTGGACCGGCTTTTATCCACCCGGTAAAACCGTTCAAACACCCGGCTTCGGCTCTCCTCCGGGATTCCGATTCCCGTGTCCGCCACAATGAAGACCACTCGCTTTTCCTCCGGCTTCACCTGCAGTTTCACGCTGCCGCCGGCTCGGTTATATTTTACTGCATTGTCGCAGAGATTGCTCGCCATCTCCTCCAGGATCCGCCGGTTGCCGGTGATCACCGCCGGTTGTCCCTCCACCGTCAGCGTCACCTGCTTGCTGACAGCCATCTCCTGGAACCGGTTTCCAATTTCCTGGACCAAAGACAAAAGCTCCACCGGCTGTTTTTCCGCGCCTCCGGCCCCTTCGTCCAGCTGGGAGAGATTGATGATATCCTGGACCAGCGTCATGAGACGGCTGGCCTCCTTGTAGATCTTTTCTGAAAACTGGGGCACGTCCTCCGGAGATACCATGCCGTTCTGCAGCAACTCCGCGTAACCGGAGATGGACTGGAGGGGGGTCTTCAGTTCATGGGAAACATTGGCGGAAAACTCCCGGCGCTGCCGCTCCGCTTCCTGCCGGTCCATCACATCCAACAGCAGCAAAGTGGCTCCCTTTAGGAGGCCGGAGGTCCACACCGGGTTGGCCAAAATCTGGTAGCTTCTCCCCTCCAGCGTCATCAATCCCTCGCCGTTTTCCCCCTTCAGGGCTTTTTCCACCGTGCGCTGCAGCGTCTCATTCCGGCTGACCCGCAGCACATTGTGATGGACCGCCTCCTCCGCCGTCACCCGGAACATCCGGCTGGCGCTCTCATTCAGAGAGAGAACAGTCCCTTGGTTGTCCAGCACCAACAGCCCCTCCCGCATGTGATCGGTGATATCCTCAAATTCTTCCTGCTGGGCCTTCATGGCCCGCATTCCCTCCTCAATGGAGTGATTCTGCTTATGGATCCGGCGCAGAAGTGGGGACAGTTCCTCATATACCACATCCTCCAAAGGATTCTCCAGATCCATCTCGTTGAGAGGTTCAATGATCCACCGGGTCTGGCGTTTGGCCAATAGCAGCGCCAGCAGCACCACCGCCAGCACAATCACCACCAGGCAGGGAATGGCGGAGAGCATCATTCCGTACACGCTGTCCACGGTTTTGGCCACCCGCAGCACGGTCCCATCTGTCAGTCGCAGGGCATAATAAAAATTCTGTTCCCCCACCGTCAGGGAGAGCCGTGCCTCCTGGCCGCTTCCACTGCGCAGGGCCTGCTGTACCTCCGGCCGCTCCAAATGGTTATCCATATTCTCCGGAGATACGGCATTGTCATACAGGACGGTCCCATCTTCATTGATCCACGTCAGACGGGTCCCGTCGCTCTGCCCCTCCAGGCTATCCAGATAGTTCAGTCCTCCTGTTTCCACTCCCACTGCCAGATAGCCTGCCTCAGTCCGCACGTTTTCCTGCATATTGTCGTAAAATTCCTGGTAGATCAACACGGAAATGGCCAATGTGGTCACCAGCACCGCCAGAATGGACAACAGGCTCATGCTCCAAAATATTTTTCGTTTCACCGGTGGCCTCCCATCCGGTAGCCCACGCCCCGGACCGTCTCAATCTCCTGGCCGGCTTCCCCCAGTTTGCTCCGGAGCGTCCGGATATGCACGTCCACCGTGCGGGTCTCCCCGTCAAAATCATACCCCCAGATATGTACCAGCATCTGGTCCCGGGTGAGCACCCGGCCCTTGTTCTCCAGCAGATACTGGAGCAGATCAAACTCTTTCAAAGTCAGGGTTACTTCCTGATCCCCCACATATACCCGCCGTTCTTCCGCGTCCAGCTGAATGGGACCAGCGGAAAGCATAGGCTGCTTGGCAGGGCAGCCCGCCCGCCGCAGCACCGCCTTCACCCGGGAGACCAGTTCCATCATCCCAAAAGGCTTGGCCAGATAATCGTCGGCGCCGCCGTCCAGCCCCTTCACCTTGTCGTATTCGCTGCCCTTGGCGGTGGCTAGAATAATGGGAATCTCACTGGTGCTTCTCCGGCCCCGAAGCCGCCGCAAAATGGAGAGGCCGTCCTCATCCGGCAGCATGATATCCAGCAGTACCAGTTCCGGCATTTGTTTCTCCAGGGCCTCAAAAAAACTGGCCCCGTCTCCAAAGCCTTCCGCCTCAAAGCCGGTGGCCCGCAGCGTATACACTTCCAGTTCCCGGATATTGTCATCGTCTTCTACGCAGTAAATCATAGCATCCGTTTCCTTTCCTTGGATTGGCGCGTTTCTCACGCCATCTCAATCTGAAGCATTTCAGTCCGTTTCAGCATACCATAAGTTTTGGAAAACTTCCACTAGTCCACCGGTTTTTCTCCCCGCCGGTGTACGCCGGTGATGGCAAACTCCACCCACTCGGCAATGTTCACCGCATGGTCCGCAATCTTCTCCCGATATCGGGGATCATTTTCAAGGCCGCAGAAATCTGGCGCAGGTCCCGGGCCACCGGCTTCTGATGCAGCAGCTTCAGACACGGAGATTCCACATCCCGTTCCTTTTTTGTCCGTCTCCTCCGCCACTTTCACAGCTGTCTCCGCTTTCTGCCGGTCATTTTCCAGCACCGATTCCACTGCACTGCGGATGGCGCGCTCGCACAAGGCCCCATTTGAATCAAGGCCGTATGAAGTTTCTCCAGCTGTTTGTCAAATTGGTTTCTCATTCCTACGATTCCCTCCTGCGGATATCACTATCTAAAAAACCTACCCATTTCCCGTAAAATTTTTGGTTTTCTTTTGTAAAATTCCTGTAAAACTCCTTCCCCTGCTCCGGCGCCTTTTCCCCGGCTCTTTCCGCAAATTTTCGCGAAAATACTGGTCAAACGGGCTATTTTGTGGTAGACTGAGAGAGCGTTGGAGACCAAGATACCGCGCTTGAAACACCCCTTGGTGTAACTGAATGCCGTGGAAACCACGGCAAACAGAGGAAAGGAAGGATACATACCATGGCATTATTGAAAGATTGGCAGGACTATGCGGAAAAGCAGAGTCCCACAAAGCAGGCGGCCCAGGCCTTTTGGACCCACTATTTCCAGCGGGAGAAGGAAGTGTATGCAAAGCTTCTGGAGGAGACGGAGCCGATATCCGGCACCGTACAGGAGTTGGCGGACCGCTACGGCCTGGATCTCCATGAGATGACCGGTTTCCTGGACGGGATCAATGACAGTCTGAAGGAGCCCAACCCCATTGATACCATAGAGGCGGATACGGTGGTCAGCCTGGACTATGACAAGGAACTGCTGTACAAAAATATGGTGGATGCCAAGGCCGAGTGGCTGTACCAGCTTCCCCAGTGGAACGCCCTCTTGACACCGGAGCGCCAGAAAGAGCTTTACAAGGAGCAGAGGCGGTCCGGTATCATTGTCAAAGGGCCGAAGGTTGGACGGAATGATCCCTGTCCCTGCGGCAGCGGCAAGAAATACAAATTCTGCTGTGGGAAAGTAAAATAAAAAACGGAGCCATGACAAGCGGAGCGTCTCGGACAGATCCACGCATTCCCCTTGTCATGGCTCTTTTTTATTGGATTTTGGTCTTCCAAAATCCGTGGAGTATCATTCGATTTATGAGTATTCTGTGGCTGATCCGAAACAGGATACAGTCACAGATGTTATTGGAAAGAGCAGACCGCATGGTCTATTTCCTCCCACAAGAATGCATTGATGAAATCAATCAAAAGTAACTTCCTTAGATAAATTGGAATAATTTATAAAGTTCCATAAATAACTAAAAACGCCTACCTCATAATCCCCTTTGGATTCCAACCACTCTATTGTTCCAAAAAGGACAGCATCCAAAATGTCTTTTTCCGGAGAAGATGAATATCCTTCAATTTCACTTAAATTTTCCAATAATTCATCCTCATCAACTTTATTGGCTATATCAGAACCATTTACCATATCGAACATAAAAATTGTTGCTTCATTGTGTACATTTCGAATATAGTTCCATACTTCCGAATCTTCCTCAGGCCAACTGAAATCTTCTGGTGAAATATTATTTGGTTCAAGATACCGTGTCTCAACACTTCTCTTTATAGAAGAATAAAATTCCAACATATCTTCTTCTGTAAGCGTTTGAACTGTAAGAACCTCTCCACTACTGGATGTTTCATCCACCGCATCCGTCTCCTCGCTAGAGACATCCTCGGTATCTTCCGGAGTCTCAGTTCCCGTGCTGCTTGTAGTGCCATCACTGCTGTCCGCATCAGACGAACTGCCGCAACCAGCCATTGCTGTCATTGAAAGAATAAGCGCCAAAACTATGATTAGTGCTAATGCTTTTTTCTTCATAGGTGTTTTTCCTTCCCGATTGTGATATGATCTGGTATTCAGGCACAACAAAAGCACGGTACACTTTCAGACCGTAAAGTGCCCGTGCCATTCATCTCACTGCCTATATAATTGGACGCAAAAAGAGCAGACATTATCTT
>CAZDOQ010000046.1:0-11683 GCA_964507035.1 uncultured Lachnospiraceae bacterium | reverse complement strand
GGATCCCTTCATTGACAAAGGGCCGGAAAGCGGCTAAGATAGGAACGGAATTTTCCTTACAACTGCCCGCAAGGCCGCCAGGCAGGCGCCAACCGGGCCAAACGGAGGCCGCTATGCTGACACCAGAAAAAATCCAACAATTTTGCCGTTCCATCTCGGAATTCGGCGTAGATCACTTTATTCTGCTCCAGAACGGACAGGAACTGGTCCGGCACGACTGGGTCCCGGAAGTCCGGCAAAACCAATATTCCATCAGCAAAAGCATCACCGGCACCGCCGTCGGCTTTGCTCTGGCGGAGGGGATCCTCCAGATGGAGGATCCGGTGACTCGGCTGCTGCCGGACTTTCTTCCCTCCCCGGTGGACCCCCATCTGGAGCATCTGACTTTGTACCACCTGCTGACCATGACCACCGGACAGCAAAAGGCCTATCTGATGGGGGAGCAGCGACCTTTTATGCGGGAGAAGGATTACGTCCGCTTTGCCCTCTCCCGCCCCTTTGAGGAGGAGCCAGGCCTCTGCTTTCACTACAGCAACGTGGGTCCTTACCTGGCCGGGGTGATCCTGGAGGAGAAAACCGGCCAGTCCCTGGCGGAGTATCTGATGCCCCGGCTGTTTGAGCCCCTGGATATCCCCCTGCCCGCCTGGGAGAAGGACCCCATGGGACACACCTTTGGAGCCGGCGGCATAGAGCTGACCTCCACAGAGGTCTCCCGGTTCGGACAACTGTACCTGCAGGACGGCCTGTGGCAGGGCCGCCAGGTACTGCCCCCTGCCTGGGTCCGCCGGGTGGAGCGGACCTGGGTCTCCGGCCCGGATGGCCAGGGGGACTACAGCCTGCTCTTCTGGCGGGGCCGCCACGACTCCCTCAGTGCCGTGGGACGCTTTGGCCAATACTGTACCATCCTGAAAGAAAAAAATGCCGTGATCGTGCTCAACGGACACGCCCCCGGCCAAAACAATCTGCTGGAATATGTGTGGACCTACCTGTATCCCAATTTGTAGCGCGCCGCCTCCCTCCTAAGAGGGAGGTTTTTTGCCCGCCCACAGGCAACTGCAAAGGCAGCCGCTTTTATGGGAGCCGGAATTCCTGCCCCGGATGGTCGATCTCCATGATCTTATCCCGCCAGGCCTTGGATTCTTCCCGTTCTTTGTAGGCACGGATCACCTCGTAGTGTTCCCACAAGTGCATGGGGAACACATAATCCGCGTCAATGTGGGTCAAAAAGTAGTCCAAGCCCCAGCAGTAGGCTTCCTCCAGCCGGGGATCCAGGGGGACAAAGGCCACGTCCACATGGTGCCGACTGGGCTCCTGGGTCTCCAGGAAATGGATCTCGTTCCGGTACCGCTCCGCCATATTGTTCTGCTGGCGCTTATCCTCTCCCTTCCAGTTCCACCAGTTCAGGTCACCGCCATGGTAGATCAAGCGGCCGTCCGCCCGAACCAAAAAGGCGGTCCCCACATCCGTGGAGCGGAGCGTAACCACAGAGATCCGGTGTCCGCCAAAGGTATAGTCATACATGGCCCGCCGTCCCAGATAGTGGACCTCCCCCCGCTCCTTTTCCCTGGCTGGAATCCGGATCTCCCGGGACAGGAGAAACACGGCGCCGGGATTGGACTCTGTCAGAGAAAAGATCTTAGGATTAAAATGGTCATGATGTTTATGGCTGGCAAACACCACCAGCTGCTTTCCCCGGGGAAAATCCGGCAGCGTTCCCTGGTAGTAATCAAACAGCAGGACAAAATGGTCCAACTCCACCGAAAAGCCGCTGTGATCAATATAAGTAATCCTCATACAGACACTTCCTTTCCTCTGTTTGCCGCGCTTCTCACGGCATCCAGTTACACCCGCAGGGTGCCTCCTCTGTTCAACCGGCGGTACCTCCCTCGTCCATGCTCCCAGACCGAAATCCCTCCAGATCCATGGCAATATAGGAAAACCCCAGGGCCTTCAGCTGCCGCACCGCTTCCTTCCGGCACTGCCAAAACGTTTCCATCTCCTCCCGCGCCACCTCAATCCGCAGAACCGGATCCTGAAACCGCAGGCGCACCTGCCGAATTCCCTGGGAGCGCACCCACTCTTCGCCCTGCTCCAGCCGTCCCAAGAGTTCCACATCCAGAAAGGCTCCGTAGGGAAGCCGGGTGGCCATACACGGGGAAGAAGGGCGGGACGCCACGGAAAGCCCCAGGTCCGCCGCCAGTGCTCTGACTTCCTCTTTGGTCAGACCGCACTCCGCCAAAGGGCTTTGGATCCCCAACTCTGTCAGAGCCCGAAGACCAGGCCGGTATACCTTCCGGTCATCCGCGTTGGTCCCCTCCACAATGCAGGAAATCCCCCGCTCCGCCGCCCATTTCTGCAATCCGGCAAACAGGGTCTTTTTGCACAGATAGCACCGGTCCGGCGGATTCTGCCACAGTTCCTGACAGACATGCAGGTCCACCGGCAGCACCGACAGTTCCAAGCCGCAGGCCACCGCCTGCCGCCGGGCTTCCGGCTCATCCCGCCGGGGCTGCAGGCAGGTGTGCATCATCACTGGGTACACTGTTTCCGCCCCGCCCGCATCCGCCAGCAGCTTCAGCAGGAGGCCGCTGTCCACGCCGCCGGAAAAAGCCAGGCACACCGGCTGTTCTGTCAGCTGCTTGACCCGGCGCAGCAGTGCCTGGACTTTACCGTTTTCTCTGTCCCCGTTCCTCATGACTCCGCCTTTCCCGCCGCTTCCTGAATCAGCCGGTAGATCTCCCCATAGCTCCGGCCGCTCTCCTCGCAGAGCCGCCGCACATCCTCATACTCCGGGTACCGCCAGACCTTTTCCCCCAGCCGGCAGTTTTTGACCCGAGCCCGTCCCCAAGGGGTCTCCACCTCCCGGAACTCCCGGGCCAGACAGCTGCGCTGCACCGGGTGCCTCCGGACCCCGATGGTGGTGGTATGGGTAAACAGAATCTTCTCCGCCGCCGGGATCTTCTCCCAGTCGCAGAGGACCGTCAGCAAAATCCCCGGTCGGTTCTTTTTCATAAACACCGGGGTGAAATAGGAGTCCCGGACGCCTGCCTCCATCAGCTTTTCCAGGGTATAACCCAACGCTTCCCCAGTACAGTCATCCACGTTGGTTTCCAGGACCCAGATCCCCGCCGTCTCCTCCAGCAGTTCTACCAGACTGGCCCGAAGGATATTGGCATGGGGAAAGTCCTTCTTCCCGGCGCCGATGCCGGTCCGCAAAATCCGGCAGGCCGGGAGCCCCACCTGTCCTTTCCAAAGGATCGAGGCAATGGCGGCGCCGGTGGGCGTGATCATCTCCCCTTCCGTGCCGGTGATCTTAAGCGGTAAACCATAGGCCTGCACCAGGTTTTCCACCGCCGGCACCGGCACCGGCAACCGGCCATGGGCGCAGGCCACATGGCCCGTCCCCTCCCACAGTGGGGATAAGATCACCTGCTCCACTTCCAGGGAAACCAGGCAGTAGGCGGCGGACACAACATCCACAATGGAGTCTACCGCTCCCACCTCGTGAAAGTGGACCTGCTCCACCGGGATCCCGTGAGCCTTGGCCTCCGCCGCTCCAATCCGGCGGAACATCTCCCGGGCCAGGCGGATCACTGCCGGATCGGCCGGCAGTTCTTTTAAGATCTCCAGAATATCTGCCAAATGCCGGTGAGGCTGATGCCCCTCCTCCACCACCACATCAAAATCCCGGGCAGAGATCCCCTGCTTTTCCACCCGTCCGTGGTCCACCCGAAAACCGTCCAGCGGCAGCTGCTGCAAAAGGCGGTCCAGCCCCTGAACGTCTGCTCCCAGATCCAACAGGGCCGCCACCGTCATATCTCCACTGATACCGGAATAGCACTCCAGATACAATGTTTTTCCCTTCATATCCATACTCCGTTTTCTCAAGAATCTTTGGCATTCTTCAGCTGAAACACAGCAAACAACACTGCCAGCACCGCAGCAGCCGCCAAGGAAACCGCCGGATCTGAAATTTTCAACAGATCCAGAACCGTTTGGGAAGCGGCGGTGCCGGCGCTGATGCTGGTGGAGGCAATGACCATGGGTTTCACAAACTTAACGCCCAGGATCCCCGTCAAGACGCCTGCCAGGACTGCCGCCCCGATCTTCCACCAGACGTTCCAGCCCAAAAGCAGAAGGACGGTGGAGAGGGCTGCCAGCCCACAGACTAAAAAAATGCCCGCCAGGTATAGCCGGTAAGCCACCAGGGCGCCGGTCAGCGCTACCACGGCTCCCACCGCCCAGATGACCCATTCCTCCTCTGTCGCCCATCCGGAGACCAGCATCCCCAGCGTCAGGCCAATGAGAGCGCCCCACACAGCAATCCAGAGTTTCCGCAGCCGGTAACCAAACAGACCGTTGAGAATTGTCACAACCAAGCCGGCGCCGGCTCCCACGGCCGGTCCCCAGTCCATGCCTACCAATATATTCATGTTTTGGTTCCTTTTCTGATTGAAAAATTGAAAATTGGTCTTTATTATAACATGCTTTTCCTCTTCTTGGAAGTCCCTGGATATATGAAGAAAGCCCGCCTGCCGAATGGCTTGCCGCTATCCGGCAGACGGGTGCCGCCCGGCTCTCCCCGCCCCTTCTTTCAAAAATACTTTTTGCTTCCCCACAGGTTTTTCCGCTTCAGGTTCAGATATTCCTGGTAGGCAAGTTCCAAAATCTGCTTTTCATTGGAAAACCTTAACAAATGATATGCCTCATGATATTTGTAGTAACCAGAATCCATGAAAAACTCTTCTCGCTGTGGCTTGCTGTAATAGCTGTCCGACATCATCAAAAACCAATGGACATCTTTGCAGACTTCCTCCCGCACGGTATTGAACGTGTATTGGCTCTTCCCGATGTATTTGATAATTGACGCTTTGACGCTGGTCTCCTCCATGACCTCGCGCAAGGCAGTTTCCGAATGCTCTTCGCCTTCCTCCACTGTGCCTTTGGGAAGGACCCAACCTTCGTATTTGTTGCGCACATTCTTATACAAAAGCAGAATCTTTCCGCGAAAAATTACCACACCGCCACAGCTCGTTGCTTCTGTCATTGCAATTCCTCCTGTCCGGCTGGCTTTCAAAATCCATGTTGTCTGACTTCAGTATACTCTTTCTCCCAAAACACGTCAAGGTTTCTGCCCGACTCCCAGTGTCATTCATTTTGCCCGCCATCCAACAGCAGTTTGGCAGCATTTTTTGTGCCACTTCTTATGCAAATCCCAAAAAAGTATATTTGCTCAATTTTATCCTATTTTTTTGTCGAAAAAATGCGGTTTTTTTCTCGCATAAATATTTTTTCAATATTGTAACAGAGCATAAATAAAGTTGACATATGAGTATGTCTGTGATATCCTCATAGCTGTAGAGAGAAGAAAGAAAAAAGAAAAGGAGGCCTTGTGATGAAGAAAGAAAATGTGGCAATCGCCCATATGTTTGAGATGGAGGCCACCAGATCCTGTGTTAATTCGCCCTTTGCGATGACATCGAAAGGAAAATGCCTGCAGGCTCTCCTGCGGTATGGCTGGCAGCTGCCCTCCGGAACCGGATTCCAGGAAGGAGCCATTCAAAACCGGATGGAAGCATTGTTGTAACCCGCTGAACTTGAATTGAAACAGACAGGAGGAACGCATCATGAAAAAGAAAAGCTTTTGGAAACGTTGGATAGAAAACATGGAGGCCGAGGGAATGAGACAGGTGGAAGACATGTTGAAGGACTACGGCTGCAAGAAATAACTGACATTCCGTTTATTTTGTTCACAATATCTCTCCAAAAAAGGGGTTGTCGGTCAGGCTTTGTTGGAAAAATAAAAGTTGCACAAAGAGGGAAGAAGTGCGATGCTAAGAGCATGAAACGCTATGAATTAACAAAAGAACAACGGGAACGGATAAACCGTTACTGCCGGCAAAAAAACAGCGGGCAAGGCAGTTGGCCGTACCAGGGGCGGGCTGAACACAAAGATTCACGCTGTCGCAATGGGGCTAACTATGTGATTCCGCAGAATTGCTACCAGATATGACAAGCTGGAGGCCTCTTTCCTGGCCTTCGTTTACCTTGCCGCCATTGCGATGCGGAATCGTCTCATCCTTTTCTTAACTCCCTATTTTAGGGCGCAAAACCCCTTGTTTGGGTTTTCAGGTGCGCTCCATCTGCTAAGCGGCTTTCTGCTCCTTTTTCCTTCGTATTTCTTGATTTTTCTGTGTAGGAACCGGTGATATTTCAAAATATTCCGGCCGATTGCATTCGTGTCCCTGCTCATCCGTTATTCAAGGCAACCGAACTCGTCACCATGAATATGGCGCATCCGCGCCTGTCTTTTGTTCCCTGTGAGTTATGCCATAAATCTGAATGGAACAAAGGAGGCTGCTGTCGGGTAGACAATTCCTTGTCTACCCGACAGCAACCTCACAATCTCTCAGTCCTCGTCCACGCCAGCCACCACAATGCCCCGGTGAGGGACCGGCACGGAAAACACAATCTGCGTCTCCGTGTGGCCAAACTTCTGCAGCTGGCCAATAAATACGTCCAAATCCGATGTGGAAGGAAAACTCACCTTCATGAGCATGGAATAGTTTCCGGATACGGTGTTGCATTCAATCACATTGGGGACTTTTGCAATAAAGGGAAGAAATTCTGCCTTCTGTTTCGGCGTCATCTCCAGATTGATAAAGGCCGTAATATGATAGCCCATCTTGTCCAAACTGATATCCGCGTGATAGCCGGAAATAATCCCGTCATCTTCCAGCTTTTGAATACGGGCTGCCACTGCCGGCGACGACAGAAACACCTTCTCCGACAACTGTTTCAGAGAGTATCTGGCGTTTTCCTGCAGAAGGCGCAACAACTTTTTGTCAATTCTGTCCATGACAAACCATCCTTTGACTTTATAAAAGAATTGTATCACATCATACGGAAAAGTTCTACCTGATTTTTCAAACCGATTTTGCCCGCTGGCCGAAGATGGCGGTTCCCACCCGCACCATGGTGGCGCCTTCCTCTATGGCCACCTCAAAATCTCCAGTCATACCCATGGAGAACTCTTGCATCCGTACCCGGGGCAGTCCCAGCTTCTCAATCTCACCGGCCAACCGCTTCATTTCCCGAAAGTAGGGCCGGTTCTCCTCCGGCACATCCACCGGCGGCGCAATGGCCATCAGCCCGCGCACCTCCAGATTCGGGAGTTCCGAGACTTGCCGCACCAACTGTACCGCGTCGTCCTCCCCAATGCCGGACTTGGTAGCCTCCTGAGCAATGTTCACCTCCACCAGCACCTGGCATACCAGCTGCTTTTTCTCCGCTTCCCTCTGCAGCGCTTCCGCCAGATGCAGGGAATTGACCGAGTGGATCAAAAAGGCTCGCCCGACCACGTATTTCACCTTATTGGTCTGCAGGTTCCCAATAAAATGCCAGTGCAGTGGCTCCGGGATCTGTTCCGACTTTTCCTTCAACTCTTGGGCCTTGTTCTCCCCAAAATCCCGAACGCCTATCTCCATCAGTTCCCGGATCATTTCCACCGGTTTGGTCTTGCCGACGGCAATCAGCGTCACGTCCTCCCGCTTCCGGCCGCTTCTGGCACAGGCAGCTGCCACCCGGGCTTCCACCTCTCGATAGTTTTCCGTTACCATTCTCCAGCCTTCTCTCTTCGCCTTTTCTCTTCCTCATTTACGGCAAAACATCTATCCGCTCCGTAGTATAGCACGTTTCCCGGGAAACTTCAAGAATCCTTTGCTATTTCCCTAGCAGAATTTTATTAAGTGTGATTCTCCAATTTGCATATTTTATTCTGTGCATTTCTTCCGATACTTATCAAAATTCCATTTTTACCGAAGAAAGACAATTTCTCTCCCGGCCGGTACAAACAGGAAAGGCGGGCCTGCGCCCGCCCTTTCCAATCCGCTTATGAGCAGGATTGCCGGAAAATAATCTCCTTCGTCTCCGGGTTCATGCTCTCCACAATGGCCAAAGATTCCAGGCGGATCCCCCGGCTCCGGATCATATCGCCTCCGCTCTGAAATCCCTTTTCAATGGCAATCCCCACGCCATCCACCGTAGCGCCGGCACTCTGAATCAGGTCAATGAGCCCTGCCACCGCACAGCCGTTTGCCAGAAAATCGTCTATGATCAGCACATGATCCTCCGGCCCCAGATACTTTTTAGACACGATCACGTCATAGGTCCGTTTGTGGGTAAAGGATTCCACCTTGGTCACATAGGACTCACCGTCCAGGTTGATACTCTGGCTCTTTTTGGCAAACACCACCGGCACGTGGAAATGCTGGGCCACCACGCAGGCAATGCCGATCCCGGACGCCTCAATGGTCAGGATTTTATTCACCGGCCGGTCCGCAAACAGGCGTTTAAACTCCGCCCCCATCTGGTCGAACAACTCCACATCCATCTGGTGATTCAGAAAGCTGTCCACCTTCAATACGTTTCCAGGCTTTACCACTCCATCTCTCCGGATGCGTTCTTCCAATAGCTTCATTTGCTTTCCCCTCCACGCAGCCCTGGCGTCCGCCTGCCTTTCTCTTGCTGGTAATAATAATACTATACTCCTCCGGCGGAAGAATCGCAAGACCTGAACCGCTGAAAAAGAAAAATCCGAACTCATTTCCTTTCCGGAAGTAAGTTCGGATCTGCCTCGTGCAGTTGGCGGGACTTGAACCCGCACCCAAGTAATATGGACATGAACCTGAATCATGCGCGTATGCCAATTCCGCCACAACTGCATCCCACGGCACTCTCAAGCGCCTCTATAAGGATACCGCAAAGAGCCGAAAATGTCAAGCACTTTTTTTCCAATTTTGTTCCGCCCATTCCAGCCCATTCCAGCCCATTCCAGCGGTGATTCTGACGTACGGAAACGCCTTACTCTGACTCGAAAAGGCCCGCCGCATCTCCGTCATGGCTCCTGGGCAAACAGGAGCTTCAGGTTGTGATGCCGGGACACTGCCTTGGCAGCCCACAAACTCCGGTTGTAAATGCGGTACGGGACGCTGAGGGATTTCTGGAGCATGGCATTTTTCTTTTTGTCCCGCTCTACGCCGCCCCAGCCAAGGACCTCCCCGTTTTTCACCGCCCGAATCAGGTCATTGTTGTTCCGGATCTCCCCGGCAATTTCCGTGTAGGCCAGCCCCACGTCCTGCTCCCGGTGAGCATCAGAACCTCCAAAGCCGATCTTTCCGTATTCTTCCGCCAGCTTTCTGGCGGAAACATTGGACGCTTTAGTCTCGCAGGCGTTGAAGGCCTCCACAAAATCAAACTCTTGGATCAGTTCCTTCTGCCGTTTCAGTCTCCGGCACCGCATGGCGCTGAGATAAGCGGCTCCGTAGGGATGGGCGGGGCCCAGAATACCGCCAAAGGCGTGGACGGTGCGAATCAGCTGCCGCAGCGGCATGCCTCTAACTTCTATAACCTTCAGTTCCACATCCTCCGGCATGATCACCAGAATATGACCGGCGTCCCGGGTATCATACTCGATCCCCCGCAGCACCACAAAGTCGTCATACTCCCGAGTCTGGCACTGGATCTCCTTCCATTCCCGGTACCCGTTATAGGTGTTGTGGTCCGTCACCAGCATTCCGCCAAAGCCTTTCCGGCGTAGCAGGCGGATAAAATCCCGAATGTCTACCCGAGAATCAAAAGAGCCGTTCCGAATGTGGCAGTGCATATCAAATTTCAATGTCTTACTCCCTTATTTACAACCGATCCATTTTTTCACGCTCGCTTGTTCAGTATACCACACTTTTTTCCCACCGGCTACATGAATTTTTTTCCGGGAAATTTAATTCATAATTCATAAAATCAAGTCTCTTCTTTCTTTTCTTCCCCCCAGGGCCCGGCGCCTGCCGCTAAGTCCGCCAGGGTGATCCGGTCAAAAAAACCGTTGATCATGTCATAAAACCCGCTCCACATGGAGACGGTCTTGCAGGTGTCCCGCCGGGCGCAGGGAGCCGCGCCGCAGGCCAGGCAGGCCACCGGCGCCAAATCCCCTTCCGTCAGGCGCAGAATCTCCCCGGCTGTATAGGTCTCCGGACGCCGGCACAGCCGGTAGCCGCCCCCTTTTCCCTGGACTCCCTCCACCAAGCCTCTTTTGGAGAGGGGCGGCATAATCCGCTCCAGATACTTGAGAGAACCCCCCTGCCGTTGGGCAATCTCTTTCATGGGGATATACCCCGCTTCCCAGCGCTCCGCCAGGTCCACCATCACCCGGAGCGCATACCGGCCTCTTGTGGAAATCATAGCGCTCTGCTCCTTCCTTTACCTGCTGCGTATTTTACGGCATCCTGCTGCACCCGAAGGGTGCTTTCCGCTGTTTTGTCAAGGCGCCTGCCTCAATGGTGCTTTACCGCATCAAATCCCCGCTGCAGGTCCTCCAAAATGTCGTCTATGTGCTCCGTGCCAATGGACAACCGGATGGTATTGGGACGGACCTGCTGCTCCTCCTGCTCCTGCTCTGTGAGCTGACTGTGGGTGGTGGTGGCGGGATGAATTACCAGGCTTTTCACATCCGCCACATTGGCCAAAAGGGAAAAGAGTTCCAGGCTGTCTATGAAGCGGTGGGCCTCCCGGACACCTCCCTGGATCTCAAAAGTAAAAATAGAGCCGCCGCCTTTGGGAAAATACCGCTGGTACAGCGGATGATCCGGGTGCTCCGGTAGAGAGGGGTGGTTCACCTGCACCACCTGGGGATGGTCCGACAAAAAGGCCACCACTTTCGCCGTGTTTTCACTGTGCCGTTCCATGCGCAGGGACAAGGTCTCCACGCCCTGGAGAAGCTGAAAGGCCCCGAACGGCGAAAGGCAGGCCCCAGTATCCCGGAGCAAAACAGCCCGGACATAGGAGACAAACGCCGCTTCCCCGGCTGCCTGGGCAAAGGACACTCCGTGATAGCTGGGGTTGGGTTCTGCTATGGCCGGATACTTCCCGGAGGCATCCCAGGGGAATTTGCCGGAATCCACCAGAATCCCGCCCAGAGTGGTCCCGTGGCCGCCCAAAAACTTGGTGGCCGAGTGCACCACCAGGTCTGCGCCGTGCTCAATGGGCCGGATCAGGTAGGGGGTGCCGAAGGTGTTGTCCACCACCAGCGGCAAGCCATGCCGGTGCGCCAGTTCCGCCAGCGCATCTATATCCGGGATATCGCTGTTGGGGTTTCCCAACGTTTCTATGTAGATAGCCCGGGTATTGTCCCGGATGGCTGCCTCCACCTGGTCCAGATGGTGGATATTCACAAAGGTGGCCGTAATCCCCAGGATTGGCAGCGTATGGGCCAGCAGGTTATAGGTGCCGCCGTAGATAGTTTTCTGAGCGACAATATGGCCTCCGTTCTGGGCCAGCGCTTCCAGCGTATAGGTGATGGCCGCCGCGCCGGAAGCCAAGGCCAGCGCTGCGGTCCCGCCTTCCAAAGCGGCAATCCGCTTTTCCAGCACCGCCTGGGTGGAGTTGGTCAGGCGGCTGTAGATATTCCCCTCCTCCTCCAGGCTAAACCGGGCAGCCGCCTGGGCGCAGTTCTGGAACACATAGGAGGCGGTAGCGTAAATGGGCACAGCCCGAGCGCCGGTAGCCGGGTCCGGATGTTCCTGTCCTACATGGAGTTGAAGGGTTTCAAAATGATACTGAGACATACGCGATGTTTCTCCTTTTCTTTTACCTATCATTTGAGTAGGTATTTATTGTAACCTCTTCTTTC
>CAZDOQ010000045.1:0-12066 GCA_964507035.1 uncultured Lachnospiraceae bacterium | reverse complement strand
CTCTAAGGTGGTAAAAGAAGGAGGGCAAACCAATGAAATTGTATGAGAACGGTGCGTATCTCATCAATGGCGTGGACCTGGTAGAGGATACCGGGGATGTGGTACAGGCTGTGGCCGCAAAGACCGGCAACGCTCCGGATAAGGAGGCTGCAAAGAAGGGTACCATGGCATATGGCATCCTGACCAGCCACAACATTTCCGGCAACGACCAGGATCTGATGATTAAATTTGATAAGATGACTTCCCATGATATCACCTTTGTGGGCATCATCCAGACGGCGAGAGCTTCCGGAATGACCAAGTTCCCGCTGCCCTATGTGCTGACCAACTGCCACAACAGCCTATGTGCTGTGGGCGGAACTATCAACGAGGATGACCATATGTTTGGTCTGACCGCTGCTCAAAAGTACGGCGGTGTGTACGTTCCCCCTCATCAGGCGGTTATCCATCAGTACGCCAGAGAGATGCTGGCCGGCTGCGGCAAGATGATCCTTGGTTCCGACTCCCACACCCGCTACGGCGCCCTGGGCACCATGGCAGTGGGCGAAGGCGGCGGCGAACTGGCGAAGCAGCTGTGCGGCCGTACATACGATATCAAGATGCCTCAGGTGGTTGCCATCTACATGACCGGCAAGCCTCGTGTAGGCGTTGGCCCGCAGGACGTGGCCCTGGCCATCATCGGCAAGGTCTTTAAGTGCGGCTATGTGAAGAACAAAGTCATGGAGTTTGTGGGTCCCGGCGTTTCCAGCCTGTCCGCTGACTTCCGGATCGGCATTGACGTTATGACCACCGAGACCACCTGCCTGTCCTCCATCTGGAGAACCGACGACAAGATCAAGGAGTGGTATGACATCCACGGCCGCAGCGAGGAGTATGCCGAGTTGAATCCGGCTCCGGTTGCCTACTATGACGGCGTGGTGGAGATTGACCTGAGCGAGATCAAGCCCATGATCGCTATGCCGTTCCACCCCAGCATGGCTTACACCATCGACGAGGTGAACGCCAACCTGAAGGATATCCTGCATGAGACCGAGGAGAGAGCCAAAGTCAGCTTCGGCGACAAGGTGCACTACTCCCTGCAGGACAAGATCATTGACGGCAAGTTGTATGTGGAGCAGGGCCTGATCGCTGGCTGCGCCGGCGGTGGCTTTGAGAACATCATGGCAGCGGCTGACATCCTGAAGGGCAAATTCATCGGCGATGACAAGTTTACCCTCAGCGTATATCCGGCTTCCACGCCCATCTACATGGAGATCATCAAGAACGGCGTGGCGGCTACGCTGCTGGAGACCGGCGCTATCCTGAAGACCGCTTTCTGCGGACCTTGCTTCGGCGCTGGCGATACCCCGGCCAACAACGCTTTCTCCATCCGTCATGCGACCCGGAACTTCCCGAACCGGGAGGGCTCCAAGGTGCAGAACGGCCAGATCGCTTCCGTGGCTCTGATGGACGCTCGTTCCATTGCCGCTACGGCTGCCAACAAGGGCTTCCTGACCAGCGCAGAGGACTTCGAGGGCTTCAAGCCTTATCAGTACCACTTCGACAGCACCATCTACGAGAACCGTGTGTACGACAGCCACGGCGTGGCGCATCCGGAAGTGGAGTTGGTGGAAGGCCCCAACATTAAGCCTTGGCCTGAGATGACCGCTCTGACCGATGATCTGATGCTGAAGGTTGTGTCCGAGATCCATGATCCGGTTACCACCACCGACGAGTTGATCCCGTCCGGCGAGACCTCTTCCTTCCGTTCCAACCCGCTGGGACTGGCGGAGTTTGCGCTGAGCCGCAAAGACCCCAACTACGTTCCCAACGCCAAGGAAGTACAGAAGGTGGAGAAAGCCCGTCAGAACGGCACCAGCCCTCTGGAGGACGCTGGATTCAAGGCTGCCTACGAGGCGGTTCAGAAGCAGTTCCCGGGCGTAGACCCCATGAAGACTGCCATCGGTTCCACCATCTACGCTGTGAAGCCGGGTGACGGTTCCGCTCGCGAGCAGGCTGCTTCCTGCCAGAAGGTATTGGGCGGCTGGGCCAACCTGGCTAAGGAGTACGCTACCAAGCGGTATCGTTCCAACCTGATCAACTGGGGCATGCTGCCCTTCCTGTATGACGGCGACGACAAGGAGTTGCCTTTCGCCCTGGGCGACTACATCTTCGTACCGGGCATCCGCAAAGCCATCGACGAGAAGGCTGAGGTCATTAAGGCCTGTGTGGTGAGGGACGGCGCTCTGAAGGAGGTCGACGTGAGACTGGGCGACCTGACCGATGCCGAGAGAGATATCATCAAGGCCGGCTGCCTGATCAACTACTACAGAGACTAAGCTTACGGCTTTCAAAAATGGGCGCCGTCAGGCGTACCAAAGAGAGAGGGCGTTCCAAACTGTGGATTTCCACAGGGCGGAACGCTCTCTCTTTGTTTCTTCATCAGCAGTACCGGTCCCGCCGGGACTGGTTTTGTCCTTCCAGGGGGACAATGTCGTAGTAGGCCGCCTGGTGACGGCGGATACAGTCCCGGGCAGCCTCCACCCACTCCGGTTCCAGGAGCAGGGACATGCCGCAGGAAAGCTTTCCTTGGATAGCCCGGGGAGCCGGGGCAATCCGGTTGGGGATGCCTTCCTGATCCAGCAGGTCATGGAGGGCCAGCCCCTGTTCATAGTTGGCAAAGAGGATGTAATAGCGGAGCGTGTTCTCAGCCATTGAGCATTTCAATGAAGGCGCCGATGCGGGTGCGCAGCTGCTCTGTATCCGTGTCCGTGTAGTCGGTCTCCAGACCCAGCACCGGGACGCCGGCCTCCTTCAGGGCCCGGGAGACGCTGTATTTTTCCGTGTCGTACAGGCAGCAGAATTTGAGGCTGCAGTCGATAACGCCGTCTGCCTGGTACTCCTTCACCATCCGCAGAATGTCGTCGATCCGGCCAGTGTTGGGGGTGAAGCAGGCGCAGTTGGTCTTCATATAGCGCTCCGAGAGGGCCATGAACTGCCCGTCCAGGGTGGTCTGGGACTCGTCCACCAGATTTTCAAAATACCGGGTGCCGGTGCACATCTCTTCGCAGACCACGGCGGCGCCGCTGGTCTCAATGATATTGTGGAGCTTCCAGTTGGGAACTGCCAGCGGCGTGCCGGTGACAAGAATCCGCTTGGTGCCGGCGGGGACCACGCTGACGCCGTCCTGGATCCGCTGCTCCAGCTCATCCGCCAGCCGGTTGCACATCTGGGCGCAGCGGGCCGGATCGTCAAAGAAGGAGATCTGCATCATCAGCAGGGCGTCCCGGCCGGAGATGGGCAGACATTGGGACTTGCGGCAGTTGTATACCCGGGCCAGGGCTTTCCGCTTTTCGTTGATCAGGTGAATGGCATTCCCCAGATTTTCCGGCGTCAGGGTGTTGCCGGTGAACTTCTCCACCACCTTGGCAAAAGCGGCGATCTCTTCCTTCCATTTGAGGATATCCTTCTCCCGCTTCATCTGGGGAACGTCCATGATGTACATGGGTACGTCCTCCCCCAGAATCTCATAGGCCTTTTTCTTGCCGTCGCAGGTGGTTTCCCCCACGTACATGTCGGCAATTCGGAAGAAAGGACAGGTTTTTCCCAGCCGGGCCCCCACGGAAGCTTTGATCAGGGGACAGGTGCTCTTGGGCAGGACCGCCTCGCCGCCGGGCACCCAGAACTGGGAACCGCCGCACAGGCCGGTGACAATGCCGCCACCAGCCACCGCCACCTCGTCCGGAACATAGACGCAGAAGGTGCCGAACACCTTGCGTCCTTTTTTCTGCTCCTCAATCAATTCCGCCGGGCGGATTCCATGGACCTCTGAAATGACCAGATCCCAGAAATCCATGGATTTGGGCCGGTTCTCCTGGGTTAGAAAGACATCCCCCACGGCGGTGGGAAGCACCTGACAGAGCAGGTCATGGTTCTCCAGATCCATTCCCAGATCTTTCCACATCTGTACATAATCGGACATGTTACTCCTCCTTTTCCTCGGTGACGCCGCGCTTTCCGACATCCAGTTGCATTCGCAGGCAAACCGTTATTTTAATAAAAGAATAACATGATTTTCAGGGCAACACAAATCGAATATATCAATATATGTGATAAAAAGATAGAAAAATACAATAAATCTATGGCTGCAACTGCCAGTGGCAGGGAAGCAGAAATATTTTTCTGAAAAAACCGTTTGACAAATGAAAAAATAACGCATATCCTAGTATACAGAATCCAAACAAAATATGTGTTCCGAGCCCTCAAGGCTACAGAGAAATCCATACTTTTGGGGATGAAGTAGGGACTTTTTTAGGGTGTGGGGGGGGGAACGCCTGCGCCTTCCGTTTTGAATAGGAAGACATAAGAGTCTGTGTACCGGAAAGAGTAAAAGGTCCCCGGGAGGGGACTGAGATCTGTTGGAGTACCATAGATAGCGGAGAGGTCTTCTGTTTTTCAGAAGATCCCTATTTTTGTGAGATATCTTTGTGAGGCAGAGAAGGAGAAGGGGAGAGGCGTGTTTCGGTCGAAAAAATATTGTCTGATATTTTTTGGAGCCCTGGCGGCGTTGCTGCTGGTCTTTTTGGTATCCCTGGGGCTGGGACGGGTCCAGGTCCCTCCGGTCTATGTGGCCAAAATTCTTCTGGGGCAGATCTTTCCCATTGTGCCGGACTGGCTGGAGGACTGGGAGTTGGTAGTGCTGACCGTGCGGCTGCCAAGGCTTGTGGCCGCCACTTTGGTGGGCGGGGGGCTTGCCATGGCAGGAGGCTGCTACCAGACAGTGTTCCGGAATTCCCTGGTCTCGCCGGATATCCTGGGCGCCTCCAACGGGGCCGGTCTGGGCGCGGCTCTGGCGCTTCTGTATGGACTGTCCGGTCAGATGGTCCAGGCGGCCGCCTTTTTTGGCAGCATTCTGGCGGTGGGACTCACCTATTTCATTGCTAAAATATACCGGAGGGAGTCTGCCATGATCCTGGTCTTGTCCGGGATCATTGTGAGTTCCTTCTTTTCTTCCGGGCTGGCTTTTGTGAAATCCGTGGCAGACACGGAGGACGTGCTGCCGGCCATCACCTATTGGCTCATGGGTTCCCTGGCCAATACCTTCTTCCGGCATCTGCAGCCGGTGATTCTTCCCATGCTTGTCTCCTTTGGGGCGCTGCTTGCCGTCAGCTGGAAGCTGAATGTGCTGGCGCTCCATGAATCGGAAGCCAAATCTCTGGGCGTCAACCTGTTTCGAATGCGCGTGGTGGTGATTTTGTTTGCCACGCTGCTCACCGCTTCCTGCGTGTGCATTGCCGGGACCATCGGCTGGGTGGGTCTGGTGATTCCTCATATCTCCCGGCTGCTTGTGGGGGCGGACAGCCGGAAAATGTTGCCGGTTTCCCTATTGCTGGGCGGTATTTTTATGATTCTGGTGGATACGCTGGCCCGCACCATCACTTACTATGAGGTTTCACTGGGAATCCTCACGGGACTGGTGGGCGCGCCGGTTTTTGCGGTGCTGCTTTTGCGGGAAAGGACGCGGTTGAACTGATATGATTCAAGTGCGGGATGCGGCCTTTTTCTACGAGAAAGGACGAATGGTTTTTTCAGATGTGAGCCTGACGGTGCAGAAAAGCGAGCTGGTCAGCATTTTGGGGCCAAACGGAGCCGGAAAATCTACGCTGCTGGCGTGTCTGGCAGGACTGCAGCCCCTGAGCGCCGGACAGATTGCCATCTGCGGAAAGGCGGTGGAGTCCTACCCCCGGGAGGATCTGGCGCGGATTGTAGGCTTTGTCCCTCAGACCCACGCGGCGGTGTTCGACTATACGGTGCTGGAATTTGTCACACTGGGCCGGTCCCCTCACATTAACATGTTTGCCTCTCCCACTCGGGAGGATACAGAGATGGCGGAGCAGGCCATTGAGACGATGCACATAGGGCATCTGCGGGATAAGCTGTACACTCGGATCAGCGGCGGGGAGCGCCAGCTGGTGCTGATCGCCAGGGCCATTGCCCAGAATCCTCAGATCTTACTTTTGGACGAGCCCACGGCCCATCTGGATTACGGCAACCAGATCAAGATGGTGAAGCGGATGGAAGGGCTGCGGAACGCGGGATATACCATCATCACCACCACCCATTTTCCGGACCACGTCTTCATGTGCTGCGACCAGGTGGCGGTGATCCATGAAAACCGGCTGGCAGGCTTTGGACCGCCGGGGACAGTGCTGACAGAAGAGATGTTGGAGAAAATATACGGGGTCTCCATCTCCCTTTGCTCCACGCCGCTGCAGAAGCGGAGTCTGTGCGTGCCGGATTACGATGGGCTCTCGGAGGAGATTGACAACGGGCTTACCCGTTTCAATAAAGAAAAGAAGGATGAGTAGGAACATGAAACAAGCAAAACGGCTACTGTGTATCGTCCTGGCACTGATCCTGACCATGGGCCTTACAGCCTGCGGGACGAACACCCAGACAGAGACCACGGCGGAGGCCAGCACCGCCGCAGAGGCGTCTTCGGAGACGGAGGCCCAGACGGAGACGGTAGAGGCAACCGGCACGGAGGGGGAGACCCGGACCATTGTGGATATGATGGGTAATGAGGTGGAGATTCCGGCGGAGGTGGAGTCCATTGCCATCGCCACGCCGGTCCACACGGTATTTGCCATGGTCTGCGGCGCAGCGGACAAGCTGGTGACCTGGCCCATGACCAACACGGATCTGGTGCTGGAGATCTACCCGGAGGCGGCGGATATCCCCAAACCCTTTGGGGCGGACGCCAATCTGGAGTCTCTGATCAACATCGACCCGGATGTGGTGATTCTGGCAGATGGCAGCGACTATATTGAGTCCTGCCAGGAAATGGAATTCCCGGTGGTCCTCATTGAGCACACCAACTTTGACCTTCTCATGGACAGCATTCTGACCATTGGACAGGTGGCCGGGGAGGAAGAGTACGCCCAGGCTCAGGAGTATGTGGCGTATTTCCGGGAGAACCAGGAACTGGTGGCGGACCGGCTCAGCGATGTGGGAGAGGATGATAAGGTTCGGGCCGCGTACCTTTGGGGCGCGGATGATGAGCTTTACTCCTACGGCAGCGACACGGTGCAGCACGCATTTCTGACCGCCATTGGCGCTACCAACCCCTTTGACTACCTGGAGACCTATAAGCAGATCTCCGTTGAAGATGTGATTGCCGCAGATCTGGACGCCATTGTGTGCTCCCGGAAGACGGACTATGGTGTGATCACCACGGCAGAAGAGTGGTCCACCGTACCGGCGGTGGCCAATGGCCAGGTCTATTACTGCCCCAAGGGCATGAACGGGTTCATTGCTGTGCAGCCGGAGATTGCCCTGGGAATCATTTGGGGAGCCAGCTGCCTGTATCCGGAGCAGATGGAGGGGATTGACCTGAACCAGTATATCAAAGATTACTATCAGGAATTTATGGATTATGAGCTGTCGGACGAGCAGGTGGAAAACATCCTCACCCAGGCATATTAAAGGAGAAACGGGCAGAATTTCAAAGGAAAAATAGGAAAATCCGGACGATGGAGGAGAATACCCCCGGGAATTTTTCAGCCATCCCCAGAATGACCGGCTGAAGGATTTCCTGTCCAAGGTGCTGCACTAAAGGTAAGTCCGGATGGAAGGATCCGGCAGAGTATAAAGGGGGAGGGCGGACTGGTGCCGCGCCTCCCTCTCTGTTTCAGGGGAACTTTGTTTCCTGTGAAAGATTCAATTCCGCAGGGAACGCATGGCGGCAGAAACGGGGGCGCAGAATGAGAGAAGAAGAGACAAGAAAGTGGAGAGGACTGGGGGTCCGTCTGAGAGTCCGTTTGAGCGGGCTGCTGTTGGCGCTGGCTCTGTTGTTGGCGTCCTGCCAGGGAACGGCAGGGGAAGTTCTGTCTCCGGGGGCAGAGACCGGCGGGACCGAAACGGTCACAGCGGTCCAGGAAGCCGGCGCCGATCCCCTGGGAGAACTGACAGTCCATTTCCTGGATGTGGGCCAGGCGGACTGCACCCTGCTGGTCTGCGACGGAGAGGCCATGGTCATAGATGCCGGGAACAACGGGGATGCCAATGCCATCAAGGAATACCTGTACGGCCAGGGGATCAGCGAACTGAAATACGCAGTGGGGACCCATCCCCATGAGGACCATATTGGGTCCATGGACATGGTGGTGGGCCTCTGGCCGCCGGAAACCCTGTTTTTGCCCCAGGTGGAGGCGGATTCGGAGACGTTCCGGGATGTGCTTCATGCGGCGGAGGAAAAGGATGTGCCCATTACCCGGCCGGTGATCGGCCAGACCTACTCCCTGGGCGGCGGCAGCTTTACCATCCTGGGTCCTCTGACCGATTACGGGGAGAATCTCAACGACTGGTCCATTGTACTGAAGTTTACCTACGGGGACTGCTCCTTTCTGTTTTCCGGGGACGCGGAGGCAGATGCGGAGGGGGATCTGTGCGACAGCAGTCAGGACCTGTCCGCAGATGTGTACCAGGTGGGCCACCACGGCAGTTCCACATCCACCAGCCAGGAGTTTTTGGACCGGGTGTCCCCGGAGTACGCGGTGATCAGCTGCGGGGCGGACAATGACTACGGACACCCGCACCAGGAAACCCTGGACCGGCTGGCGGCAGCGGGGGTGGAGATCTTCCGGACCGATGAGCAGGGTACTATTGTGGCCAGCTGCGACGGTCAGGAGATCACCTGGAGCGCTGTCCCCAGCGACTCCCTGGCTGCCGGGGCGGCGTCGGAGGAGGCCACCCTGCCCTTTGAGACGATGGAGTCTGTGTTCCCGGAGGCGGATTATGTGCTGAACACCCGGTCCCAAAAGTTCCATCTGCCGGACTGCAGCAGTGTGGGGACCATTGCCAAGAGCAACTACCAGGAATTTTCAGGAGACCGGCAGGAACTCCTGGACCAGGGCTACAGCCCCTGCGGCAACTGTCAGCCGTAGAGGAACTGAGAAATTTTCTCGAGTTCGCTTGTATTTCCCCTTCCAGGTGGGGGAGGTCAGAGAAGATGAAGATTTTGGTATTGAACGGAAGCCCGCATGAAAAGGGAAACACCACAGCGCTGGCCGGCCCGGTGGTCCAGTATCGCAACATGCCGCTGGGCAGGATGCGCGGCGCGATACGCGGCTATATGCAGGAAATGGTTGCTGCGTATGACCGCTTCCACCTTTTTGATGGGCACAGGATCCTGTCAGCATCCCAAGGCTTCGCCGTTCGGATATGAAGAAGCATTCAGCTTTAATGGACATGGTATCCATAGCCTGAGCATCCCGGGAGACGGCTTCCATATCCGCCTGTTTCTGGATACGGATTTGCTGGTGCAGGAAGGGAAAGGGGCGTTTAAGCGATGAGGAGTTGGCGGAGTTGGAAGCACTTACGAACCGGACCGAATAGAAGCGGTTTACGCCGCCTCTATGGCATACCTAATTTTAAAATTGTTACAGCTTAAAAGGTTTTAGCCTATTGGTACAGCTTCTCATATAGCAGAAAAATATCGCTTTTCCGCCACTCTCTCTTCTAATTATGACTTTGCGATTGCCCTATGCGGTTGCCAACTCAGATCCTGGCCACACCACTCTTTCTGGCGGCCTCCGCCACGGCCTTGGCCACCGCCGGACCTACCCGCTTGTCAAAGGCCTTAGGGATGATATAGTCTGGACTCAGCTCCTCCGGGCTGATGAGCTCCGCCAGCGCTTTGGCCGCCGCCATCTTCATCTCCTCGTTGATATCCCGGGCCCGCACGTCAAAGGCTCCCCGGAACACCCCGGGAAATGCCAGCACATTGTTGATCTGGTTGGGGAAATCGCTCCGGCCTGTGGAGACCACTTTCGCCCCGCTTGCCTTGGCCTCGTCCGGGAAGATCTCAGGCGTGGGATTGGCGCAGGCAAAGATGATGGCGTCCCGGTTCATGGTCCTCACCATCTCCCGGGTCACCTGCCCCGGCACCGAGACGCCGATGAATACATCCGCCCCCACCAGCATCTTCGCCAGAGAGCCCCGCCGCTTTTCCAGGTTGGTCACCTGAGCCATCTCCTCTTTGATCCAGTTCATGCCCGACTTCCGGCCGCTGTAGATGGCGCCGGTGCGGTCGCACATGGTGATATGCTTGTATCCGGCGGACAGCAGCAGCTTTACAATGGAAACGGCGGCGGCTCCGGCTCCGGAGGTAACAATCTTCACATCCTCCTTTTTCTTACCCACCACTTTCAGGGCGTTGGTAAGCCCTGCCAGGGTGATGATGGCCGTGCCGTGCTGGTCGTCGTGGAAGATGGGAATATCACACTGCTCCTTGAGTTTTCTCTCGATCTCAAAGCACCGGGGCGCGGAGATATCCTCCAGGTTCACGCCGCCAAAGGAGCCGGAGATCAGATAGATGGCATGGACAATCTCGTCCACGTCTTTGGATTTGATGCACAGGGGGAAGGCGTCCACATCTCCAAAGGCCTTAAAGAGCACACACTTGCCCTCCATCACCGGCATCCCCGCCTCCGGGCCAATATTCCCCAGGCCCAGCACTGCGGAGCCGTCTGTGACCACCAGACACATATTCCAGCGGCCGGTGAGTTCGTAGGACTGTTCTATATCCTTCTGAATTTCCAGGCAGGGTTGGGCCACGCCGGGGGTGTAGGCTAAGGACAGGTCGTCCTTGGTCTCCACCGGCACCTTGGACACAATCCCGATTTTCCCCTTCCATTCTCTGTGAAGCCGAAGCGATTCTTTTGCGTAATCCATGATCTGTTTTCCTCCTTGATTGATTCAAATTCAATAGTTTCCGGTGAAGAAGCTGCCGCCCTCCGGCAACTGGTACCCCGGGAAATAGCCGGCAAAATCCAGATGCAGGTAGGAGCAGAGATCCGCCAACTCCACCATGGTATTGTCATTCACCGGAATCCCGTTTTCCCGGCGCTCTTTCTCCGCAAAGACTTCTTTCTCCCCGTGGGTGTAGATTTTCTCCTGTCCCTTTGCTTTGGGGCTTTGGCGCAGGATCTCCAGATAATCGGAAAGATGCTTCCGGATCGCCTCCGCATCCCCAAAGATGGCGGGGTTCATGGCCAGAAAACCGTGGCAGATGCCGGTCTTATCCGGGAAGGTGCAGCATTGGTCCGAGGTGACGCCCAGGGAGAAGATGGAGCTGAACAACTCGCAGAGCATCCCATAGCCGTAGCCTTTATGGCTGCCGCTCACCTCCTCACCGCCGCCCAAGGGCATAATCCCGCCGCCCTTCTTGGAGACGATGTTGGAGAGGACCTCCGGCGCGCTGGTGCTCTCCCGTCCGTTGGCGTCCAGGGCCCAGCCATGGGGCAGCGGCTTGTTCATCTTGTTGTACATCTCCAGTTTTCCCCGGGTGACCACCGTGGTGGAGCAGTCAAAGAAGAAGGGGTACGGGTCCGCCGGCATAGCTACCGCAATGGGGTTGGAGCCCAGCATGGCCATACGGCCAAAGGTGGGCACCATGATGGCCTCGGAGTTGGTGCAGGCCATGCCCAAAAGTCCCTGGTCGCAGGCCATCTTGGCATAGTACCCGGCAATGCCGAAGTGGTTGGACTCCCGGACCGTCACCACGCCGATCCCCACGGTTTTCGCCTTCTCAATGGCTTTTTTCATGGCAAAGGCGCTGATCAGCTGGCCCATGCCGCTGTGGCCGTCGATCACTGCGGACACCGGTGTCTCAAACACCACCTCCGGCTTGGCGTCCACATGGATGCTCCCCTTTTCAATCCCCTTGTGGTACCGGACCATTCGCTGCATGCCGTGGCTCTCAATGCTATACAAATCCGCCAGCAGCAGTACGTCCTGAATGGTCTGGCTTTCCTCCTCGGAGAATCCAAACTGGCGGAACACATCGTGGCAGAACCGCTTTAAGGTTTCATGGTTCCATTTTACATATCCCATCTTCCTTTTCCTCCATTGGGCATACTTATTTTTATTTTGGTAATACTCATTTTTAAAACGATTATACCACACAAGAAAGAAAATGCAAGCCCCTGCCGGCACTTTTTTTAGGATGGGAAACGAAAGTTCCTGTGAAATTAAATAGGGATGAGCAAAACGCCTTAATAGAAATTTGAAATTTGGCAGTCAGCC
>CAZDOQ010000044.1:0-12076 GCA_964507035.1 uncultured Lachnospiraceae bacterium | reverse complement strand
GCGTTTGTTTACAATTATATGAGATATCCAGATTATGTAAAACTGTATAGGCCAAAGGGGACAGTGGTAAAGAAAGTAAATGACACACTTAAATGACACATACACTCAGATAAGCCAACCCCCGGCTTGACTTCCCTCCGGAATCCCGATATGATTAAGAAAAGAAGTTTGTCAGCAGGGAGACTGTTGCTTATGAATCCATTGGTCATCGGGTGCCGGACCACGGAAAACGAACTGACCGCCGTCCTGAAAGAGTGTGGCTGCGGCTATCCTCTGGTCTGGATCGAAACTCGTCTCCACAATGTTAAATCCAAATTAAATGCCAGGCTCCAGGAGATCCTGGACGAAGCCTCCGGCTATGATACGATCCTGTTCGCCACCGGTTTCTGCGGCAATTCCCTCGCCGGCCTGGAAAGCCGGAACGCTGTCCTGGTCATCCCGCGGGTAGACGACTGTACCTCTCTGCTTTTGGGAGGCAGCCGCGGCAAACTCCACCATCTGGATTCCTACTTTCTAACGGAGGGGTGGCTGAAGGGATCCGATAATATTTGGACCGAATACCAGCGCGCGGTCAAGCGGTATGGAAAAGAGCGGGCCGACCATATTTTTTCGGTCATGTTCGCCCATTACCGCAGGATCGCCCTTTTGGATACCGGCTGCTATCCCATTGCGCCCAGTCTTAAAAAGGCCAAGACCATCGCGGACGCCTTTTCCCTGGAGTGCCAGGTGCTTCCCGCCGGCATCTCCTTTTTGAAACAGCTGCTGACCGGGCCCTGGGAGGAGGAAAAGTTCTTGACCGTCCCTCCTTTCACGACCATTTCCCAAGAACAGCTCCGAACAATTTATTGAGAGGTATGACCATGTCCCACAGCACATTTGAACGATAACTGACCGTGGCTTTTTCCAAGCTGGACGACGAAGCCGCCCTTTCTGCTTCCAAGGAGCTGATCGCTCGGGGAGTCGGTATCAAGGAGATCGAAAAATGCCTGGATGCCGGATCCGGCAGGCGGGACTCATCTATTCCCGCCCCGCCGCGGATGTTTTGTCAGCCTTCCCAGGCTACCATGAGATCACTATATCGCTCCCCGCCGGTTTCGAGCAGACCGAAATCCGTTTCAAGGATATCAAGATCATCCGTCCGGGAGCGGAAATCCAGGCGACTTTTTAGATTTCCTCCAATCAAAAGGTCATCGCCATCTGCCGGGGCAATTATAAGGGCGTGTTCCAGGTAGGGCTGGAGGTCAAATATCTGCCCTACGGGGCCTTCCTTCCATTGAGAACGAGATCAACTATGTGGTCTTCCCGGAGGCAGCCAACGCTAAATCCATGTCTTTCCACTATTCAACGAAACGAGGTGACTGTTATGCTGCAAGTATCATTTCCAGAGTCAGGGCTTTCTGTGGCCGTTCCCGCAGCTACCCTGCTGATTGACGCCATCCGGCAGGCAGGGCTTTCCGTCGACGCCCCCTGCGGAGGACGGGGCCAGTGCAAAAAGTGCCGGGTCCATGTGCTGGACGGTTCTGCTCCCGGCGAGCAGCTTTCCTGTCAGTTTTCCGTGACGGAAGACATACAGGTGAAACTTTCTTCCTCCTCCATGGAGGGTCACATCCTGGAGGCCGGCGCGGGAACTGCGGATCTGTCCTCACCCAATGTATACGCCGTAGACGTCCAGGTCTCCGCCCCCAGGATCGGGGAATCGGATTCCATCTGCAAACGGGTCCGGAACGCCTTATCCCTGTCCCGGCCGGTCCCTTTATCCATCGCACGGGATCTCCATCACAGGCTTCAGGAGCTTCAGTTCCGTGGGAATTTTGTCCTGTGCCGCGGTACCCTGGCCCGGATCCGAGAGGCTGCTGCCCCTTGCTATGTGTTGGCTTATGATATCGGTACCACCACAGTGGTTTCCTATCTCCTGGACGCGGGAACCGGACGGCAGGTCAGTGTCAGCAGCATGCTGAATACTCAGACCGCCTACGGGGCGGACGTCATCAGCCGCTGCGAATATGACACTTCCCACGAAGAAAAGGAACTGACCAGACTGATTCGCTCCGCTTTAAATTCCTTGATGCTCTCCAATGTGAAAAAGGCAGGGATCCTCCCGGAGGATATCTATTTTGCAGTAATCGCCGGAAACACCTGCATGGAGCATCTGTATCTGGGAGTCTCCACGGAATCCCTGATCACCGCCCCTTACCTGGCCACCGTGGACGAGGGACAGATCCTCTCGCCTGAGGAGGCGGGCCTGGAAATCCATCCCGGCGGACAGGTGGCTGTGCTGCCCTCCATCTCCGGCTTCGTCGGCGGGGATACGGTGGGCGTCCTGCTGTCCCTGCCGGAAAACATCTTTGACCAGATGACCCTGGTGCTGGACATTGGCACCAACGGGGAGTTGGTCTTGGGTCGCGGAAAGGAGATCTACGCCTGCTCCACCGCCGCAGGCCCGGCCTTTGAGGGGGCCAAGATCGCCTGCGGCATGCGGGGCACGGACGGGGCCATAGACCATGTGACTGTCCGAGACGGCGCCCTCTCCTACACCACCATAGGAGGCATTTCCCCCGCCGGCATCTGCGGCTCCGGCCTTATTGACCTGATCCGATGCCTGCTGGATGTGGGGATCATCTCCGCCAGAGGCCGCCTGGAAAATCCTTCCAAATGGCAGTCTCAGGCGGCAGCCCTCTATGAGGGCCGACTGGTGATCCGGGACGGCGTGGCTGCCTTCCTCCTGACCGATGACCCGGAGGGTATTTACCTGTCCCAGAAGGATATCCGGGAGGTCCAGTTGGCCAAGGCAGCCATCGCCACCGGAGTCACCCTGCTCTGCGAACAGTTCGGCACCGGCCCCGAAGCGATCCAGTCCGTCCTTCTGGCGGGAGCCTTCGGAAATTACATGGCGCCGGATTCCGCCTGCCGGATCGGCTTGATCCCCTCCTGCCTTCAAGACCGGATCACGCCTATCGGTAACGCCGCCGGCGAGGGGGCCAAGCTGGCTGCCCTCTCGGAGTCCATGCTGGAGCGCGCCTCCCGGATCGCGAAGCATGTAAACTTCGTAGAATTGGCCACTTCCAAAACGTTCCAGACGGCCTACATTCAAAATCTGAATTTTTGATCCGATATCAAATCAAAAAAGAGTTGCCATTCCATCCGGATCCGGCAGCTCTCTTGTCTGGCGGCGCATCCTGTCCCTGAAGGGAAACAGTATGCTTTCGTGTTGGATAATGCTCCGTGGCATAAAAAATCCGTGCGTCTAACTCTTACGATCATCCCCCTGAGCTCTGCCGCAGGATCTGTTGACGGGGGGCGGCCCTTTCTGCTATAATAGCCACGGATTCAAGCACATTTATGATAAAAAAGAAAAACGGAGGTTTGAACAATGCTAACTGTTACGGAAAGCATCCGTTATGTGGGTGTCAACGACCATCAGGTGGACCTGTTTGAGGGACAGTATGTGGTCCCCAACGGCATATCCTATAACTCTTATGTGATCCTGGATGAAAAGATTGCTGTCATGGACACGGTGGATATCCACTTCACCCATGAATGGCTGGACAATGTGGCCAGCGTTCTGGACGGCCGCAAACCGGACTATCTGGTGGTGCAGCATATGGAGCCGGATCATGCGGCCAATATCCAGAATTTCCTGAACACCTATCCGGATACCATGGTGGTGGCCACAGAAAAAGCCCTGAATATGATGGGCAATTTCTTTGACATAGACCTGGAGAACCGGAAGATGGCGGCGGAAAACGGCGGTTCCCTGTCTCTGGGCCAGCATGTGCTGAACTTTGTCTATGCGCCCATGGTCCACTGGCCGGAGGTGATGGTCACCTATGAGAGCACGGAGAAGGTGCTGTTCTCCGCCGACGGCTTCGGAAAATTCGGCGCTCTGGATGTGGAGGAAGACTGGGACGACGAGTCCCGCCGCTACTTTATCGGCATTGTGGGCAAGTACGGCGCTCAGGTTCAGGCGCTCTTAAAGGCAGCCTCCGGCCTGGATATCGCCATGATCTGCCCGCTCCACGGCCCCATCCTAAAAGAGAATCTGGGCCACTATCTGGAAAAGTACAACATCTGGTCCTCCTACGCGGTGGAGGAAGAGGGGATCATGATCGCCTACACTTCCGTGTACGGCCACACCAAGCAGGCGGTGGAGATTCTGGCGGAGAAGCTGAAAGCCAAGGGCTGCCCCAAGGTGGTGGTACATGACCTGGCCCGGGCCGACATATCCCTGGCGGTGGCGGACGCTTTCCGGTACGGTAAGCTGGTACTGGCCACCACCACTTACAACGCGGGCATCTTTCCCTTCATGCGGGATTTCATTGAGCATTTGACCGAGCGGAACTTTCAGAACCGGACCGTTGGCCTCATTGAGAACGGATCCTGGGCGCCTCTGGCGGCTAAGGTGATGAAGGAGATGCTTGCCTGCAGCAAGAAGATTACCTGGCTGGACTCTGCAGTGAGGATCATGTCCGGAGTCAAGAGCGAGACCAAGGATCAGTTGGAAGCCATGGCGGAGGAGTTGTGCCGGGAATATATCGCCCAGTCTCCGGAGACCGCCAACAAGAACGATATGACGGCTCTGTTCCGCATTGGCTACGGCCTGTACGTGATTACCAGCAACGACGGTAAGCGGGACAACGGCATGATTTGCAACACCGTAACCCAGGTGTCCGATAGCCCCAACCGGGTGGCGGTGAACATCAATAAAGCCAATTACACCCACCATGTGGTCAAGCAGACCGGCGTCCTCAACGTCAACTGCCTCTCAGTGGAAGCGTCTTTTTCCGTGTTTGAGAACTTTGGCTTTCAGAGCGGCCGGGCGACGGACAAATTTGCAGGCTGGACGGAGGTCCGGTCGGACAACGGCCTGCGGATTCTGCCCAAATATATCAACGCTGTGATCTCCCTGAAGGTGGAGCAGTACGTGGATCTTTGCTCCCACGGCATGTTCATCTGCTCCGTCGCCGAGGCACGGGTCATGAGCGACAAGGAAACCATGACCTACACCTACTATCAGAACAACGTGAAGCCCAAGCCCCAGACCGAGGGCAAAAAGGGCTTTGTGTGCAAGGTGTGCGGCTATATTTATGAAGGGGACGTGCTTCCCGATGACTTTATTTGCCCGCTGTGCAAACACGGCGCGGCGGACTTTGAGCCGATCCAGTAAAAACCTTGGAAAAAGGCTGGAGAAAGATCCGGCGTCCAAAACCCGGCAGTTTCTTTCCCGGAGGAAGCTGCCGGGTCTTGGATTATCCTTGGCAGGCCCGGGTTCCCCAGGAGAAAATCAATTAAAATGCAAAAAAGAAAATACAGGTTGGAAAAACCGGGATTTGGGTGTATAATAAAACCGATTTTCGTATAAATATGCTTCCCTTTTGGGAGGTCATTTGGAAAGGAGTGTCACAGCACAATGGAAAAGAAGGATATTGATTGGGCAAATTTGGGATTCAATTATATCCAGACAGACAAGAGATACGTGTCCAACTATAAGGACGGCGCTTGGGACGAAGGCGTTCTGACTGCGAACGCCAACGTGGTGCTCAGCGAGAGCGCAGGCGTTCTCCAGTATGCCCAGACCTGCTTTGAGGGCCTGAAGGCTTACACCACCGAGGATGGCCGGATCGTCACCTTCCGCCCGGATCTGAACGCAGAGCGGATGGAGAATACGGCTAAGCGGCTGGAGATGCCGGTGTTCCCCAAGGACCGGTTCCTGGACGCAGTGCAGCAGGTGGTTAAGGCCAACGCCGCCTATGTGCCCCCTTACGGCTCCGGCGCCACCCTGTACCTGCGCCCTTATATGTTCGGCAGCGACGCGGTGATTGGCGTGCAGCCCTCCAACGAGTACCAGTTCCGGCTGTTCTGCACGCCGGTGGGACCGTACTTCAAAGGCGGCGCCAAGCCCATCACCATCCGGGTCTGCGACTATGACCGGGCAGCGCCCCACGGAACCGGACATATCAAAGCGGGCCTGAACTATGCCATGAGCCTGTACGCCATCATGGAGGCGCACCGCCAGGGCTTTGACGAGAATATGTATCTGGATGCGGCCACCCGGACCAAGGTGGAGGAGACCGGCGGCGCCAACTTCCTGTTTGTGACCAAGGACGGCAAGGTGGTAACCCCCAAGTCCCCCAGCATCCTGCCCTCTGTGACCCGCCGCTCCCTGATCTACGTGGCGCAGAAATACCTGGGCCTGGAGACAGAGGAGAGAGAGGTCTGCTTTGACGAGGTGAAGGATTTTGCCGAGTGCGGCCTCTGCGGCACCGCAGCGGTGATCTCCCCGGTGGGCAAGATTGTGGACCACGGCAGGGAAATCTGCTTCCCCAGCGGCATGGAGAAGATGGGTCCGGTGATCCAGAAGCTGTACGACACTCTCACCGGCATTCAGATGGGCCGGATTGAGGCGCCGGAAGGCTGGATCTACGAGATCCAGTAAAGTAGGACAAGACAGGCGAATCATGTAAAGAAGAAGGCTCCATGGGGGCGGGAAACTGTTTTCATGGGGCCTTAAAATAACTGTTTTCTTTAACTTCCGCCGGGCAGTTGGCCTTTCCGGATGGAAGGACGCTGCTGTTTCTGATCCTCTCCGGCGGGGCTACCGGCGCTTCCTGGCTCTGGTGAGAAAGGCGGATGGTCCCTCTTTTTCCGCAACCGTTCAGGAAAATCAGAGAAAAGAGAGGGAAAATGGTGCGAAGAAGGTCTTCCCATTCTGCCCTATGCCATTTATAATAATAGTAGAAAGCAGCAAACACCCTCGGGTGTACTGGATGGCGCGAGAAACACGCCAAACAGAGTAGGAAAGGAGTAGAATTCCAATGAAAATTGCCGTGGCAGGAACAGGTTACGTGGGGTTGTCCATTGCCGTGTTGTTGGCCCAACACCATGAAGTAACCGCCGTGGATATTGTAGAAGAGAAGGTGAAGCTGGTCAACCAGCGGAAGTCCCCCATTCAGGACGAATATATTGAACAGTATCTGGCGGAGAAAGAACTGAATCTGACTGCCACCACAGACGCGGAGGCCGCCTACCGGGAGGCGGATTGGGTGGTCATTGCCACCCCCACCAACTATGACTCCAAGAAAAACTTTTTTGACACCTCCGCGGTGGAGACGGTGATCCAGTTGGTGATCCGGAACAATCCGGACGCCATGATGGTGATCAAATCCACTATTCCGGTGGGATTTACCAAATCCGTCCGGGAAAAATATCACTGTGACAACATCCTGTTCAGCCCAGAGTTCCTCCGGGAGTCCAAGGCCCTATACGACAACCTGTATCCCAACCGGATCATTGTGGGGACGGACCTTAAGAATGCCCGGCTGGTGAAGGCAGCCAACACCTTTGCAGGATTTCTCCGGGAGGGTGCTTTAAAGGAAGAGATTGACACCCTTATCATGGGTTTTACGGAGGCGGAAGCGGTGAAGCTGTTTGCCAACACCTATCTGGCCCTCCGGGTCTCCTATTTCAACGAGCTGGACACCTATGCGGAGATGAAGGGCTTGGACACCCGGCAGATCATAGAGGGAGTGTGCCTGGATCCCCGGATTGGGGCCCATTACAACAATCCGTCCTTTGGGTACGGCGGCTACTGCCTGCCCAAGGATACCAAGCAGCTGTTGGCAAACTATGCGGATGTGCCGGAGAATCTCATTGAAGCCATTGTGGAGAGCAACCGGACCCGGAAGGATTTCATTGCGGAGCGGGTGCTGGAACTGGCCGGATGCTATGAGGGAGGAGACGAGTACGACGCCCGAAAAGAGAGGGAGATCAAGATCGGCGTGTACCGTCTAACCATGAAGAGCAACTCGGACAACTTCCGTCAGAGCAGCATCCAGGGAGTCATGAAGCGGATCAAGGCCAAGGGGGCCACGGTGATCGTCTATGAGCCTGCCCTGGAAGATGGCAGCACCTTCTTTGGAAGCCGGGTGGTTAACGATCTGAAGCAGTTTAAAAAGGAATCCCAGGCCATCATTGCCAACCGGTATGACGCCTGTCTGGACGATGTGAAGGAGAAGGTGTACACCCGGGATCTGTTCCGGCGGGATTAGTGGATTTTCCAGGAGAGGGATCTTGTGATGCCAAGAAATTGCCAGAAAACTTCTGCAAAAGTAAAGCAAAAGTAAATCTGACAATTTTCTAAACAATCTTTTCGTTTTGGGGTTTGGATGGTATACTAGATCATATTAGGAGGAAAAGAGCCTAGGAGGAACAAACATATGGATCAAAATACCACAGAACCCAGGAGCCGGGGAAAGTCAGCAAAAGCGGCCCAGTCCGGTGCCTATAAGAAGCTGCGGATTGTGCTGATCGTGATCCTGATCATCCTGCTTTTGGCCTGCGCCGGCTTGTTTTTCTTATTCCAGCATTACTACGGGCAGAGCAACTATATGCGGGATTCGGACGTGACCCAGCTGGCGGAGGGAGAGATTCCCTCGGATTTGTTAGAGGATGACATTGATTCCAACATGAGTCAGCAGGAGCAGGAGGAGGAGTTGGAGAAAGCCCAGGCGGCCCAGTCGGAGATTTCCTTCCCCAACAATGAGAATGTGTTCAACATCCTGCTCATTGGCTCGGACCGGCGGGACACCAGTTGGTACGGCAATTCGGACGTGGTGATGCTCCTTTCCATCAACAAGGAGACCCAGACCCTGCACCTCACCTCCTTTATGCGGGACAGCTATGCGGTGGTGGGAGACCTGGGCGGCCACAAGCTGAACTACGCTTACGCCGTGGGCGGCGGCCCGCTGCTGGTGGAGACTATAGAGGAAAACTATAAGATCGACATTGACCAGTATGCCGCGGCGGACTTTACCAACACCGCGGAGATCGTGGACTTGGTGGGCGGCGTGGATATCACCGTGACCGCTGCGGAGGCCAGTCTGATCAACAGTTCCGTTCTGGGGGAGGCGGACGAGTTGCCGGGGGCCGGCACCTATCACCTGAACGGAGTCCAGGCCGTGGCCTACGCCAGAATCCGGAAAGTAGGAAACGCAGATTATGAACGGACCGAGCGGCAGCGGACCGTGATGGCGGAGATCTTCAAACAGGCCCAGTCCCTGAGCATTCTGGAACTCAACAACTTGGCAAATGAAATCCTGCCCCTGGTCACCCACAATATGAGCCAGAGCACCGTGCTGTCTCTGCTGGCGGACCTGCCCACCATCCTGTCCTACGAGTTGGTCCTGGACCGGGTGCCCTATGACGGGCTGTACTATTTCCGGGGAGAGATGCTGGTGCCGGAGTGGGAGGAAACCATAGCCCGGCTCCATGAGAATATTTACGGGACCGGGACAACCGAGTAACACTGGCAGAACCCAAAAAGGAGCGCCCTCTGGAGCCGGATTCCATCCGGAACGTCAGAGAGCGCTTTTTGTCTGCCAGCCAACACCGTTCTCATGAGAGGGGCAGTTCCAGCTGGGTGCGCAGGCAGGAGCGCATGGCCCGCTGGGTGACCTTATCCTCTGGCTCCACTTCCCCCACCAAGAGCGGTGATTGGGGATGGTGATTGCCAGAATTGGCTTGCACGGAAGGCTGACTGAAGTTGGCGTAGCAGTAGCGGCAGCCGTTGCGGCAGGTGTTGTAGGCGCCAATGTCAATGCTCTCGGCACAGCCGCATTCGGACCGCTGGTAGGGGGCCTTTTTCAGATCCAGGGGACAGCCCGGTACATCTATTTATACTCAAAGGCGTAGGCGCAGGTATACCGCAGTAGATATAGCTGCTGCACATGGGGGGGGGTAGGAGCGGAAGTCCGTCAAAACGCCGTTTAAATATTTTTGCTATGTATCCAAAACCGCTGGAAGAGACTCAGGAACTGTATGATTGGCTGTTGACATGATTGCAGGTGAAAAAGATGGATTCGGAAAAAAGCAAGTAAGAGGGAATGCAACAATGCAGGAAACAAAACAGCAGAACAGGGCTTTTTGCGAGATGCGGAAAGCCGCGCTGGAGCGATTGAATGGCAAATCCGCAGAGGACATCGCACAGCGGACCGGCCTGGATTTTCACAGAGAGACGAACGCCTTCACCCTCTCCAGCCTGGGGAAAAATATTTGCATCGGGTACCCGCAGTATACCATTACGCCGGAACTCAACGAATGGCACCATCTTTTGATTCTGCACTACCTGGATTTGGCGGATGGAAGTACGCTGTGCGGGGAACCGATGGCATTTGGCGAACAGTCCGGCGGTATGGTGCGGGGCGGCGGGTTTGACCGGGAGAGCGAGCGAATCCTCAGCCGGGATTTTGGAAATCTCCCGCCTGCGCAGGCAGAGACTGCGTGCCGGGCCCTGGGGGGCCGGATGGTTCCCTCCAACGCGGACCTGTGCGCAGTGTTTGATTTCTTCCCCCGCTATCCCATCACCTTGAAACTGTGGTTTGCTGATGAAGAACTTCCAGGCAGTGGGCGGCTTATGCTGGATCAGAGCGCTGGACACTTCCTCTCCGTGGAGGATGCTGTAACCGCCGGGACGCTTCTGCTGGAGGAACTGTCCCGGGCATGCCGGACGGCGGTGTCTGAATAGCAGGGAAGGATTTACCCATGTTTTCTGTTCGTCCCCATGTGGACTTTACCTTTCGGAAAGCCAGCAGGACGCTGGAGGAATAGGGTTATTTGACTTTCAGCCTTCCCTCTCAGCATGCTGCCGCTTCCACTCTTGGATCTGCTCCAGCCGGGCTTTGAGCCGGGCCTCCAGCCCCTGCTCTGTGGGGCGGTAGTATTGCCGGCCTTTGAGGGAGTCGGGCAGGCACTGCATGTTGGTCAGCTTCTCCGCAGTGTCATGGGCGTACTGGTAGTCTTTTCCATAGTCCAACTCCTGCATCAGCCGGGTGGGAGCGTTGCGGATGACCAGGGGCACCGGCTCCGCCAGCTGGGTCAAAGCGTCCTTTTTGGCGCTTTCGTAGGCGGTGTACAGGGCGTTGGATTTGGGGGCCAGGGACAGATAGACCACTGCCTGGGTCAGGTGAACCGTGCACTCCGGCATCCCCAGAAAATGGCAGGCCTGGTAGGCGGCCACCGCCTGCTCCAGGCCCCGGGGGTCTGCCAGCCCCACATCTTCGCTGGCAAAGCGGATCACCCGCCGGGCCACATACAGCGGGTCCTCCCCGGCCTCCAGCATCCGGGCCAGCCAGTAGACCGCTGCGTCCGGGTCTGAGTTGCGCATGGACTTGTGGAGGGCGGAGATCAGGTTGTAGTGTTCCTCCCCCTTTTTGTCATAGAGCAGGGACTTCTTGGAAGTACACTGCTCCAGGGTTTCCCGGGTCACGGTGACGGTGTCTCCCTGGTAGTCCCCGTTGAGCACCGCCATCTCCAGGGTGGACAGGGTTGTGCGGGCGTCCCCGTTGGCAAAACGGGCAATGGACTCCAGCATCTCCGGAGGCAGGATCACCTTCTGGTTGCCGAAGCCCCGGGGATCGGAGAGAGCCCGGGACAGCAGCTTCACCAGATCCTCTGCGGTCAGGCTCCGGAGTACGAAGACCTTGCACCGGGATAGAAGAGCCCCGTTGATCTCAAAGGAAGGGTTTTCCGTGGTGGCGCCAATGAGCAGAATGCTTCCTTTCTCCACAAAGGGCAGAAAGGCGTCCTGCTGGGCCTTATTGAACCGGTGGATCTCATCCACAAACAAAATGGTGCGGGTCCCGTACCGGCGGTTCTCCTCCGCCCGCTGCATGACGCCCCGGATTTCCTTAATACCGCTGGTAACAGCGGAAAAGTCAATGAAAGCGGCCTGGGTGTGGTTGGCAATGACCCGGGCCAGGGTGGTTTTTCCCACGCCGGGAGGCCCCCAGAAGATCATGGAGGAGATCCGGTCGCTTTCTATGAGGCGGCGCAGCACTTTCCCCTCCCCCAGCAGATGTTCCTGGCCCACTACCTCCTCCAAGGTCTGTGGCCGCAGACGGGCTGCCAGGGGGATAGAATCCTCTCGCTCAAACAGTGACATTTGTTCCATCAACGTTCCCTCCCTTTTGGCGGCACATCCCAGTGCCCTCTTATCTGTAAGCCTTTTCCCGCAGCTTTTCAATTTGCAGGTTCAAATCCTCCGGCGCGGCGCTGTGCTCCCGGTGAATCTTCAGCCCCGGCC
>CAZDOQ010000043.1:10225-12165 GCA_964507035.1 uncultured Lachnospiraceae bacterium | reverse complement strand
TGGCCATCATCTCATGGGCGTTGTAATTGGAGAAGGAAAAGCCGGTGCCGGTGTTAGTAAACTCATTGTAGGGCGCCACCGTGTCCCTGAGGCCGCCGGTCTCCCGGACAATGGGCAGGGCTCCGTACCGCAGGGAGATCAGCTGGCTGAGACCGCAGGGCTCAAAGAGGGAAGGCATCAGGAAGGCGTCGCATCCGGCGTAGATCCGGCGGGAGAGGGCTTCCGAGTAGCAGATGTTGGCGGAAAGCCTGCCCGGATAGGCGGCGGCAAAGCCCCGGAACATATCTTCATAGTGGCGCTCGCCGGTGCCCAGCACCGCAAATTGTACCGCGTCGCCGGAGAGCATTTCCCCCAGCACCCGCTCGATCAAATCAAACCCTTTCTGGTCGGTCATCCGGGAGACAATGCCAATGAGCATGGTTTTCGGGTTGGCTTCCAGCCCCAGTTCTTTCTGGAGTTCCGCTTTGTCTTTTATTTTTTCCCGGCGGAAGGACTTCCCATTGTAGTGGTAGGGAATGGCCGGATCCTTTTCCGGATCAAATTCCTGGTAGTCAATGCCGTTGACAATCCCGCAGAAGCGGTTGGAACGGGCCCACAGCAGCTTATCCAGTTTTTCCCCGTAGAATGGGGTTTTGACCTCCTCCACATAGGTTTCGCTGACGGTGGTCACGTAATCCGCGTAGACAATTCCACCCTTCAGGAAATTGGCGTCTCCGTAAGCTTCCAGTTTGTCCGGCGTGAACAGGTAGTCCGGCAGGCCGGTGATCCGTTTCACATCCTGGATGTTCCAGGTTCCCTGGAACCGCAGGTTGTGGATGGTCATAATGGTTTTCATGGAAGTGTAGAAGGGATCTGCGGAAAACTCATTGCGCAGATAGACTGGGATCAGGCCTGTGTGCCAGTCATGGCAGTGGATGATGTCCGGCTGAAAACCCGCAGAGGGGAGAATGGCCAGCACCGCCTTGGAGAAAAAGCCGAACTTCTCCAGGTCGTACAAAGGGTCCGAGTAGGGGGTAGGGCCGGAAAAATATTCTTCATTGTCAACAAAATAGAACAGAATTCCCCGGTACTCCAGCTTCATGATTCCCACATAGCGGTTTCTTCCGTTATAGTACATATAAAAATGGGTCACATATTCCATTTGGTTCCGGCAGGTCTCCGGGATACAGAGATATTTGGGCAGGACCACTCGCACATCATAGCGTTCCGGATCAAAATACCGGGGCAGGGATCCGGCCACGTCGGCCAGGCCGCCGGTTTTAATAAAAGGGACACACTCGGAGGCTGCAAATAAGATTCTTTTCATAGTCATTCTCCTTGTCAACGCAGTCGGATGCTGAAGCGATCTGGTCTTATGTTCAAGTGTTCAAAGAAAAACTTCTATTTCTCCCAGTTGCCGGAGACAATGGAAGACGCTTTTATTCTAGCATACTCTTTCCCATTATGGTATACTATTTTTCGTGGAAAAACACAGCTGGAACAAAGCAGGCGCCAGGAGGAGACCGAAGATGATTGAAGAAAAAACCTTGATGTCCACCGGATATCTGGAAAAGCAAAATTTAAACGGAAGCTACCGGGGCATGCGCTACCGGCTCCGGAAGCAGGTGGGAGAGGAGGGCCCTTGCCTCAGCGTGGTGATCTGGCCGCAGCCCCGCTGCTTTGACCTGGCGGAGGAGGAGTCCAAGACGGAACAGCGGTTCCCCTTTTCACAGGAAGGAATCAGGCAGGCGGCCGTTTGGCTGAATCAGGAGTATGAGGCGCACCGAGAGATCTGGGACCAGGCCAGGCTGTAGGCTATCGCTCTGCGTGCGCATGATTCCTGGCCCGCCAAATGTCTGAGCGGCTCCGTGAGCAAACTCCCTCCGCTGCTCAGTCACTTGGCGAGGTCACTTGGCGAGGCCTTCTGTCAAGAAAAAAACCTTGACAAAGGAGCGGGAATG
>CAZDOQ010000043.1:0-10125 GCA_964507035.1 uncultured Lachnospiraceae bacterium | reverse complement strand
GTCACTTGGCGAGGCCTTCTGTCAAGAAAAAAACCTTGACAAAGGAGCGGGAATGGGGTATGATACGGAAGGTGACTTGCAGTGGACCAGGAACATTTGCTGGGAGGGGTTCCATGGAAAAGTTTGTGGAGCAGGCGCTGCTGTTTGATTTTTACGGTGAGCTTCTGACGGAGCATCAGAAGCGCGTCTACCAAGAAGTGGTGTTCGACGACCTGTCCCTCAGCGAGGCGGCAGAGCAGGAGCAGATCAGCCGCCAGGGGGTACACGACCTGATTCGGCGGTGCGACAAGGCGCTCCGGGGCTATGAGGAAAAGCTGGGGTTGGTGCGAAAGTTCCAGGAAACCCGGCGGCTGGTGGAGGAGATCCACAAGCTGGCCCAGGAGTTTGACGCCACCCGGGACGCGGCCTGCGTGAAACAGATTGAGCAAATTTCCCAGCAGATAGGAGAATTGTGATTCATGGCCTTTGAAAGTTTATCCGAAAAACTGCAGAACGTGTTCAAAAAACTCCGGGGCAAAGGACGGCTCACCGAGGAGGATGTGAAGGCGGCGTTAAAGGAAGTGAAAATGGCGCTGCTGGAGGCGGATGTCAACTTCAAGGTGGTCAAACAGTTCGTCAAGTCCGTGGAGGAGCGGGCCGTGGGGGCGGATGTGATGAACAGCCTGACCCCGGGCCAGATGGTCATCAAGATCGTCAACGAAGAGATGGTGCGCCTCATGGGCTCAGAGACCACAGAGTTAGCCCTAAACCCCAAGAATGAGATCACCATTCTCATGATGGCGGGCCTGCAGGGCGCTGGTAAAACCACCACAGCAGCCAAGATCGCCGGAAAACTCCTGGTAAAAGGCCGGAAGCCCTTGCTGGTAGCCTGCGACATCTACCGGCCTGCGGCCATCGAACAGCTGCGGGTCAACGGGGAAAAGCAGGGGGTACCAGTATTTTCCATGGGAGACGGCAACTCGCCGGTGAACATTGCCAAGGCGGCGGTGGAACACGCCAAGAAGAATGACCAGAACGTGGTGATCCTGGATACCGCCGGACGGCTCCACATAGACGAGCAGATGATGGGAGAACTTACGGAGATCAAGAACACGGTGCCGGTGAAGCAGACCATCCTGGTGGTGGACGCCATGACCGGTCAGGATGCGGTGAATGTGGCCAGCACTTTCAATGAAAAGGCGGGGATTGACGGGATCATCGTCACCAAGCTGGACGGAGACACCCGGGGCGGCGCAGCCCTTTCCATTCGGGCCGTCACCGGAAAGCCTATTCTCTACGTGGGCATGGGAGAAAAACTCTCGGATCTGGAGCAGTTTTATCCGGACCGGATGGCTTCCCGGATTCTGGGTATGGGAGATATTCTCTCCCTCATTGAGAAAGCGGAAGCCCAGGTGGATGCGGACAAAGCCAAGGAGATGGAGCGGAAGTTCCGGAAGGCGGAGTTTGACTTCAACGATTTCCTGGATCAGTTTGCCCAGCTTCGGAAGATGGGAAACCTAGGGGATCTGATGGGAATGCTCCCAGGCATGGGAAACAAGCTGAAGGGCGTGGAGATGCCGGATGAGAAAGCCATCAAGCGGGTGGAATCCATCATCCTGTCCATGACCAAGGAGGAGCGCTCTAAGCCGGATCTGATCAATCCGTCCCGGAAGCGGCGGATTGCCAAGGGGGCCGGGGTGGATATCTCCGAGGTGAACCGGCTGATGAAGCAGTTTGACCAGTCCCGGAAGATGATGAAGCAGATGTCCGGGCTCATGGGGAAAAAGGGTAAAAGAGGAAGGTTCTCCCTTCCCTTTTAATACAAGATCAATCAAGGAGGTGAAATACCAGTGGCAGTAAAGATTCGATTGAGAAGAATGGGACAGAAGAAGGCTCCTTTCTATAGAGTGATCGTGGCGGACTCCCGCTCTCCCAGAGACGGCCGTTTCATTGAGGAGATCGGTTACTATGATTCCACGAAGAATCCCAGCGTGATCAAGATCGACGAGGAGAAGGCAAAGAAATGGCTGTCCCAGGGCGCTAAGCCCACCGAGACCGTTGCCAAGCTCCTGAAGATTGCCGGCGTAGAGAAATAATTCGCCAGGAGGTAGTCAGACATGAAGGAATTGGTGGAAGTGATCGCCAAGGCCCTGGTGGACAACCCGGACCAGGTGGAGGTCACGGAGACAGAGAAGGAGCGGGAAACCGTTCTGGAACTGAAGGTCGCCCCTTCCGATATGGGAAAGATCATTGGCAAACAGGGCCGGATCGCCAAGGCAATCCGTTCTGTGGTCAAGGTGGCGGCTTCCAAGGAAGAAAAGAAGGTAATACTGGATATCCAGTGAGCAAAAAAGCAGGAAAGCGGGCGGGGAAGCAGTCCCGGAAGGGATTGTCTCCCCGCCTGCCGGATTAAGGAGAGCAAGATGGAAGAATACCTGCGCGCCGGCGTGTTTGCCAGTACCCACGGCATTCGGGGGGAGATCAAGGTCTTTCCCACCACCGAGGATGTGAACCGCTTCCGGAATCTGAAAAAACTGTTGATGGAAACCCGGAAGGGGGAGCGGATCCCCCTGGAAGTGGAAGGCGTCAAGTTTTTTAAGGGAATGGCCATCCTGAAATTCAAGGGCTTTGACGACATCAACCAGATTGAGCGCTACCGGGGCAGCGACCTGCTGGTGGCCCGGGAGGACGCCATCCCCCTGGAGGAGGGGGAGTTTTACGTGGCGGACCTGCTGGGACTGCCGGTATTGGATGAGGCAGACCGGGAACTGGGCCGCCTGAAGGAGGTGCTCCAGACCGGCGCCAATGATGTCTATGTGGTGGACAATGGGGAGCGGGAACTGCTGCTCCCGGCCATAGAGGAGTGTATTCTGGAGATCCGGCCTGAGGAGGGATACCTGCGGGTGCATCTGATGGAGGGACTGGAGGACCTATGAATTTTCATGTGCTGACGCTGTTTCCAGAGCTGATCGAGATGAGCTGCCGTACCAGCATTCTGGGCCGGGCTATGGAAAAGGGCTATATCTCCCTGGCCACCGCCAACATCCGGGACTATGCGGAGAATAAGCATGGCCGCATTGACGACTATCCCTACGGCGGCGGCGCGGGTCTGGTGATGCAGCCTGGTCCCATTGAGCGGGCCTACCAGGCGGTGAGGGAGAAGATTCCCGGCCGCCACCGGGTCATCTATCTGACGCCCCAGGGCCGGGTCTTTTCCCAGGCCATGGCGGAGGAACTGGCCCAGGAACAGGACCTGGTGCTGCTCTGCGGCCACTATGAAGGGGTGGACGAGCGGGTCCTGAAGCGGATCGTCACGGATTTCGTGTCTATTGGTGATTACGTGCTCACCGGCGGGGAACTGCCGGCGCTGGTGCTCATAGACGCTGTTTCCCGGATGGTGTCCGGCGTTCTGCACAATCAGGATTCGGCGGAGGAAGAATCCTTCCAGAACCATCTCCTGGAGTATCCCCAGTACACCCGGCCGGAGGTGTACGAGGGCATGCAGGTGCCGGAGGTACTCCTATCCGGTCATCACGCCAACATTGAAAAATGGCGGCGGGAACAGTCCCTGGAGCGGACGTTCCGGTGGCGTCGGGATCTTTTGGAGCAGGCGGAACTGACGGGGGAAGACAGGGAATATTTGGCCAAAAAGGGCTTGCAAGTTGAATAGGTTTGTGATAAAATAAATCGCTATGTAAATTGCGGGTGGTCCGCTGCCAAGGAAGATTGGTATTGAACATCCAAGAAATCAGGAGGAAACATGAACGAGATCATCAAAAAGATTGAGGCGGAGCAGCTGCGGGAAGGCGCCGGGAACTTCCGGGTAGGCGACACGGTCCGGGTACACGCCAAGATTAAAGAGGGAAACCGGGAGAGAATCCAGGTGTTTGAGGGCACAGTGCTGAAGCGTCAGCACGGCGGAGCCCGGGAGACCTTCACGGTCCGCAAAACTTCCAACGGCGTGGGCGTGGAAAAGACCTGGCCGGTACATTCCCCGGAGATTGAGAAGGTGGAAGTGGTCCGCCGCGGTAAGGTGAGAAGAGCGAAGCTGAACTACCTGAGAGGACGGGTCGGCAAGGCTTCCAAGGTGAAAGAACTGGTAAAGTAAGAATGGAAGGGAAGGGGACACATATGAAAATATGGCGTCCCCTTTTGCCATATGGAGAGCGGAGTTTGCCATGGGTCGTAGAAGAAAACAGAGGCAGGAGGAGAAGCAGGAGGGAAAGCTGCTCCACACCATAACCGACTGGACGGTAGGGGTGATTGCGGTGGTCGCCCTGGCCGTTTTTTTCGTGCAGATGCTAGGGCGTCAGGTCCAGGTGGCGGGCCACTCCATGGAACCGGTGCTGCAGGCGGGAGATACGGTGCTGGTGGACCGGCTCAGCTACCATTTTTTTTCCGTGGAGCGGTTTGACGTGGTGCTGTTCCAAAATCCCCAGTCTCCGGAGCAGACTTACATGAAGAGGGTCATTGGCCTGCCGGGAGAGACAGTGCAGATCCAAAACGGCGCCGTCTATATAAACGGAGCCCTCTTGTCCGGGGAAGGCTGGGCCAGAACCTACACGGTGGCCGGGCTGGCGGAGACGCCCGTCCACCTGGGGGAGGATGAATATTTTCTCCTGGGCGACAACGGGGACAGCAGCGAGGACAGCCGGTTTGCTATTGTGGGAAATGTGCACCGGAACCAGATTTTAGGGAAGATCTGGCTGCGGGTATCGCCCTTCTCTCAGTTTGGCTTTTTGGATACGCCGTCTAATATAGAAAGAGGTGAAACATGAACATACATTGGTATCCCGGTCATATGACCAAGGCCCGGCGCGCCATGGAGGCGGATGTGAAGCTGGTGGATTTGGTGATGGAGCTGGTGGATGCCCGGATGCCACTGGGAAGCCGGAATCCGGATATTGACCGGCTGGCGGGAGGAAAGGCTCGGCTGGTGCTGTTAAACAAAGCGGACCTGGCGGACGCCGGGGTCAGCCGCCAGTGGCAGCAGTATTTTGCCGGTCAGGGCATTCCGGCAGTGGAACTCAACGCCCGGAGCGGCGCGGGCATGAAGCAGGTCCAGGCAGCTATTGAGGAGGCCTGCCGGGCCAAGCGGGAGCGGGACCAGCGCCGGGGCATCTTAAACCGGCCGGTGCGGGCCATGGTGGCGGGCATCCCCAACGTGGGCAAGTCCACCCTGATCAATTCTCTGGCCCGGAAGGCGGCTGCCAAGACCGGCAACAAGCCGGGGGTGACCAAGGGAAATCAGTGGATTCGCCTGAACCGTCAGGTGGATCTGCTGGACACACCCGGCATTCTCTGGCCCCGGATTGAGGATCCCCAGGTGGGAATCCGGCTGGCGCTGATTGGCTCCGTCAACGACCAGGTGCTGGATCTGGGGGAACTGGGAGTCCAGGGCATTCAGTTTCTCCAGAAGCAGTATCCGGGGGTGCTGCAGGAACGGTATGGGGTGGAGGAAAAACAGGCCCCTTATCAGGTCCTGGAGCAGATCGCAGAGGTGCGGAAGTGCCTGCAAAAAGGCGGAACGCCGGATACGGATAAGGCCGTGCGCCTGCTTTTGGATGACTTTCGGAGCGGCCGGCTGGGCGGGATCAGTCTGGAGCGTCCCCAGGAAGAGGCGGCGCAGCCGTGAGAGGAGACAGGAAAAAAAAGACGCGCCTTCCGGAGCAAGAGGACCGGCAATACCCGGGATTTTGGACGGATTTTCGGAACACAGCCTTGGCTTTTCTTCTGATGGCCGGGGCGGCGATTCTGATTTTGATGTTTGTGGGCCGGACGGCTATTGTCAATGGCAATTCCATGCAGCCCACCCTTCAAAACGGGGACCTGCTGCTGGTTCAGCGCATGGGCTACCAGGAGCCGCAGCGGTTTGACATTGTGGTGTTTGACTCCGGGGACGGCCAGGGCACCTTGTATATCAAGCGGGTTATGGGACTGCCGGGGGAGACGGTACAGGTGGTGGACGGAATCCTGCTGATCAACGGGGAACCCTTGGAAGAGTCCTATGGGCTGGAGCCCATGGATTCCGGTGGGATCGCAGAGATTCCTCTGACCTTGGGGGAAAACGAATATTTTGTTCTGGGGGACAACCGGAACAACAGCGGAGACAGCCGCAACCAAGCGGTGGGACCGGTGAGCCGGGACCAGATTGTGGGGAAAGCCTTGTTCCGGTTCTGGCCCCTGTGGAACCTGGGCTTTTTGCGGCACCAGTAGGAGGAACTATGCCAAAGAAATTGGATCCGGAGCAGGAACGCCGGCGGTTGGAGCAGATGCGGGTATATGAGCGCCAGTACGGGCCGGAAACAAGGGTTTGTGGGATTGATGAGGCGGGCCGGGGGCCCCTGGCCGGGCCGGTGGTGGCCGCCGCAGTGATTCTGCCCCGGGAGGCGGAGATTTTTCATCTCAATGATTCCAAAAAACTGACGGGGAAGCGGCGGGAACTGCTGTTTGACGAAATTCGGGAGAAGGCCGTTGCCTTTGGGATCGGTATTGTGAGTCCCCAGGTGATTGATGAGATCAACATTCTCCAGGCCACCTATGAGGCCATGCGCCAGGCGGTGGGGCAGCTTTTTGTGGAGCCGGAGGTGCTGCTCAACGATGCGGTGACCATCCCGGGGCTGCCTTTTCCCCAAGTCCCCATTGTGGGGGGAGACGCCAAGAGCGTTTCCATTGCCGCCGCCAGCATCCTGGCCAAGGTGACCCGGGACCGGTTGATGCGTCAGTATGACAGCCTGTACCCGGAGTACGGCTTTTCCGGTCACAAGGGGTATGGGACCGCCGCCCATCAGGCAGCCATCCGGACCTACGGTCCCTGTCCCATCCACCGGAGAACGTTTTTAAAAAAGTTCCTGGGGGAGGAACCGTGAACCGCCGGGCCGTGGGCAGCCGCTTTGAGGAGATGGCGGCGGCCCATCTGGAGGCCCAGGGTCTTTCCATTCTGGCCCACAATTACCGGTGCCGTCTGGGGGAGATTGACCTGGTGGCCCGGGAGGGGGAGACGGTGGTGTTTGTGGAGGTCAAGTACCGGAAGGGAGATGCCTATGGCGCCCCGGAGGAGGCGATTCACGCCGCCAAGCAGCAGCGGATCCGCCGGGTGGCCCAGCGGTATTTACTGGACCAGCACCTGCCGTTGGAGACCTGCTGCCGGTTTGACGTGGTGGCAGTGGACGGAGACGGCCGTCTGACCCACTACCGGAACGCTTTTGGAGGAATCTGAAAAGTACAACAAAGGGAGAAGAAAGCCAATGGAAGCCATCGAGATGCGGGAACAAAGGGGCGTGCCCTACCTGCAGTTTCCTCTGCTGGAAGAGACGGGGCTGGTGACCCACGCCTTTTCCACCCGGAAGGGCGGCGTCAGTGAGGGGAACTATGCCCAGATGAATTTTGCGGAGCGGGGCGGGGACACTCCGGAGAATGTCCGGGAAAATTTCCGCCGGATGGCTTCCGTCCTGGGAGTGGATCCGGGACAGATGGTCCTCTCCCAGCAGACCCACACCACCAACCTGCGGGTGGCGGCCCGGGCAGACGCGGGCAAAGGATTGGTACGGCAGCGGGACTACACGGATGTGGACGGACTTTTGACCTGCGAACCGGGGCTGATGCTGGTGACCTTTTATGCGGACTGCGTTCCCCTTTATTTTGTGGACCCGGTACAGAAAGCCATTGGCCTCAGCCACTCGGGCTGGCGGGGCACCGTGGGAGGCATGGGCCGGATAACCGTGGAGCGAATGAGGCAGGAATTTGGATCCCGGCCGGAGGACCTGCTGGCCTGCATTGGCCCCAGCATCTGTCGGGACTGCTATGAGGTCAGCGAGGATGTGGCGGAGGCGTTCCGGCAGGCATTTCCAAAAGCGGAGTGGCCGGAGATTTTGGAGGAGAAGGGAGGCGGCAAGTATCAGCTGGACCTGTGGGCCGCCAACCGGAATCTTCTGCTCCGGTCCGGGCTCCTTCCGGAACATCTGGCGGTGGCGGGGCTTTGCACCTGCTGCCACCCGGAACTGTTGTTCTCCCACCGGGCCACCGGCGGCGAGCGGGGGACGCTGGCCGCGTTTTTGATGCTGCGGGGATAGGATGTCCACTCCCATTGTGTCCGGCACCATTGTGCTGCATGAAAAAGCCCCGGCAGGGAACCGCCATTCCCGCTGGGGCTTTTGAACTTTCAAACCGGCAGCTTATTTCATATGAGGATACAAAATCTCCGTATCCGGCAGCCGGTTTTCCTTGATGGTCCGGGTACTCAGCCAGCGCAGCATGTTAATGCGGCTGCCAGCCTTGTCATTGGTGCCGGAGCGGCGGCCGCCGCCAAAGGGCTGCTGGTCCACCACCGCGCCGGTGGGCTTGTCGTTGATATAGAAGTTGCCGGCGGAGTGGGTCAGGGCCTGCTCCATCTTCACAATGGCGGCCCGGTCCGTGGCGTAGATGGAACCGGTCAGGGCATACTGGGTGGTGGTGTCGCAGAGGGAGAGCGTCTCTTCCAGCTGGCTGTCCTCATAGACGTAGACGGTCAGCACCGGCCCAAAGATCTCCTCCTTCATGGTGCGGAAATCCGGCTTCTTGGTCAGGATCACCGTGGGCTGCACAAAGTATCCCACAGAGTCATCCGTGGCGCCGCCCTCCAGAATCTCGCAGTCCGGAGAGGTCTTGGCATAGTCCAGATAACTCTTGATTTTGTCAAAGGCCTTTTGGTCAATGACCGCATTGAGGAAGGCGTGGATATCCCGCACGTCCCCGGTGTGAAGGGTGGACATCGCCTGGTGAATTTTTTCCTTTACCTGCGGCCACAGGGACGCGGGAATGTAGGCCCGGGAAGCGGCGGAGCACTTCTGGCCGCAGTAGGCAAAGCCGGCCCGCATCATGCCGCTGACCAGAGCGTCCACATTGGCAGTGGAATGGGCGAAGATAAAGTCCTTGCCGCCGGTCTCCCCCACCAGCCGGGGATAGCTGTGGTAGCTGCCGATGTTCTGGCCCACGCGGCTCCAGATGCCGTTGAACACTTCAGTGGAGCCGGTGAAGTGGAAACCGGACATCCGGGGATCCGCCACCACGTTGTCGCCGAACTCGGTGCCCCGGCTGGGTACAAAGTTGATGACCCCCGCTGGCAGTCCCGCTTCTTCCAGAATTTCCAGGAAGTAGTAGCTGGCCAACACCGCCGTGGAAGATGGCTTCCAGACCACCACGTTGCCTGCCATGGCCGGAGCCGTCGGCAGGTTGCCGCTGATGGAGGTGAAGTTAAAAGGAGAGAGGGCTGCCACAAATCCCTCCAAAGGCCGGTACTCATTGCGGTTCCAGATGCCCGGGGTGTTGAAGGGCTGCTCTGCGTAGATCTCTTCCAGCCGGTATGCGTTGAACCGGAGGAAGTCAGCCAGTTCACAGATCACATCAATCTCGGCCTCGTACACGTTTTTGCTCTGGTTCAGCATGCAGGCCGCGGTCATTTTCTTCCGGTAAGGGCCGGTGAGCAGATCCGCTGCTGTGAGGAACACGGAGACCCGGTGGTGCCAGGGCAGTGCCTCCCATTCTTTCTTGGCGGCCATGGCCGCTTCCACCGCCTGCTTCAACTCACCCGGTCCAGCCATGTGAACCGTGGCCAGTACGCTGCTGTGCCGATGGGGCTCAATGGCCTGGATGGTTTTTTCTGTATATATCCTTTTGCCTCCAATGACACAGGGAATCTCAATGGGGTTGGCTGCCTGAGTGTCCATCTCTTCCAGCAGATCTTTCCAGCAGGCATCGCCGTCCTGGTAGGCCTTTACCGGTTCATTGGCCGGTTTGGTAAAATGAAAAAATGCTTCATTCATCGCTGTCTTCCTCCTTGTACATTATTTTTATAAGTAAAAGTATAAAACATTTTATAACAAAGAAGGAAATTGCGATAATTTATAGTGGATAAATAATTTTTATTTGAAACCCCAAATTATGTAGGCGGTTATACCGCCTCATAGGGATTTAATAAAGACCTCCGAAACCGTTACCCTTGCTCCGAGAGGTTATAAGGGCAAAAGCAAGGGCAGGAAAAACCAATAACACAATATAACAGAATGTGGCAATCGGGAAACTGTGATGTATGTGCGAATATATTGATTTTAACACTCTGCTTGCTTACCGCAATAAGCTGCTTGCACAGGGCAGATATACAGACCTTGT
>CAZDOQ010000042.1:0-12319 GCA_964507035.1 uncultured Lachnospiraceae bacterium | reverse complement strand
AGAAGGACCTGGATCGGCTGATCCGCTACCGGATGGAGCCCATCAACATTTCCATCCACACCATGAACCAGGATCTGCGGTGCCGGATGCTTCACAACCGTTTTGCGGGAAAAGCTCTGGAGGCCATGGACCGGCTACGGGAGGCGGAACTTTTCATGAACGGACAGATTGTCCTGTGCCCCGGCTACAATGACGGGCAGGAACTGGCGGACACCCTGGAAAAACTCACCGGCTACCTGCCGTATTTAAGGAGTGTCTCCGTGGTTCCGGTGGGACTCACCAAGTTCCGGCAGGGTCTTACGCCCCTGACGCAGGTAACGCCGGAGGTAGCCCGACAGACCATCCGGCTGGTGGAGGCTTTTCAGCAGAAAATCTATCCGGAAACCGGCCTCCATTTCGTCCACGCCAGCGATGAGTTTTACCTGTTGGCCGGGGAGGACTTGCCGGAGGCGGAGCGGTATGACGGCTATCCCCAGCTGGAGAACGGGGTGGGTTCTCTGCGGCTTTTGTGGGACGAGTTTGAGGAGGCCTTGGAGGCGGCAGAACTGAAAGCGCACCCGGAGGAGATCTCCGTGGGGACTGGCTTTCTGGCGGCTCCCTGGATTAGCCGGATGGCCCGGCTGGCGGAGCAGAAATTTCCGGGACTCACCGTCCATGTGTACCCGGTGCAGAACACTTTTTTTGGGGAATCCATCACGGTGGCGGGCCTTCTCACCGGACAGGACCTGAAGGCCCAGCTGGCCGGGAAAAACCTGGGAAGCCGCCTGCTGCTGCCGGTGAGCATGTTTCGCAGCGGGGAGGAAGTCTTCCTGGATGATATGCCCCTGGACCAACTCCAAAAGGCTTTACAAGTACCTGTGAATATAGTAAAATCGAGCGGAGCCAGCCTGCTGTCGGCTTTTCAAAACGAAGACTGCGCCTGGGACACGGAGCACCCGGGCTATGAATTGTAAGGAGCAAACCGAACCATGAGCAGACCGATTGTGGCCATTGTGGGGCGGCCCAACGTGGGCAAATCTACCCTTTTCAACGCCCTGGCGGGAGAGCGGATCTCCATTGTCCAGGACACCCCCGGGGTGACCCGGGACCGGATTTACGCGGATTGTACCTGGCTCAATTACGCGTATACCCTCATTGACACCGGCGGTATTGAGCCGGACAGCCAGGACGTGATTCTGCGGCAGATGCGGGAGCAGGCCCAGATTGCCATTGAGACAGCGGATGTGATCCTGTTTTTGACAGACGTGCGCCAGGGACTGGTGGACGCGGATTCCAAGGTGGCGGACCTGCTGCGCCGCTCCGGAAAGCCGGTGATTCTGGTGGTCAACAAGGTGGACAGCTTCCAGAAACAGATGCCGGACGTGTATGAATTCTACAAGCTGGGGATCGGGGATCCGGTGCCGGTGTCCGCCGCCTCCCGGCTGGGCTTGGGAGACCTGCTGGACGAGGTGGTGAAGCACTTTCCCCAGAAGGCGGAAGCGGAAGAGGAGGACGCCCGGCCCCGGATTGCCATTGTGGGAAAGCCCAACGTGGGCAAATCCTCCCTGGTAAACCGGCTGGTGGGGGAGGACCGGGTGATTGTCTCGGACGTTGCCGGTACCACCCGGGACGCCATCGACACCACGGTGCGGGCCAACAAGCAGGAATATGTGCTGATCGACACCGCCGGCCTGCGCCGGAAGAGCAAGGTCAAGGAGGAGATTGAGCATTTCAGCATCATCCGGGCCGTGTCTGCAGTGGAGCGGGCGGATGTGGTGCTGATGGTGATCGACGCGTCCCAGGGCGTCAGTGAGCAGGACGCCAAAATCGCCGGCATTGCCCACGATCGGGGCAAGGGGATTTTGATTGTAGTAAACAAATGGGATCTGGTGGAGAAGAATAACCAGACCATGAAGGAGTATACTGAGCGGATCCGGGAAATTCTTTCCTTCCTGCCCTATGCGGAGATTCTGTTTTTGTCCGCCAAGACCGGCCAGCGGCTGGGCAAGATCTTTGAGTATGTGGACATGATTTTGGCCAACCAGTCCATGCGGGCGGCCACCGGTGTCCTCAACGAGATCCTGGCGGAGGCCGTGGCCATGCAGCAGCCCCCTTCGGACAAGGGCAAGCGGCTGAAACTCTACTATATCACCCAGGTGGCGGTGAAGCCTCCTACCTTTGTAGTTTTTGTCAACGACCGGGAACTGATGCATTTTTCCTACACACGGTACATTGAAAACAAGATCCGGGAAGCCTTCGGATTCCGTGGGACATCCCTGAAATTCATCATTCGGGAGAGGAAAGAAAAGTAAGAATGGAACGAGTTTTGTGTCTGGCCATCGGCTATATCTGCGGTTTATTTCAAACCGGTTATCTGTACGGAAAACTCAACGGGATTGATATCCGCCAGTACGGGAGCGGCAATTCCGGCACCACCAACGCCCTCCGGGTCATGGGAAAAAAGGCGGGGCTCATCGTCTTTCTGGGCGATGTGGCCAAGGTGATTGTGGCCATGCTGGCAGCCCACTGGATTCTCCAGGGCAGCGCGCCCTTGCACCAGGGTCCCAGCCTCCTGTGGATGCTCTACGCCGGATTTGGGGCGGTGTTGGGCCACAACTATCCCTTTTACCTGCATTTCCAGGGAGGAAAAGGGATTGCGGTCACAGCCGGCGTGGTTCTCATGCTGGACTGGCGGATTACACTGGCCTGCCTGGCAGCCTTTGTGCTGGTGGTCTTGATCACCCGGTACGTTTCCGTGGGGTCTCTGACCGTGGTGTCCCTGTTTTTCCTGCTCTGGGTCATTCTGGGGCAGACCGGCAATCTGAGTCTTTCTCCGGAGCTTCTGCCGGAATCCTACATAGTAGTGTTCTTATGGGCGGCGCTGGCCTTCTGGCGGCACCGGTCCAATCTGGTGCGGCTCTGTCAGGGGACGGAAAATAAATTTGGATCAAAGAAAAAGGAGTAGCATATGGCAAAGATTAGCATATTTGGCGCAGGCACCTGGGGCCTGGGGATTGCGGTCCTGTTGCACAACAATGGACATCAGGTGACGGTCTGGTCAGCGGTACCGGCGGAGATCGCGTCTCTCACGGAAACCCGGAAGCAGAAGAATCTGCCGGGGGTCCATTTTTCCCCGGAGATCCGCTTTACCACGGAACTGGCGGAGACGGTGCAGTCAGCGGATCTGATGGTGATGGCGGTGGCCTCCATCTACACCCGGGCCACGGCCCGGCGGCTGGCTCCCTATGTGAGGGAGGGACAGGTGATTGTTAACGTGGCCAAAGGCATTGAGGAAGGGACTCTGGATCTGCTCTGCGATCAGATCCGGCAGGAAATTCCCCAGGCGGACGTGGCGGTGCTCTCCGGTCCCAGCCATGCGGAGGAGGTGAGCCGGGGCATCCCCACCACCTGCGTGGCCGGGGCCAAGACCCAGAAAACCGCAGAGATGATCCAGAACCTGTTCATGAGTCCGGTGTTTCGGGTGTACACCAGCCCGGACGTGCTGGGAATCGAACTGGGGGGCTCCCTGAAAAACGTCATTGCCCTGGCGGCAGGCATTGCAGACGGCCTGGGCTATGGGGATAACACCAAGGCGGCGCTGATCACCCGGGGCCTGGCGGAGATCACCCGGCTGGGCATTGCCATGGGAGCCAAGAGCGAGACCCTCTATGGCCTTTCCGGCATTGGCGATCTGATTGTCACCTGCGCCAGTATGCATAGCCGGAACCGTCGGGCCGGTATTCTCATGGGGCAGGGACGTTCCATGGAGGAGGCCATGAAGGAAGTGGGCATGGTGGTGGAGGGGGTCTACTCCGCCAAGGCTGCCCTGGCCCTGGCACAGAAATACCAGGTGACCATGCCCATTGTGGAGCAGGTGAACCAGGTGCTCTTTGAGGGGAAAGCGGCGTCCCGGGTGGTGGAGGACTTGATGCTGCGGGACAAGCGGATCGAACACCCCAATCTGCCTTGGGGATAGGGAGGAGTTTTCATATGAGGTTGAGAAAGACAGCAGCCCTTTGGATGGCGGTGGTCCTGGGGGTCTCCCTTCTGCCCGGCTGCCAAGGCGCTTCCCAGGATACAGTGGAGATAGAGACGGCCACTGCCGGGGCGGAGAGTTCCTCTGCCACGGAGGATCAGACGCTGCTTGTGGGAAGCGGGGAGATGGAACAGCTGTTCCTGCCGCTGTTTGCCACGGCGGAGGGAGATCAGACGGTGGTGGATCTGACCCAGGAGTGCCTCCTGACCCTGGCCCGGGACGGCTCGGTGGTGGAGAACGCGGTGGAAGGGACCACTCTGTCTTACAATGGAACCGATTACACCTATACGGGTTTGGCGGATCTCTCCATCGCCTATGACAGCGCTTCCAATGTGACCACCTACACGGTATCCCTGCGGGACGGCGTCACCTTCTCAGACGGAACCGCCATGACCGCGGACGATTTGATCTTCACCTTCTATGTGCTCTGCGACGCTTCCTATGACGGCCCTTACAGCGTCTCCCAGCAGGGAATTTTGGGGCTGGAGGCCTATCAGAAGAATAATTCGGCGGCGGCGGAGATCACGGTGTCCCAGGCGGAGATCTCCGCCGCCCTGGAGAACCCCAGCGAGGAACTGCGAAACGCGATCATTGAGCAGATCATCCGGCCGGTGCTGGAGGAGGAGCGTACCTGGTGTGAGGCCAACTGGCAGCAGTATGTGGACCGGGGCTACGGCAATTCTGCGGAGGAATTCTTTGTGACCCTTTACACTTCCACTCTGGACAGCTCTTACAGCATAGAGGGCAAGAGCTTTGACGATATTGTCAATGACACCGTGAATCTGTACGGGATGGATTACCCACACCTGGCCACCAACTACCAGGGAGACCCATCCTATTTTGACAGCCAGGTCCGGGATATCACCTACAACCTGCTCTTAAATCAGAAGATGCAGGCGGCGGGGGGGACGGAGGTCTCCTCCATCCAGGGGATTCAAAAGGTGGACAGTTCCACCGTCACCCTGTCCGTCAGCGGGTATGACGCCCAGAAAATTTACGACCTTTTTGACGTGCCGGTTCTGTCCCTGGCCTACTACGGGGATGCGGCCAGCTACAACTATGAGGAGGGCCAGTACGGGTTCCCCCGGGGCGATCTCTCCTCCGTGAAGGCAAAATCCGCGGAGCCCATGGGGGCGGGGCCCTACCGGTTTGTGGAGTATGCGAACGGCGTGGCCTACCTGGAGGCCAACCCTTCCTATTACAAGGGCGCTCCCTCCATTCCCTATGTGCAGGTTCAGACGGTGGAGGAGGAGATCCGGGTGGCATCTGTGACCCAGGGCAAGGTGGATGCGGCCAGCGCCAGCCTCACCGCTTCCAGCCTGCCGGAGGATCTGGAAACCATGGAGACGGCGGAGGCCATTCTCTCCGGTGTTTCCTACTATAGCTATGTGGGCATCAACGGGGCGGCGGTGAAGGTGGGGGATGACCCGGATTCCGAGGCCAGCCAGTACCTGCGCCGGGCCCTGGCCACCATTTTAGGGGCAGGACGGTCTGCGTTCTGTGATCTGTATCTGGGACAGGCCGGCACCGTGCTCCAATATCCGGCCCTGGACGGCTCCTGGACAGCCCTCCAGGAAGGGGAGGAGGGATACCGGGAGGCCTACTCTGTGGGGGCGGACGGCTCCGCCCTGTACACGGCGGATATGGACCTCACCGGACGGACGGAGGCTGCCATTTCTGCGGCCAGAGAATATCTGCAGCTGGCAGGCTTCACCTACGACGAGGCCACCGGTACTTTCACCGGGGCTCCGGAGGGGGCCAAGCTCACTTACCAGGTGCTGATTCCTTCCTATTTTTCCGGGGACAACCAGATGACCGCCCTGGTGAACCATGCAAACGCTATGCTGAACCGGCTGGGCATGGGGCTGGAGACGGTGCTGCTGGACAATGACAGCGACTTTAATAGCCGCCTGGCCTCCGGCACCCATGAACTCTGGTGTGCGGAGCGAGTGGTCCAGGAGGATCCGGACCTTTACAGTGCCTATCACAGCGGGAACGGACAGAATGCCTACGGCGCCCACGAAAATCTGGACAGTCTGATTGAGGAGGCGGAGCAGTTAAACGATCGGGATACCCGGAAGGACCTGTACCAGCAGTGTTATGACACCATTTTGAACCTGGGGCTGGAGGTCCCCTGTTTTGAACGGCTTCAGGGCACCTTCCTGAATACTACCAAGCTGGACGCGGCTTCCATCGGCGGGGACTATACATCTTCCTATAACTGGATGAAGGAGATCCATCTGCTGCAGATGCTGCCGGAGCAATAATGATCCTAGAAATATCCTTTCAGGAGAGCGAGGATATACCATGAAATTGATGAGCGGAAAAAGCTGGGTTCGGATGCTGGCAGGAACCCTTCTGTATGTGTTGGGGATCAACCTGTTTTTAGTCCCCTGCGGTTTCTACACCGGGGGCCTTATGGGCGTCAGCCAGCTGCTGCGAACCCTGGTGGTGGACGGATTGGGGATTTCTCTGGGGAGTTTTGACTTTGCCGGTATCATTCTCTACCTATTTAATATTCCCATCTATCTGGTGGCCTGGAGGATCATTGGCAAGAGGTTCTTTTTCAGCAGCCTGATCTGTACCACCCTGATGACGGTGCTCCTCTCTTTGGTGCCCATTCCGGCGACGCCGCTGTTGGCGGAGGATACCCTGGCCACCTGTATTGTGGGAGGATATCTCAGCGGCTACGGCATTGGGCTGGTGCTCCAGGCCGGAACCTCCGGCGGCGGTTCGGAGATGGTGGGCCTGATGATCATCAAGAAAAAGGGAGATTTCAGCGTGGGCAAGATCAACTTAGGGATCAATCTGGTGGTCTACCTGTGCTGCCTGTTCTTCTTCAACATGCAGGTGGTGGTGTATTCGGTGATTGCGGCGGTGGCCAGTTCCCTGGCCATAGACCGGACCCACACCCAGAACATCAACGTGGAGGTGCGGATCATCAGCAAACAGTTCAGCCAGCAGATGAAGGAGGAGATCATGGATACCATGCGCCGGGGCATCACGGTGATCCCGGCCAAAGGCGCCTACACCGGACAGCCGGAGGAGATCCTGTACATGCTGGTGTCCAAGTACGAAGTGAGCCAGCTGTACCATATTGTATCCCGGTATGACCCGGAGGCGTTCTTTGTGACCAATGAGAAGGCTTCGGTCCACGGAAATTATCTGAAAAAACTGGAGGGTTAGCTTGAAGCTTCCGGTAGATTGTGATACACTGGGAAGGAAAAAAGGAAGCCGTGACAGGAGCGGCCAAGGACGGGTAGAATAGAAGGAGGAACTAAGATGGCAGTACCGACCCCACACAACGCAGCGGTTCAAGGAGAGATTGCCAGGACGGTACTGATGCCCGGAGATCCGCTTCGGGCGCAGTTTATTGCAGAAAACTATCTGGAGAATCCCTGCCAGTTCAACACGGTGCGGAATATGTTCGGCTACACCGGAACCTACCAGGGAAAGACCGTATCTGTCATGGGAAGCGGTATGGGAATGCCCTCCATCGGCATCTACTCCTATGAACTGTACCATTTTTACGGCGTGGAGAATATCATCCGTATTGGATCTGCCGGGGGACTTTCCGAGGACGTACATCTGCGGGATGTGGTCATTGGCATGGGCGCCTGCACAGACTCCAACTATGCCTCCCAGTATAAGATCCCGGGGACCTTTGCCCCGGTGGCGGACTTTGGCCTGCTGCAAAAAGCGGTGGAGGCGGCCAAGGCCCAGGGGACCCATGTGGTGGTGGGCAACGTTCTCTCCACAGACGTGTTTTACAATGCAGACCCCCACTATCATGATATCTGGAAGCGGATGGGCGTCACCTGCGTGGAGATGGAGGCGGCGGCCTTGTATATGAACGCAGCCTATGCCGGCAAAAAAGCCCTGGCCATCTTTACCATCTCTGACCATCTGTACACCGGCGAGGCTCTTTCTGCCCAGGAGCGGCAGACCACCTTCCGGGAGATGATGGAGATTGCCCTGGCCCTGGCCTAGGCGGACGGGAGAGCAGAAGGACATGTATGTGAAAATCTTTACGGATGGCTCGGCCCGGGGCAACCCGGACGGCCCCGGCGGGTACGGCACCGTCATCCAGTACACCAACGCCGCCGGGCAGCTCTTTGAGAAAGAACTGTCCGGCGGCTACCGGCGCACCACCAATAACCGGATGGAACTGATGGCGGCCATTGCGGCCCTGGAGGCTCTGAACCGTCCCTGCACCGTAGACCTGTACTCGGACTCCTCCTATCTGGTCAAAGCCTTCAACGAGCACTGGATTGATGGGTGGAAGAGAAGCAACTGGCGCAGAGGTCAAAAGAACCCGGTGAAAAATGTGGATCTGTGGCAGCGGCTCCTGTCCGCCGCCGCGCCCCACACCATCCGGTGGAACTGGGTCAAGGGCCATGCGGGCCACCCGGAGAACGAGCGGTGCGACCGGCTTGCCACCAGCGCGGCGGATGCGAATCCAACGGAGGAAGATCCAGGTGTGGAAAAGGGGATCCTATGAACGTTCTCTTCTTGCGGCCTTGCGCCGGGAGGAGGCAGAGATGCGGGCCCCTGGCCCGGATCCCGGGGAACTGCTGGAGGAGATCCGGCGGATCAGCGCCGGAGCCGCCGGGACGGAAAAAGGCTGATCAGACGGAAGAGAGAAACAGAAAAGAGGAAGAGAAGATGACAACATCCATGACAAGAGAGCAGGCCTGGGAACTTTTGAACCAGTACAACAAGGATCCGTTTCATTTGAAGCACGCCCAGGTGGTGGAGGCGGTGATGCGCTACTGGGCCCGGGACATGGGATACGCTCCGGAGGAAGTGGATTTCTGGGGCATTGTGGGCCTGCTCCACGACCTGGATTTTGAGCAGTATCCGGACCAGCACTGTATCAAATCCCAGGAGATCATGCGTGAAGCGGGGGCGGACGAGTCTATCATCCACGCCACTGCCAGCCACGGCTACGGCATGACCGTGGACATCAAACCGGAGCATCCCATGGAGAAGGTGCTCTACGCAGTGGACGAACTCACCGGCCTCATTGGGGCGGCGGCCATTATGCGGCCCTCCAAGAGCATGATGGATCTGGAACTGAAGTCGGTGAAAAAGAAATTCAAGACGCCCAGCTTTGCCGCCGGATGTTCCCGGGATACCATCAACCGGGGCGTGGAGATGATGGGCAGCACCCTGGATGAGGTGATCCAGAAGACCATCTTGGCCCTGCGGGAGTTGGAGCAGGAGAAGGGAATCGTGTGAGAAAAGACGGCGGTTTGACGCCGGAACCAAAGCATTGCCTACGATTTGCCGGACCTGACCCAGATCTCCAAGGGGCATTGGGTGGCCTGCCACCGCCGGACTCCTGAAATAATTCTTGCGTAATACCTTCACTTGTGATAACATAAAGATTAGCTTGAGCGCCGGGATTCCGTAGGTTTCCCGGCTTTCCGGCGGACAGAAGGAAAAAATACGACACTTTCAGTTTGGAGGCAAACACGTGAACAAAAAATACGGCGTAAACGAGCTGCGAAAAATGTTCTTGGACTTTTTTGCCAGCAAGGGACATCTGTGCAAGAGCAGCTATTCTCTGATTCCCCATAACGATAACAGCGTTCTGCTGATTCCCGCCGGCATGGCTCCCTTAAAGCCCTACTTTACCGGCCAGGAGGTGCCCCCCTGCACCCGGATGGCCACCTGCCAAAAGTGCATCCGCACCGGCGATATTGAGAATGTGGGCAAGACCGCCCGCCACGGCACCTTCTTTGAGATGCTGGGCAACTTTTCCTTCGGAGATTATTTCAAAAAGGAAACCCTGACCTGGTCCTGGGAGTTTTTGACCCAGGTGGTGGGTCTGGACCCGGACCGGCTGTATCCTTCGGTCTATGAGGATGACGACGAGGCCTTTGAGATCTGGAACAAGGACATGGGCGTCCCGGCAGAGAAAATCTACCGGTTTGGCAAGGAGGACAACTTCTGGGAGCACGGCGCCGGTCCCTGCGGCCCCTGTTCCGAGATCTATTACGACCGGGGAGAAAAGTACGGCTGCGGCAAACTCACCTGCACCGTGGGCTGCGACTGCGACCGGTATATGGAAGTGTGGAACAACGTGTTCACCCAGTTTGACGGGGACGGCCACGGCCACTACACGGAGCTGGAGCACAAGAACATTGACACCGGCATGGGGTTGGAGCGGCTGGCGGTGGTGGTCCAGGACGTGGACTCCATCTTCAACATTGACACCATCCGGGCGCTGCTTGACAATGTCTGTCAGCTGGCCAGGGTGGTCTACAACGAGGATCATCAGAAGGACATCTCCCTGCGGCTGATCACGGACCACATCCGCTCCGTGACCTTCATGGTCTCCGACGGCATTCTTCCCTCCAACGAGGGCCGGGGCTACGTGCTGCGCCGTCTGCTGCGCCGGGCTGCCCGCCACGGCCGGCTATTGGGGATCCAGGGTAAGTTTTTGACCACCCTGAGCAAGAAGGTCATTGAGGTCTCCAAGGACGGTTACCCGGAACTGGTGGAGAAGGAGCACTTCATCTGCAGCGTCATAGATGAAGAAGAAGAGAAGTTCAACAAGACCATTGACCAGGGCCTGAGCATTCTGGCGGACCTGGAGGCGGGGCTGGTCCAGGAGGGCAAGAAGACCCTGGACGGAGCGGATGCTTTCAAGCTGTACGACACCTACGGCTTCCCCCTGGATCTGACCAAGGAAATCCTGGAGGAGAAGGGATTTTTGGTGGATGAGGAGGGGTTCGCCGCCTGCATGAAGGAGCAGAAGGAAAAGGCCCGGGCGGCCCGGAAGACTACCAACTATATGGGGGCGGATGTGACGGTGTACCAGTCCATTGACCCGGCTTTTACCACGGAGTTCACCGGCTATGGGAAACTGGAGGACGACTCGGAGATTGTGGTGCTCACCACCGAGGACGAGTTGGTACAGGCCCTCACCGATGGCCAGATCGGCGCCATTCTCACCCAGGCAAGTCCCTTTTACGCCACCAGCGGTGGCCAGCAGGCGGACACCGGCGTGATCACCGGGCCGGACGGGGCGGAGTTCACCGTAAAAGACACCGTCAAGCTGACAGGAGGCAAGATCGGCCATGTGGGCCAGGTCACCGCCGGCATGTTTAAGATAGGAGACAAAGTACACCTGGCGGTGGACGGAGAGAAGCGGCGGGCGGCGGCCCGGAACCACAGCGCCACCCATCTGCTCCAGAAAGCCCTGCGGCTGACTTTGGGCACCCATGTGGAGCAGGCCGGTTCCTATGTGGACGCGGAGCGGCTGCGCTTTGACTTTACCCATTTTTCCGCCATGACCCAGGAGGAACTGGCCCAGGTGGAGGCGCTGGTGAATCAGAAGATCCTGGAGGATCTGCCGGTGACCACCCAGGTCATGAGTTTTGAGGAAGCCAAGAAGACCGGCGCGATGGCTCTGTTTGGAGAAAAATACGGGGATGAAGTCCGGGTGGTGACCATGGGAGATTTTTCCACGGAGTTGTGCGGCGGCACCCATGTGCCCCACACCGGGGCCATTCACTGCTTTAAGATTCTGTCTGAGACCGGCATTGCCGCCGGGGTGCGCCGGATTGAGGCTCTGACCTCCACCGGCCTCATGGCCCACTTTGCGGAGGTGGAGCGGCAGTTCCACCAGGCGGCCCAGGCAGCCAAGACCACCCCGGCCAACCTGGAAGCCCGGATTCAGCAGATGAACGTGGAGATCAAGGGACTCCAGTCGGAGAATGAGAAGCTGAAGAGCCAGCTAGCCAAGGAAGCCCTGGGGGACGTGATGGACCAGGTGAAGGAAGTGGCCGGTGTGAAGGTGCTGGCCTCCCAGGTGGAAGACGTGGATATGAACGAACTCCGGGGGCTGGGAGACCAGCTGAAGGAGAAGCTGGGAGAAGGGGTCGTGGTATTGGCCTCCGCCCAGGACGGCAAGGTGAACCTCATTGCCATGGCCACCGAAGGAGCCCAGAAGCAGGGGGCCCATGCGGGCAACCTGATCAAGGCCGTCGCCTCCCTGGTGGGCGGTGGCGGCGGCGGACGGCCGGGCATGGCCCAGGCCGGCGGCAAGAATCCCGCCGGAATTGGCCAGGCGCTGGAGAAGTCGCTGCAGACGCTGGAGGGGCAGATCCGCAATTGGCGATGACCATTGGGGCGCTGCGCTTACTGTGCAGGAAGCCCCAGGAGCCGGCGGAGGCGGGAGAACCGGGAAAAATAACGGGATTTAAAATTTCGCCGAATTTTTTATTGACGAAATGAAATAATATCCCATCTTTGACAGTTGGAAGACAAAAGAACGGCTACAAACCCAGTAAA
>CAZDOQ010000041.1:0-12371 GCA_964507035.1 uncultured Lachnospiraceae bacterium | reverse complement strand
GGGGCGGAACTGTACAATCTTACCGCCGAACAGAAAACGGAGGTTCTGTCCCTGGACGGCAAGGTGGGCTACTTCTGGGGCGGCAAGTCCCTGGCCTACGGCTGGGACGACCGCTGGGGAGAGATGCGAACCGTGGCCAGCAAGGGGCACAGCTCCTACGGGACCGCAAAGCCACTGGGGCTTGACTGCTCCGGCTTCGTCAGCTGGGCGTTCTTAAACGTCTTCGGGGCGGATGGCTTCACGGCCACGGGGACATCCACCCAGTGGAGCGACTCCGTCCCGGTGGACTGGGACGAGGCGCAGCCCGGGGACCTGGTCTTTTATTATGAGCCGGATACCGGACAGACCAACCATGTGGGCATTGTCGTGACCGTGGACGGGGAAGGGCCGGAGACGGTGGTCCATTGCTCCGGCAGCGGCGTGCATGTCTCCGGGGCGGGCCGGTTCTCCTATGTGAGGCGGCCCACGGTTTACTCGTAAGGCGTAAGAAATCGTAAGGAGGCGCAAAGCGGGACGCCGGCAGTCCGGAGGAGAGAGAGGATGAGCGCACTTTCGGCCCTTGCCGTGTCGCTTTTGGCGTTCCTGGTCCTGTTCGCCCACGGGTACCGGGAAAAGCGGCGCAACGAAAAGAACATAGCAAGCATCCCCATCCGGGTCAACGTCAACGGGATCCGGGGAAAGTCCACCGTCACCCGGTTGCTGACGGCGATCCTGTGGGAGGCCGGGTACAGTGCGGTGGGGAAGACCACCGGCACCGCGGCCCGCATGCTGTACTGGGACTGGGACGCGCAGGAGCGGGAGATTAAACGCCCGCCCGTCGGGGTGAGCATAAAAGAGCAGATTGGAGTCATGGACGAGGCCGTGCGCCTAGGCGCGGACGCGCTGGTGTGCGAGTGCATGGCGGTGCGGCCGGAGTACCAGAAGGTCTACCAGCACCAGATCCTAAAGTCCACGCTGACCGTGATCGTCAACGTGCTGGAGGACCACCTGGACGACATGGGGCCCACCACCAGGGAGATCGCCCTGGCCTTCGCGGAGACCATCCCCTATAATGGGGCGGCGGTGATCCCGGACTGCGAGTTCACCCCGCTGTTAAAAAAGGTGGCGGAAAGCCGTAATACCCGGGTGTACATCCCGGACGAGTCGGAGATCCCCCAGGCGTACCTGGACTCCTTCCCCTACAAGCTGTTGCGCAAAACGTCGCGGTCGCGCTGGCCGCATCCAGGGCCTTGGGAGTTCCGGACGAAATCGCTTTTCGCGGGATGCGGGAAGCAAATCCGGATCCCGGGGCCCTGCGCATTGAGCGGGTGAGGAAGAACGCGGTGTTCGTCAACGCCTTTGCGGCCAACGAGCCGAAGTCCAGCCGGAAGATCTGGGAGGCGATCATGGGGATGGACCTGCCGTGGAAGAACCCGATCCTGGTGATGAACTGCCGCCCGGACCGTGTGGACCGGACTTGGCAGTTTATTAAGGATTTCTTCCCATACCTCCCGGAATGCACCCTGCTGGTGATCGGGAGCAGCACCTCCGACTGCCGGAAGGCGTACGCCAGGGGGAAGTTCCCCAACGTGACCGAGTTTAGGTGCTTCGAAGGCGGGGACATCGCGCCAGTGATGGAATACCTGGAGGGTGTTATGGAGGGGCGCGTGATCTTCGGTGTGGGGAACATCCACGGCGCGGGTCACGCCTTTATCGAGGCCCTGACGGCTGCCCAAAAGCCGGAGAAACCGGAGGAGCCGGCCGCTGTTGAGGATGGCGCACGAGAAGAGGTAGCCGCGCTGCCGGGTCCTGTCGCTGCCCCGGACGCGGCTATGGCCACAGCCGGGGAGGAAGCACCGGCTGTGGCGGCGGAGCGGGAGCCCTTTGACCTTGCGGTCCCGGAAGACCCGGACCGGATGGAAGCGGGCTGGTCGTACCCTTCCGCCTGGGCCGGGTACGGGCCGGACCGGAGGCGGGGAAACATCCTGGCGGCGGAGGCCTTTGCCTTAAGCGCCCAGCTGAAAGCCCATGTGCTGAAAGCGCAGCGGATGCTGCCGGAAGGAAACCGCGCCCGCCTCTTAGCGCCCCCGGACAACTTCAGGGACATCCTGGCGGTCTACGCGGTGCTCACCGGCCGGACGGCGGAGTATCCCTGGGGCCTTTCCCTCCCGGAAAAGAAGGACGCGGAGCTTCTGCGCAGCGTGTACTGGAACATGACCCAGGTGTGGAGCATGACCCGGGTGACGGACCCCGCCGGCGGGGCCGGGGCGGCCCTTTCCATCCGCAGGCTTACCGCGGCGGAGGGGGCGGACGCTTACGGCTTTACGGCGGAGCAAAAGGCAAAGGCCCTCTCCCTTGCCAGGCAGTCGGACGAAGTGGACGCCATCGTGGACGGGAGCGTCTTTGCCCGCCTGACGGAGGAGGAGTTTGAGGCCGCCCTCGCCCGGGTCCCGGAGGAGGCCTTTGGGGAGCGGCGGGCGGTGCTGCTGGCGGCGGCGTCCCTGGTGGGGAAGGTGGCGTACTTCCCGGGCGGCCGGTCCCTGGCCTGGGGCTGGGACGGCCGCTGGGGGGAGACGCGGACGGTGGCCAGCCCGGAAAGCGGCGCTTATGGCACCGCCAGGCCCCTGGGGCTCGACAGCGCGGGCTTGGTGAGTTGGGCGTTTTTAAACGCCCTTGGCCCGGACCGTTTCCCCAACCCGGAGACGCCAGCGCCGTGGAGGGATCTTGTCCCGGCTGCGCTTTGCGACGCACGGCCGGGAGATCTGGCTTTTTACGAGGAGCCGAAAGACGGGCGGGGCGGCCATATGGGCATTGTCCTGACTGTAAAGGAGGAAGGCCCAGAGACGGTCATCCACTGCGCCGAAAACGGCGGCGTGCAGGTTTCCGGGGCGGAGCGGTTCCCTTATGTGGGACGCCCTGCGGCCTATCATGAGCCGGACGGGGCGAATCAGGCGGAAGGAACAGAAGGGGACAGAGAATAGACAGGGGGCCGTGCCGAAAGGGAAGCGGTTCCCGGAACACGGAGGCGGAGCGGAAGGTGGAGGCAACTTATTTTTACATCTCGCTTGTGGTCGGGCTGGCGGTCAGCCTGCTGTTTTCAGAATACTTTGGGGTCAACCCCGGGGGGATGGTCGTGCCGGGCTACCTGGCGCTGGTCTGCGACGATATCGGCCAGATGCTCATCATCTTCGGCGTCTGCCTGATGGTGTACCTGACCGTGGAGCATGTGCTGCCGCGATTCGTGATCCTGTTCGGGCGGCGCAGATTTGTGGCCACCCTCATTGTCAGCGTAATCCTAAAGCTTACGTTGGAGCTCCTCTACCCGGCTCTCCCCTTCGCCGTATTGGAGTTTAGGGGGATCGGGGTGGTGACGCCGGGGCTGATTGCGAACTGCTGCGCGAAGCAGGGGTTCCGCTACACCATCCCGGCGGTTCTGGGCGCCACCTATCTCACCTTTGGGATTACGGCGCTCCTGTTCTGGCTGTTGTAGGGACAAGGAAGGGAGGGCAGCATGAAGTGGTTTGGCGGAAGGACCCGGCAGGAGAAAACAGAAGGGGGAAGGCGGCAGGATAAAGCCCGGCGCGCCTGCTGGAAGCCAAAGCGGCGGGCGGGATACCGGCGGGACACCTATACCCTAAGCGACCTGGAGCACCTGGTGGAGGTGCGCGGCATGCCGAGGGGGAAGCAGAGCCAGGCGAGGTTCCGTTCGGTCAAAAGCCTGGGCGGGTCCTGGGCAGCGTTGCTCGCGGCGGCCCTGCTTTTTGCCGCCTGCCTCCTTTCCCTTCTGCCGGCGGCTTCTGTCCGTTCCTATGAGGGCGGCGGGGAGAAGCCGGACGCCCTCATTATGGACTTCGTGGGGGATATGATGCTGGGAAGGAACATCCGGGCGATGGGCGAGGCGTCGGGCTATGAGGGCCTGTTTGCCGATATGGAGGGTTACTGGGCGGCGGCGGACCTGGTGTTCGCCAACCTGGAGACGGCGGTGCTCTCGGACGACGTGTCCGCCTACGAGGAGGATGAAAATGAGATCCACTTGTGGTCCACCTATGAGGGGCTTAAGGCTGCCATGGAGGCAGGCATAACCGTCTGGTCCTGCGCGAACAACCATGCCTTCGACTACGGCGAGCGCGCCGTATTGGAACTGACGGAATACTTTCAGGGAGAGGGCGTCGCCTACGCGGGGATCGGGGACTGCCTGGAGGACGCCGCCCGGTACGCCCTGATCGAGGCGGACGGCGTTACGATCGCCTTTTTGTCCATCACGGACGTTTACTACCAGAGCGCCCTGGCTACGGAAAGCCAGGGAGGCGTCCTGTCCACGGCCTACGGGGACTATAACCGCCTGGTCTATGAGGCGTCCCAGGCGGCGGACCTGACGGTGGTCTACATCCACTGGGGCGAGGAGAACGAACTTTCCGTAAACGACCGGCAGAGGAGCCTGGGACGCCACCTGGCGGACGCGGGGGCGGACGTCATCATCGGCAGCCACCCCCATGTGGTGCAGGAGGTGGAACTGTACGAGGACAGCATCATCTTCTACAGCCTGGGGAACTTCCTCTTCGACCAGGGAAATACCTATGCCAGGGACTCCGTCATGGCGGAGTACACGCGGGAGCCGGACGGGAGCGGGGCCTTCCGTCTGTACACGGTCCGGATCGAGGACGGAGCGCCCCATGTGACCACCAGCTGGTTTTACCAGAGGCGGATCAACCGGGAACTCTCCCAGGGACTGGCGGAGGGCAGCTATTTTCTGGATGAGGACGGGTTTATCGTGATTCCTTTTACCATTTCAAAAACGCAATAAGGAGGAAGACGGACGATGAGAAAGAAAGCGATCCGCAGGATTTTGTCCATGGCGCTGGCGCTTGGCTTCTGCGTTTCCCTGCTTTCGGGCTGTAATGGGTTCGGCTCGGAGACGGAGAGCAGCGCGGAAGCGCGTCCCACATCCGGAGCGGCGGAGACGGAAGAGGCGGCGGAAGCGTCCAACGCCCGGGGCTACTCGGTCAGCACCACCTCGGACCTGGCCACGGATGTGGGGATGGAAGTGCTGGCGTCCGGCGGCAACGCGGTGGACGCCGCCATTGCCGTGGCCTACGCGCTGGCGGTGGTGGAGCCTTATGGCAGCGGCCTGGGCGGAGGAGGCGGCCTCCTGGTCTATGACAGCGTCACAGGGGAGGCGGTGTTCTATGATTACCGGGCGTCCGCAGGCCTTTCGGGCAGCGCCGGTGACAGCGTGGCGGTGCCGGGCTTTGTGGCCGGAATGGAGGCGCTATATGACGACTACGGGACCCTCCCCCTGGCGGAACTGCTGGAACCGGCCATCGCCTACGCCGAAGACGGGTTCACCGTGGGCGCCCACTTAAGCTACCGCCTGCGCATCGGGAACCTGTCGGAAGATTACAGCTGGCTGTATGACACGGACGGCTCCCTCTTAGAGGAGGGGGACACTCTGTACCAGGCCCAGCTGGCCGAAGTGCTCCGGGCCATCCAGTCGGAGGGGGCGGAGGTGTTCTACCGCGGCTGGATCGCGGAAGACATCACGGAGGCCACATCCCTGACCATGGAGGATCTGGCGGGCTATGAGGTGTACCGGCGCACTGCGGTGGAGGGCTACTTTGAGGGCTATACGGTGTATAGCGCCAACGCCCCCTTCTCCGGGATTACCCTCATCCAGATGCTGGAGATGGCGGACGAACTGGACCTGGCAGACCCGGAGGAGAACCCGGAGGAATACCTTTCCCAGCTGAAGCAGATTACAGCGCTGGCCTACAGCGACCGGTACGCGTCCATCGGCGACCCGGCCCTGTATGACATTGACGAGGAGGAACTGGTCAGCCGGGAACACATCCTGGAGCTTCTGGGCCTGGAGTACGCGGAGGAAGGCTATGACCCGGACGAGGAGAGTCCGGAGACCACCAGCTTTTCCATCATCGACTCGGACGGCCTGGTGGTCGTCGCCACCAACACCATCACCACCTTCTGGGGCTCGAAGACGGCGGTGGACGGCGTCTTTTTAAACAATGCGGTCAAGAACTTTTCCGAGAGCGGCATCAACACCTACGCGCCCGGCGCCCGACCCCGCACCTACACGGCTCCGACGGTCATCGTGGGGGAGGACGGGTTTGTCATGGCGGTGGGGACCCCCGGCGGGAACATCATCCCCAGCCGTCTGTTTGGTGTGATCACGGATATCCTGAAGTTTGGGGAGGAGCCCCAGGCGGCTGTGGACAAGATGGGGGTCATTTACCGGAATGGCGTCCTGACCCTGGAGGAGGATGCGGACGGGGGGACCTGGCTGGATCTTACCGGGGTGGCGGAGAGCATGATCTGGCGTGACAGCGGAAGCTGGTGGGGCTCCATCTCTCTGGCGGGCTACTCGGAGGCCGCCGGGAACTTCGCCGCCAGCGACGCCAGGCGGGACGCCACGGCGGCGGGCGTGTACAACCCGGAGTGAGGCGGGGCCGCGGCCTCCTGCAGAATGCGCCATTTGGATTTTGGAGAGAAAGGAACCGAAAAGAGATGAAAAAAAGAGAATCCCTGCTGGACACCCTGGCAAGTCGCATGTGTTGCACCTATCTTTCCGACCTGCGTTTCCTTGCGAAGTGGGAGCGGGTGCTTCTGGGAAGCATCCTGCGGAGCATCCCGCCGGAAGACGCTGATTTGGCGGAATGGAACGACGCCCTGGAATACCTGGTAGGGTGCGGCCCGGAGAGAACCCAGAAGGCGGCCAGGGAGCGCCTTCTGGAGCGGCTTAAAACACAAGCGCAAGCGGATGATTCCCCTTCTAAGAGCGAATTTTCTTGCTGACAACCTGTCTTTGAGCCGGAAAACCGTATCACTGAGATTGAAAATGCTCAAAGAGAACGGCTTCATTGAGCGCGTTGGCTCTGACCGCGAAGAATACTGGAAATTACTCCAATAAAGCAAAATGCCCTCACGGCAGGCTGACAAGCCCCATATCGCTTTTACATAGCCGCTTGCCTAGTGAAAAGAAGTATCAGGCGGCTGTTTTCTTAAAGCAAAGGAGATGCATTTTGGAACAACAATAAAATTAATTTGGTTTACGTTCCGAAACCGGAACACAACATTGACTTACCGTATAAATTGTACTATAATGAGAACAATAAATGCGGGGGTGATCTTGGTGGTAGAACGGAAGGAATATATCAAATCTCTGATACAGTGGAAGGACGAACAGGTGATCAAGGTTGTAACCGGAATCCGCCGCTGCGGCAAATCTACTTTGCTTGCGCAGTATCAGTTGTGTCTCCGAGAAATGGGGGTATCGGAGGAACAGATCGTATCCGTCAACTTTGAAGAACTCGAATATGAAGAACTACTGGATTATAAAAAGCTGTATGCCTATCTGAAGGAACGCCTTGTTCCCGGCAAGACTACATATATCTTCCTCGACGAGATACAAAAAGTCCTGCACTTTGAGAAGGCGGTAGACAGTATTTATGTAAAGCCGGATGTGGATGTGTATATCACAGGTTCTAACGCATATATGCTGTCCGGCGATCTGGCAACGCTTCTGACCGGAAGGTATGTGGAAATCAAAATGCTGCCGCTGTCTTTTCGGGAGTTCCTTGAAATCACAAAGCTAAATCAACAGCAGGGCTTTTCGGAGTATCTGCGAAACGGAGGACTTCCGTATGTTGCGGCCATGGAGCGAACTACGGAGAAGGTGGAAACCTATTTAGAGGGAATCTATAACACCGTCATTGTAAAAGACATTGAGGACAGACAAGCACGCAGGGAAAACGATCCCGACAAGCGGAAGATCAACGATATTGCGCTTTTGAAGACGATCGCAAGGTATCTGTCCAGCGTGATCGGCAGCCCGGTATCCATCAGAAGCATTACGGATTATTTAAGTTCCAACGGGCGGAAGATCTCTCCGAACACGGTAGGCGATTATGTCGAGGCGCTTACAGAAGCCTTTATCTTCTATCCGGCAGAGCGTTTTGATATTGTCGGAAAGCAGCTTTTGAAAGCAAACAAAAAACTGTATATCGTGGATTTAGGACTGCGGAACCATATCCTGCCCCGCAGGCATTACGACCTCGGCTTTTCACTTGAGAACATCGTATACTTTGAGCTTCTGCGGCGTGGATATAAAGTGAACATCGGCAAAGTTGGGAACACGGAGGTGGATTTTGTTGCGGAAAAGCAAGGCGTGTATCGGTATTTTCAGGTTACGGCAGATATGACCGCACAGGAAACCTTTGAAAGAGAAATGCGTCCGTTGGAGAATATCAGGGATAATTATGAGAAGGCCATACTCACGGCTGATGTGCTGACGGTTGGCAATTATAACGGGATACAAGTCAAGAATTTAATGGATTGGCTGCTTGAAACAGAAAAATAAAAAGAACCAGTTTTTCTTTACTCTGGACCTCATTCAGGACAAGCTGGCAAGTGCCTACAGGCAAGCCCTTACGACATAAAAAGCGCCGGCACACTGAGGAACTACATATAGATATTTGTGTTAAAGATTTTAATTTTTTAAACACCCAATTGGTACTACAAATACGCCATCATCCCGACGATACGCAATTTCTGTACCGGTCAGAATCATTAGGAATGATGGGTCTTGCTCCTTTGCCCCCAGTTTAACTTCTATGGCAGCCCATCTTCCGTCATTTAACGCAACTACCGCGTCCGCTTCAGAAATCCAATCCTCGGCGCTTTTGCTTATTGCGCATCAGTCTATTTTTTCCAGTTGAAAGATGAACATGGAGCCTACGACAGATTTTTCAAGCCAAAATATTGTAAAAAGAAATTCGTCCATGTAAAATATGATTCGAACAGGGGGGCGGAAAAAAGGCCAGAACTCGGCCCAAGAACAAGGAGGACAGCAAATGCGCATTCTAATAGTAGAAGATGAAAAAGACATGAATATGCTCATACAAAAGGTTTTAAAGAAGGCAGGGTATACAGTAGATGGATGTTACAACGGCGAAGATGCGGAGTTTTTTCTGGCTGGCGCAGAGTATGATGGCGTTGTGCTGGACGTGATGATGCCGAAGAAAGACGGCTATACACTGGTCAAAGAAATACGAAAACGTGAAATGGATATTCCTGTACTTTTTCTGACAGCCAGGGACAGTATTGACGACCGGGTAAAAGGACTGGATTTGGGGGCGGATGATTATCTCATCAAACCCTTCAGCTTTGACGAACTGTTGGCACGTATCCGAGCGATGACCCGTAAGCGTAACGGCCAGCGCACAAACCTGTTGTCTGCTGGAGACCTGACTTTAGATACCAAAACACACCAGGTTAAACGGGGCGATGAAGAAATTCAACTTCTGCCCAAAGAGTATTCTATATTAGAATACCTCTTACACAACAAAGGAAAAATTCTTTCCCGTGAACAAATCGAGGACCGTATCTGGAACTATGACTACTCCGGAAGCTCAAACAATGTAGATGGGTATATGAGCCGTTTGCGAAAAAAGGTTGACGCGAAATGGGAGAAAAAACTCATACGTACAATGAAAGGAGTCGGTTGGACAATTCAGGAGCCAGAGGAAGGAGAAATTCAGTGAAAAAACTAAGCATCAAAAGCAAACTCACCATCTGGTACTTGTTGTTGATGCTCCTCATGGCATCGCTATTGTTGGGCTTCCTGTGGACGATCAGTGATTCGGTTTCCTCACATACATCTATGGAACAGTTGGATCAGACCCTGCGCAGGAATATCGGACAGATATCTATTGAAGCAGATGAATCTATTGCAATCGGCGAGGCTTTTACATTCTATGAAGATGGCGTTTACACCCTGATATATAGCCAGGGCGAAGCCCTGCTGGCAGGACAGGTACCGGTAGCCTTCACCGCTGAAGAACCTTTCCAAAATGGGTTGACACGATTGGTTTCAGCGGGAGATACTCAGTTTTATGTGCTGGACTTTCAGGTGCCGCTGAGTTGGGAGAGCAGCGTGTGGGTGCGAGGGGTACTGGAGGTGTCCCAGAATATCCAGGTTCTTCGCAACCTGATGTCCGTTGCGTTTGTCGTCATGCCAATCATCATTCTTTGTGCAGGTCTGGGCGGCTATCTGATTGTCAGAAGAGCCTTCCGGCCCATGGAACGGATTATTTCCACTGCAAAGGATATTAATGAAGCCTCCGATCTGTCCTTGCGGGTGGAAGTCCCTTCCGGCAACAATGAGTTCACCCGTTTGGCGCACACGTTCAATCAGATGTTTTCCCGGCTGGAGATGTCTTTTGAAGCAGAACGTCAATTTACAGCCGACGCGTCCCACGAACTGCGCACGCCGGTATCCGTCATCAAAAGCGCCTGTGAATACGTGGAAGGATTTTGCGACACAAAAGAGGAGCAGGACGAAACCATCGCAATGATCCACCGGCAGGCTGACAAGATGACCCGCCTCATTGAGCAGCTCCTGTCCATCACACGATTGGAACAGGGAACGCGCATCCGTCCGAATAAAACAGTTAATCTGACGAAGATTGTAGAAACCGTATGCAAAGATCAGCCTTATACCCAAGAACGGTTGATCTGTCAGGCTGAACCTGAGATTCATGTCCAGGCAGACGAGTCTCTTATCATTCGGCTTCTCCAGAATCTTATTGACAACGGATTTAAATATGGAAAACCGGAAGGGCATGTGTGGGTGTCTTTGGAACGGGACAGCAAAGAAATCGGAATATCGGTCCGGGATGACGGTATAGGGATAAAGAAAGAGGATCAGGAAAAGATATGGCAAAGATTCTATCAAACAGACCCCTCCCGCAGCGGGAATGAAGGAGCGGGGCTTGGGCTGTCCATTGTTCAGTATATCGCCAGGGTGCATGGAGGTTTTATGACAGTAGAAAGCGTTCCGGAACTCGGAAGTACCTTCACCTTCCATCTTCCCCTAAAAAAGCAGAATGACAGTTGACGCCTTTAAAAACCAGTCCACATTTTGAAGTTTCATGTTAATTTCATGTTGCCGCGTTAGGATAAAGATGCAACCAAGAAGAACATCACAATAAAAGAAAGAGGGTGTTGGAAAATGAAGAAAAAGTTAAACATAATCCTGTGCGGCGGAACGCTGCTTGCGCTTCTCCTTGCGGGATGCGGGCAGCAGAGCAACCAGGCAGGGTATATCGGCGTAGACGCAGCCAAAGCGATCGCCCTGACCTCTGCGGAAACCTCCGAAACTGACGCTGTATTCACCAGTACTTTATTGGAAGAACGAGACGGCACAGACTATTACGCGATAGACTTTACGGCAGGTGAAATAAGCTATCAGTATGATATTGACGCGATAACCGGCGTGATTATTGACAGTTCTCAGACTGAAAACAACAGTGCCAGCAGCAATGCTTCTTCCGGTACAACAGACAGCAGCACTCAGTCTGCACAGGAAACAGATACGGGAACGTCCGGGTCAACATCCTCTACGCAAACGGACTCCAGCAGTGCCGTAATTACAGAAACAGAGGCGCAGGCGATCGCTCTTGACCATGCAGGACTCACCACCGACCAGGTCACTTTCATTAAGAGTAAGCTGGAACGGGATGACGGACGGCAGGTATACGACATCGAGTTCTATTCCAATCATCATGAAGAATATGACTATACCATTGACGCGTCTACCGGATCTGTCCTTTCCGTAGACTACGACCTGAATGGATATAACATACCTTCTGATAGCAGCAGTACAATCACCGCAGATCAGGCAAAAGAGATTGCCCTGGAACAGGTTCCAGGCGCGACGGCAAGTGATATCTATGAATTTGAGACAGACTATGATGATGGACGGCTGGAATATGAAGGCACGATCTGGTACGATGGGGTAGAATACGAATTCACCATTGATGGATATTCCGGCTCGATTCGAGAATGGGATGTCGAGTACAAGCGTTAAGCAGGGAGAGATTCACAAACATTGGCGGTGGACTAAGGGTATGCGGGTGGTCTTGAGGAAACTGAAGGCCGTGTACCGGAAGAAGACGGCGACGATCGAGTAAAAAAATGGAGCTCGGAAGACCAGCATTTATACGGGATTCCGGGCTCTTGCTTCATCATGGCGCTGTCCCGCTCAATGGGCCTCGCCGGATTCATTCTGGAAATAGCTGACAATATGCTGCACAAACTGCTGCACCAGCTTCCGCTTCTGCTCCAGTTCCCGGGATACCACCAGGACCGTATTCCGGGAGAGGGGATGTTCCATGGGCACCGGCACCACGTCATACCGGGTCATGGCAATTCGCTTGGACAGCATGGTGACGCCGAAATTTTCCTCCACCAGCCCCAGAATGGTGTCCACCTGATCGCACTCAAAGGCAATATGGGGGGTTATGCCCATCTGCTGGAAGGAATGAAGGAGTTGAATTATGACAAAGGGGACCGCTTCCCCCAGATGCTGGTCCTGGGCC
>CAZDOQ010000040.1:0-12647 GCA_964507035.1 uncultured Lachnospiraceae bacterium | reverse complement strand
CTATAGAAAAAGCGGAGTGGTTTCTAAAAAAGGGGTTGCTATTTCAAAAAAAGTTGGTTAGAATAATAAATAGGTGGAGGAAAGTGGAGGGAAGTAGAACAAAGTGGTAGAAAAGAGGTGAGTTTCCATGTTCATGGGCGAGTATAGCCATACCATAGACGCCAAGGGACGGCTGATCATCCCCTCGCGGTTCCGGGAGGAACTGGGGGATTATTTTGTCGTTACCAAAGGTCTGGACGGCTGCCTGTTCGCCTACACCAATGAAGCATGGAAACGCTTTGAGGAAAAGCTCCAGGCCATTCCGGTGAGCAATCCCAGGGGCCGCCGCTTTTCCCGTTACTTTCTGGCCGGCGCCACCCTTTGCGAAGTGGACAAGCAGGGCCGGATCTTAATTCCCGCCAATCTGCGGGCCGCCGCAGGACTGGAGAAGGACGTGGTCCTGGCCGGCGTGGGAGAGCGGGTGGAGATCTGGGACCGGAACCGCTGGGCGGAGGCCAACACCTATGACGATATGGATGAGATAGCGGCCAATATGGAAGGGCTGGGGATCTGATATGGAATTTCGCCACACATCGGTGCTGCTGGAACCGTCCCTGGAGGGCCTGGCAATCCGGCCGGATGGCGTCTATGCAGACGGAACGCTGGGAGGCGGAGGTCACTCCTTTCACATTGCGGAACGATTGACGGAAGGCGGCCGGCTCATTGGCATTGACCGGGATGAAGATGCCATCCGGGCAGCCGCCGAAAGGCTGCGGCCCTTTGGGGACCGGGTCCTGATCGTAAAAGATAACTACGGAAATATACGGCAGGTTTTGGACAGGCTGGGGATCCGCCAGGTGGATGGGATCCTGCTGGACTTGGGGGTATCCTCCTACCAGCTGGACACGCCGGAGAGGGGCTTTTCCTATATGGCCGACGCGCCGCTTGACATGCGGATGGACCGGGAGGAATCCCGGACCTGCCAGGATCTGGTCAACGAGGCCAGCGAGGAGGAACTGTACCGGATCATCCGGGACTACGGGGAGGAACGGTTTGCCCGCCGGATTGCCCAGGCTATTGTCCGGGAGCGGGAGGAGGCACCGCTTCAGACCACCGGCCAGCTAGTCCGGGTCATTGAGCAGGGCATCCCCCGGAAGATGCAAAAGACTGGGGGGCATCCGGCCAAGAGGACCTTTCAGGCCCTGCGGATTGACCTGAACCGGGAACTGACGGTGCTGGATGAGACGCTGGATACGATGATCGATTGTCTGAAGCCCGGCGGGCGGCTGTGTGTAATCACCTTCCACTCGCTGGAGGACCGGATTGTCAAGGGGCGGTTTCGCACGGCGGAGGATCCCTGCATCTGTCCTAAGAATTTCCCCGTCTGCGCCTGCGGGCGGAAAAGTAAAGGCCGGGTGATTACCCGGAAACCGATTTTGCCCTCCGAGGAGGAGCAGGCAGAAAATTCCCGGTCCAAAAGCGCGAAACTGAGGATATTTGAAAAGACCGCTGCATCACAGGAGGTCGAAAACGCAGGCAGATGAAGCTGCCTGAGAGAAGAGACGCATGGTTTCCCGTAAGGGAAAGAAGTTCTGTGCCCCTGCGGGGGACAGGTCAGGAGGTTGGTATGGCAGAAATGGCAAGAAAGCAGATGACCCAGGCATCCCGTCCGCGCCCGCGGATGGTGGTGGAGGGCAATACCATCCGCCGGGAGGAAACCGGAGGACAGAGAAAGAAAAAACAAGAGAAACATTCTCTGGGCCATAGGGCCCTGCGTAGAAACCGGGAACGGGCGCAGCGGCTGAACATTCCCAGCCTGGTACTGCTGGCGGCGGCGTCTGTGGCCTCTGTGTTTCTCTGTGTTACATACTTGCAGGTCCAGTCCAACATCACCTCCAGCCGCAGAAACATCAGCCAGCTGGAAAGCCAGCTGCAGACGCTGCGGACAGACAACAACGCGCTGGAGAACCGGATTCAGATGATGGTGGATCTGAATTACATCTACCAGGTGGCCACGGAGGAGTTGGGCATGACCTACCCTTCCGACGATCAGGTGATCTATTACGAGAAATCAGAAAGCGAGTACGTGCGTCAATATGAAGACATCCCCACCGATTGAACAGAGAAGGGAAGGCAGCCGGAAAAAGCGCTGGAAGCCCTTTCACAAATACATGCAGGCAAAGCTGCTGTTTACCTTTGTTGTGGTAGCGGCGGCTTTACTTGCTCTTAGCATTGTGTTGCTGTCCATCTCCGGAAAGTCCGGGGAGGATTACAGCAAAATCGTGCTGTCCCAGCAAAACTACAGCAGTTCGGTGATCCCTTTTCAGCGGGGGACCATCACAGACCGGAACCAGACGGTGCTTGCCACCAGCGAGCAGGTGTACAACCTGATCCTGGACCCCAGCGTGATCTTGGCCAACGACCGGGTGAACCTGGAGGTGACTTTAGACGCGCTGGTCCAGTGTTACGGCTATGACCGAGAAGAACTGGCTGCTCTCCTGGAGGAACGCTCGGACAGCGCCTATATCCGCTACGCCAGACAGCTCAGCGCCGAGGAGAAGGAAGTCTTTGAGAGTTACGAGGAGTCGTTCAATCAGGCGGCCAAGGAGCAGGATGGTCCCCAGGTGGCCGGTGTCTGGTTTGAGTCGGAGTACAAGCGGGTGTACCCTTACAACAGTCTGGCCTCCGCGGTGCTGGGCTTTTCCGGAAGCGACAGCAGCCGGGGAAACTGGGGGATTGAGCAATACTATAACGACCAGCTGGTGGGCACCGACGGCCGCAGCTACGGCTACATGAACACAGACGGGGAGTTGGAGCGGGTGACCCGGGACGCTATCGCCGGCAACACCATTGTGTCCACCATTGATTACACCATCCAGTCGGTGGCGGAGCAGTATATTGCAGAGTTTTTGACGGAATACACGGCGGACAATGTGGGCGTCCTGGTGATGAACCCCAACAACGGGGAGATTTTGGCCATGGCCACCAGCACTCCCTACGACCTGAACGATCCCAGCAATCTCTCCGCCTATTATGACGAGGCGGAGATTGCTGCCATGAGCGATGAGGAAAAAAGCGAAGCCCTCTCTGCCATCTGGAAAAACTTTGCGGTCCAGGACGTCTTTGAACCCGGCTCCACCGCCAAGCCCTTTACCGTGGCGGCGGGACTGGAGGAAAATCTGATCCAGCAGGATTCGGAATACATCTGTGACGGTGGGGAAACCTTTGGAAGCGGCAGCAGCGAGGTGCGGGTCAACTGCAACGTTGTAAGCGGACACGGCCAACTGACTCTGACCGAGTCCCTGATGTACTCCTGCAATGACGCCATGATGGCCATTGGCCAGATCCTGGGAAACGACGTGTTCGCCAAATATCTGAGCCAATTTGGATTTGGACGCCAGAGCGGGATCGACCTGCCCGGAGAATCGCCGGGACTGGTGTACAGCGCGGCAGACATGGGCGTGGTGGATCTGGCCACCAACTCTTTTGGGCAGAACTACAATGTGAACATGGTGCAGCTGGCCTCCGCCTTCTGCTCCCTGATCAACGGCGGTTCCTATTATATGCCCCATGTGGTGAAACAGATCCTAAGCCCCTCTGGGGACCTGGTGGAGGAAGTGGAGCCGGTGCTGATGCGGAAGACGGTCAGCGAGTCTACCTCCGAGTTTATCCGGAACGTCCTGTGGCAGACCGTGGAGACCGGCACCGGTTCGGAGGCCCAGATCGAGGGGTATGACATTGGCGGCAAGACAGGGACCGCCCAGAAACATCCCCGGTCGGAGCACAAATACCTGGTCTCCTTCATCGGCTTTGCCCCGGCAGAGCAGCCGGAGGTGGTGGTCTATGTGGTGGTGGATAATCCGGAGCAGAAGAATTTGCCGGAGGGAGAGACCACCGCAGTCAGTTCCTCCCTAGCCATCGCCATAGAGAAAAAGGTGATGGAGGCCATCCTGCCTTACCTGAACATTCCCACCTCCGCGGATTATGTGCCGGAGACCACCGCGTCCCCGGAATCGGCGGAGTCCACCGATCCGGAGACGGATGCGGAGGGCAATACCCTAGCGGCAACGGCCAGCGCCAGCTATGAGGAGGCGGTGCCTGCAGAGGGCATTCTGACAGATTCCACAGAGTCCGGGGAGGCTCTGACGGAGAGCGAGACGGCCGAAGAGGAAGGCGGAGAAGCGGAGGGCGCAGACGGGGAACCGGAGGAAGGTTCCGTCTCCCAGGAAGGACTGACGGAGCCGGAAAACCAATAGACGCATAAATGGCTCTTTTTCTTCATATTCTGGATTGACGGCTTTCGGACATGGCGGAGGAGCGGGTGGAGCCCATTCCGGGCCAGGACCTGCTGAATCAGATGTGGCGGAATGCCTGCATCAACGATACCTATGAACCCGTCTCCACCTTTAAGATCGTCACCATGGGAGCGGCCCTGAAGGAGGGAGTGGCGAGCCTGTCAGACGACTTCTACTGCCCGGGCTGCCGGGTGGTGGAGGACCGGCCAATCCTTTCAGGGGACGCCCCGTTTGGCCATGGAAGTGCCATGGAAGTGCGGGGAAATGACGGGAAATCATCAAAACCTTTACATATAACACAGAAGAGTCTATAATCTCAGAGGAAACCAGCGAGACCATGCGCTATATTTTGGAGTTTCCCCGGCGGACCGGAAAGTATATCTCTTCTTTTCTGGGATTTGCCCCTGCGGATGATCCGCAGGTCATGGGGCTGCTCACCATGTGCCTTATCTGGGGATAGATCCAAATAACATACTTGGAGTGGAATCATGAACAAAGACGTGATCGCAGCAGTCCTGATTGCCTTTGGAGTCAGCGCCGTGCTCTGCCCGGCGCTCATTCCTTTTTTGAAAAAGCTGAAGTTCGGACAGCAGGTCCGGGACGACGGGCCCCAGGCGCATCTGAAAAAGGCGGGAACCCCCACCATGGGCGGGCTGGCCTTTTTGGCCGGCGTCATTGTAACTTCCCTGATTTTTGTGGGCCGGTATCCGCGGATTGTTCCTATTTTGTTTTTTACTGTGGGGTTCGGAATCGTGGGCTTTCTGGATGACTACATAAAGATCGTCAGGAAGCGCTCGGAGGGTTTAAACCCCATCCAAAAGCTTTTGGGGCAGCTGGTGATCACCGGCATTTTCTGTGTGTATATGGTCCGGTATTCCGGCCTGGGGACGGTGATCCACATTCCGTTTCTGGGAATCGACTGGGATATGGGCTGGCTGTATGTGCCCATGCTGTTTTTGGTGGTGTTGGGCACGGACAACGGGGTGAATTTTACGGACGGGCTGGACGGGCTGTGTACCAGCGTCACCATTTTGGTGGCCACCTTCTTTACGGTGGTGGCCCTGGGGGAGGGCAACGGCATTGCTCCCATCAGCGCGGCGGTGGCGGGGGCTCTCTTGGGCTTTCTGCTGTTCAACGTGTATCCTGCCAAGGTATTCATGGGAGACACAGGATCTCTGGCCCTGGGGGGGTTTGTGTCTGCCACGGCTCTCATGCTGCAGCAGCCGCTTTTGATTCTGCTGGTGGGCTTTATCTATCTGATCGAGGTGGTCTCGGTGATTCTGCAGGTGGGATATTTTAAGCTGACCCATGGAAAGCGGATTTTCCGGATGGCTCCCATTCACCATCATTTTGAACTGGGGGGCTGGTCCGAGACCCGGGTGGTGGCGGTGTTTTCCATTGTGACCACCATTCTATGCCTGATCGCCTATTTGGGCGTATAACCGGTTGTCTGTGAGAGCGGAGGAATAAGCGTCCAGGACCGAGGAGGAAGTAAGATGGAGATAAAAGGAAAGACCGTTTTGGTGGCCGGCGCCGGGATTAGCGGCAAAAATGCCAGTCGCCTGTTATTGGCAGAGGGAGCCCGGGTAATTCTCTATGATGGGAATACCGGACTGGACCTGGAAGCGCTGCGGGAAGAACTGGGACATCCGGATGTCCTTTCTTTCGCGGTGGGGGAACTGACGCCAAGGCAGTTGTCCGGTATCGGCCTGTGCGTGATCAGTCCAGGGATCCCCCTGGACGCGCCGGTGGCGCAGCAGCTGCGGGAGGCGGGCATCCCCATTTGGGGGGAGGTGGAACTGGCTTACCGGGCTTCCCGGGGGAAGCTTGCCGCCATCACCGGCACCAACGGAAAAACCACCACCACCGCCCTCACCGGCAAGATCTGCCGGGACTATCAGCCTTCTGTGTTTGTGGTGGGAAATATTGGAAACGCTTACACCAGCGAGGCGTTAAAGACGGGGCCGGAGAGCATCACCGTGGCGGAGGTCAGCAGCTTTCAGCTGGAGACCATCCAGGAGTTTCATCCCCAGGTCAGTGCCATTTTGAACATTACGCCGGATCACTTAAACCGGCATAAGACCATGGAAAACTACGCCCGGATCAAGGAGCGGATCACGGAAAATCAGGGACCGGAGGATGTCTGCGTTCTGAACTATGAGGATCTGCGGCTCCGGGCGTTTGGGGCCACAGCGGTTCCCCGGGTCCTGTTTTTCAGCAGCCGCCAGGAACTGCCGGAGGGGGCCTGGCTTGCGGGAGACGAGATCTTCCTGCGGCTGGCCGGAAAGAAGGAGCGGGTCTGTGGGATTCATGAAATGAATCTTTTGGGCGTACATAATTATGAGAACGTGATGGCGGCGGTGCTCATGGGGGTCAGCCTGGGTATTCCCCTCTCCTCCATCCGCAAGAGCATTGGGGAATTTCAGGCGGTGGAGCACCGGATTGAGTTTGTGACAGAGAAAAACGGGGTGGCCTACTACAACGACTCCAAGGGTACCAACACAGACGCGGCCATCCAGGCCATCCGGGCCATGGTGCGGCCCACCCTTGTCATAGCCGGCGGCTATGACAAGGAGGCGGAGTATGACCAGTGGATCCAGGAGGCGCTGCCCCATACCCGGCAGATGATCCTTTTGGGGGCCACAGCGGAAAAGATTGGAAAGACTGCGGAGAAATACGGGATTCCCCGGATCTCTTACGTGGAGAGCCTGGAGGAGGCGGTGCGGCTGGCGGCGGCGTCCGCAGAGCCGGGGGACGCGGTGCTGCTCTCCCCCGCCTGCGCCAGCTGGGACATGTTCCCCAACTATGAGGTCCGGGGCCGCCGGTTCAAAGAGTTGGCGCAGGAACTGTGACCGGCGCGGCAGAGCAGGATGCTGGGCGGGATTCTATGATAAAGGAGCGCTATGGAACAAAGAAAACCGGCAAAGGCGAAAAAAAAGAGAAAAAACTTTTATGATTACAGTCTGCTGCTGGTGATCATTGTGCTGTCCTGCTTTGGCCTGATCATGATCTACAGCACCAGCTACTACACGGCGCAGCTGCGGCTGGGGGACGGCGCCTATTACCTGCGGCGGCAGGCCCAGGTGCTGGCCGGCAGCTTTCTTGTGATGCTCTTTATCTCCAAGGTGGACTATCATTTTTGGGTAAAGTTTACGGGGCTTGCCTATGTGGGGGCCCTGGGCATGATGATTTTGGTCAACTTCACGCCTCTGGGTCTGGAGCGAAACGGCCAAAAGCGGTGGCTGGGAATTTCCGAAAGCCTCTCCTTTCAGCCCACGGAATTTGTAAAGATTGCGCTGATTCTGGTGACGGCCTGCGTGATTGTCCGGCTTGTCAAACAGATTGACCGGCCCCAGGCGGCCCTGGTGATCTTTGGCCTGGCCATTCCGCCGGGACTGTTGGTGCTCATGAACAACTTAAGTTCCGGCATCATTATCTTTGGGATCGTCTTTGCCATGTACTTTGTGGCCAGCAAGAAGAAGCTGCGCTTTGCCCTGATCGTGGGGGGCGGCATTGCTCTGGTGTTGTTGGCCATCCCCCTGGGGGAACAGCTGGTAAAGGCCGGGATCCTGAAGTCCTACCAGCTGAACCGGATCCATGCGTGGCAGAACCCGGAGGCCTACGCCACCGAGGAAGGCTTTCAGGTTCTCCAGGGGCTTTATGCCATTGGCTCCGGAGGCCTGTTCGGCAAGGGGCTGGGCAACAGCATTCAGAAGCTGGGCTTCGTGCCGGAGGCGCAGAATGACATGATCTTTTCCATCATCTGCGAGGAACTGGGGCTGTTTGGGGCCTTCTGTCTGATCCTGCTGTTTCTGTTCATGCTGCACCGGTTTTTGATCATTGCCAACAATGCGCCGGATTTGTTGGGGGCGCTCATTGTCACCGGGGCCATGGCCCACATTGCCATCCAGGTGATCTTAAACATTGCCGTGGTTACCAACTCCATTCCCAACACCGGCATCACGCTGCCCTTTATCAGCTATGGAGGCACATCCCTCCTGTTTTTGATGGCGGAGATGGGATTGGTGTTGGGCGTCTCCAACCAGATTACCCTGGAAACCCTGTAGGCACATGGGACGGGGTAGCCGCGAAGGCACAGCTGGAAAGAGAACGGAGTGAGCCAATGAAAAAGCGTCGGTGGAAAAAAAGAAAATTCCTGTGGGCAGCGGCGGCAGGGCTTGTACTCCTGGCGGCGCTGCTTTCCGTACGTGTGAACCAGGTGCAGATCACCGGCAACCAATATTACAGCCAGGAGGAGCTGGAGAGCCTGCTCTTTCCAGGTCCCTTGGGCCGAAGTCCTCTGATGATCTGGATCCGTCAGAAAGCGGGCATCCATCCGGAGATCCCTTTTGTGGAGCGGTATACGGTGCGCCTCACCGGTCTCACCAGCGCGGAGGTGATGCTCTATGAAAAGAGCATGATCGGCTACGTGGAATTTTCCGGCAGCTATCTGTATTTTGACCCGGACGGCCTGATTGTGGAGAGCGCCTCGGAGCGGTACGGCGCCCTTCCCCGGATCACCGGTCTGGACTTTGACTATGCGGTGCTGCACCAGACGCTGCCGGTGGAGGATCCCAGCGTCTTTGCCCAGATCCAGCAGATCTCCCAGTACCTGGAAAATCAGGAAGTGGACTGGGGCGGGGAGACTAGCCTTCTGGGGGAACTGTTGGACCAGATTGATTTCAGCGGCGGCCTCATCACCTGCTGTTTTGGGGAGATCAAAGTGTTTTTGGGGAATGCGGACAGCCTGGAGGGAAAGCTTCGGGAAATGCGGGATATCCTGCCCCAGCTGTACGGCCGTTCCGGTACCTTGTACCTGAATACATACCAGGAAAATGTGTCCGATCCCAGCTATATTTTCAAGTAAAGCAGAAGAGAAAAACCCTTCATTTCCATGGTTTTTTCTGCTATGAGCCTTAAGAAAAATTTATGAAAAAAAGAGGGGATAACACTTGATTATTTCCCGGAAATCCAATATAGTATAAGATACGAGTAAGAAATACGGTAAGAGAACGACGTGGCAAGGAGGATATGAAGTTGCTGGAAATAAAGATTAACGAGTCCGAGAGCGCGGCAAAGATCATAGTGGTAGGTGTCGGCGGCGCCGGGAATAATGCGGTGAATCGGATGGTCGATGCAAATATTGAAGGGGTAGAATTTATCGGGATCAATACAGACAGACAAGCCTTGCAGATGTGTAAAGCCCCTACGGCAATTCAGATCGGAGAGAAGCTGACCAAAGGCCTGGGAGCCGGCGCACAGCCGGAGATCGGCATGAAGGCGGCAGAAGAGAGCGAGGAGGAGTTGGCCTCCGCCATGAAGGGGGCGGACATGGTGTTTGTCACCTGCGGCATGGGCGGCGGCACCGGCACGGGAGCGGCCCCGGTGATCGCCCGGATCGCCAAGGATCTGGGAATCCTGACGGTGGGTGTGGTGACCAAACCCTTCCGGTTTGAGGCGAAAGTGCGGATGAGCAATGCGCTGATGGGCATTGAGAACCTGAAAAATAATGTAGATACCCTGATCGTCATCCCCAATGACAAGCTGCTGGAGATCGTGGACCGGCGCACCACCATGCCCGAGGCGCTGAAGAAGGCGGACGAGGTGCTGCAGCAGGCGGTTCAGGGCATCACGGACCTGATCAACGTGCCCGGCCTGATCAATTTGGACTTTGCGGATGTTCAGACCGTCATGACGGACAAGGGCATCGCCCATATTGGAATCGGCAAGGCCAAGGGAGACGACAAGGCCGTTGAGGCGGTGAAGCAGGCGGTTTCCAGCCCGCTGCTGGAGACTACCATCCAGGGCGCTACCCACGTGATCATCAATGTTTCCGGCGATATCGGCCTCATGGAGGCCAACGAGGCGGCTTCCTATGTCCAGGAACTGGCAGGGGACAACGCCAACATCATCTTCGGCGCCATGTACGACGAGACCGTTCAGGATGAAGCCACCATCACGGTGATCGCCACCGGTCTGGCGGACAAGAACCGGGAGGAGTCCTCCGGCAAGGCGGAGAAAGCACAGGCCCCGGCCAAGCCCGCCTTTAAGGCCACGGCGCCGGCGGCTAAGCCTCTGACCAAACCCGGGGGGGAGGCCGCTGCCTCCGAACCGGAGGAGACCAAGCAGCCTGCTCATACTTTCATTCCCCGGAAGCCGGTGAAGACGCCGGAGGCCAGCGTGGAGGTTAAGAGCATCAATATTCCGGATTTCCTGAAGCGCTGATCGGAGGGGGATCCCCCTTTCCATACAAAAATCCATGTGGATTCAGAGAGCTGCCGCACTAAATAATAGTGCGGCAGTTCTTTTGAAAACCAGGTTACTCCCTCTCCCGCAGCTCGCCGGAGCGGTAGGCCGCCAGCAGCTTTTCCAGGTCGGCGATCTGGTCTCGGAGCAGTTTGCCGGTGTCCGTGTCGTTGACCAGCTGCCGCTTGGTCACCTCCTCCACCACAAAGATCTCCGAATGGATGTCTTTGCCGGTGCGGATGGCGTCCTCCGTGGAGGTGAAAGGCTCGTGGTACACCAGCTTCAGCCCGTAGGAGTTGGAGATCAGAGTGTACCCGGCAATGCCGGTGGTGGACTGATAGGCCCGGGAGAAACCGCCGTCAATGACCAGCAGCTTGCCGCCGCACTTGATGGGGGATTCTCCTTTCTTCTGTTTCACCGGCACATGGCCGTTGATAATGTGGGAGACCGCCGGATCCAGGCCAAATTCCTCAAAGATCCGGTCTACCACTTCCTCACGGTTGTACAGCTTGTAGTAGGGGGTCTTGGGCTCCTCGTGGGCTTTCTTGTCCTGGATAAGATAGCGTTCGAAAGTGGTCATCCGCTCTTTCCCGAACAGGGGGGAGGAAGCGCCGGTCCACAGGTAGTAGATCACGTCTGTGGCGTAATCCTTCTCCGGACCGGGCCCCTGGTAGTAGGCTTTGCGCACATAGTTGTCCAGCACGTCCATCAGCTTTTTGCCCCGGTAGGTATTCCCCTCCAGGGTCACCTGGCGAAAGCTGCCGTCCTCATTTAAGGGGATGCTGCCGTGGAAGAGCAGGTTGGAGTCATAGATCAGGTACAGGCTTCCCTTGCTCAACAGGAACCGGACGTGGGACTGGAGCTTGGAGCAGCTGAGGAAGGAGGCCTGGAGTTTTTCAATCAAAAACTGCTCCGCTTCACTGAGTTTGTAAGGGTCCTTGGGGTCCACCGTGGGCAGGTACACGTCGTCCAGGCTGTAGGTGTTGCCGTAAAGGGTGATTTTTTTGTGTTCGTAGTCGATCTTGTCCAACAGGAGACGGTCGTCCAGCTGGAATTCCGGATGCCGCTTGATCAGCTGGCCCTCCAGCTTAAACTGAAGAATGGCCACCGCCTTGTGCATCTTGGTGTCTGTGGACAGGTTGGTCTCGTCGTAGGTGGCCGGATCGTACTTGACCTTAAAGCAGGCGCAGTCATCGTCCCCGTAGGTGTCTAGGGCAAACCGCATCAGCGGGATCAGGTTGATGCCGTAGCCGTCCTCCAGAATGTCTAGGTTGCCGTACCGGGCAGAGAGACGCAGCACCGTGGCAATGCAGGCCAGGTTGCCGCAGGCGGCGCCCATCCACACCACGTCATGGTTGCCCCACTGGATGTCCACCGAGTGGTAGTTCATCAACGTGTCCATGATGATGTGGGGACCGGGGCCCCGGTCGTAGATGTCTCCCACAATGTGCAGGTGATTGACCACCAGCCGCTGGATGGTGTGGGCGAAAGCGTTGATACACTCGGTGGCCCGGCCGGTGCGGATGATGGCCTCCAGGATGCCTTCGTAGTAGTGTTCCTTGGCGGTGGAGTCGTTGACCGCCACCAGTTCCTCAATGATATAGGAAAAAGCTGGGTCAATGGACTTCCGGACTTTGGAGCGGGTGTATTTCATGGAAGCTCTTCGGGTCATGCGGATCAGCCGCAGCAGCATGGTCCGGTACCAGTCGTGCATGTTGGTGCCGGCCGCCTTTACCAGCTTCATTTTTTCTTCCGGGTAGTAGATCAGAGTGGCCAGGTCCGTCTTGTCTTCCTGGGAAAGCTCGAACCCAAACACATCGTCGATCTTGCTGCGGACGGTGCCGGAGCCGTTTTTCAGAATGTGGATGAACTGCTCATACTCCCCGTGGATGTCGGTCATAAAATGTTCCGTGCCTTTAGGCAGCTGTAGGATGGAGGACAGGTTGATGATCTCCGTGCTGGCCTTGGCAATGGAAGGGAAGCGGTAGGACAGCGCTTCCAGATACTTCTTGTCTTCGTGGGTCATAAAATACTCCTCCCAAATTGGATGTAATTCTTTTTCATTCTACCATAAATTTTCAGAAATGGCTATTCTGTTTTCGTCGGAAAAATGCAGAAAGTACAAAA
>CAZDOQ010000039.1:0-12797 GCA_964507035.1 uncultured Lachnospiraceae bacterium | reverse complement strand
AGGCTCTGGATGAATCCCAGAACCACTACCTCATGTGCATCGTCTATCTGGACAAGCTGTTCGGCGTCGCCACCTCCGACGTGAGTACCGGCGATTTTTTTGTGACTGAGGTGGACTCGGTGCGGATGATGTTGGATGAGATCAACAAATTTATGCCGGCGGAAATCCTATGCAACGAGGCCTTTTTCATGAGCGGCGTGGATATAGAGGATTTAAAAGGGCGGCTGCGGATCACCATGTCCCCCCTGGACAATCCCCATTTCAGCGATGAACTGTGCCGCAAGACCTTGAAAGAACATTTCCAGGTCAACGACCTGGCGGGGCTTGGGATCGGGGATTACGGCGCCGGGATTGTGGCCGCCGGCGCCATGCTCCGGTATCTGCTGGACACCCAGAAGAACAGCCTCAGCCATATCACCCGGATCCAGCCCTATCAGCCGGGCCGGTATATGATGCTGGACACATCCACCCGCCGGAACCTGGAACTGGTGGAGACCCTCCGGGAGAAGCAAAAAAGAGGCTCCTTGCTGGGGGTGCTGGATAAGACCAAGACGGCCATGGGGGCCCGGCTTTTGCGCAGCTGGCTGGAGCAGCCCCTCATTGACCCGAAGGGGATCCTCCGCCGCCAGGACGCCATAGAGGAACTGTTCGGGGATATGATTCTCCGGGAGGAACTGCGGGAGTATTTAAACCCTATCTATGATCTGGAGCGGCTCATTGGCCGGATCTCCTACCGGTCCGCCAATCCCCGGGACCTGGTGTCCTTCAAGAATTCTCTGCAGATGCTGCCCCATATCAAAACCCTCCTGCGGGAAGTGAAGACGCCGCTGCTCCAGGAACTGGCGGGGCAGATGGACGCTCTGGAGGATCTGGCGGAGTTGCTGCAGGCGGCCATTGTGGAGGATCCGCCGGTGACCATCCGGGAGGGCGGCATGATCCGGGACGGATATTCCCCGGAGGCAGACCGGCTGCGCCAGGCCAAGACCGACGGCAAAAACTGGCTGGCCCAGCTGGAGAAGGAGGAACGGGAGCGCACCGGCATCAAGAACCTGCGAATCAAGTTCAACAAGGTCTTCGGCTACTACCTGGAAGTGACCAACTCCTTTAAAAATCTGGTGCCGGAGGACTACATCCGCAAGCAGACCCTGACCAACGCGGAGCGGTACACCACGCCCAAGTTGAAGGAGTTGGAGGACGTGATTTTGGGGGCGGAGGATAAGCTGTTCGCTCTGGAATACGACCTGTTCTGCGAGGTCCGAGACAAAATCGGCGCCCAGGTGGTGCGGATCCAGAATACCGCCAAGGCGGTGGCGGAGATCGATGTGCTGGCCTCCTTGGCCGCCGTGGCCTACAAAAATAACTATGTGCGCCCGGCCATCAACGAGAAGGGGATCATCGACATCAAAAACGGCCGCCATCCGGTGGTGGAACAGATGCTCCGGGACGACCTGTTTATTGCCAACGACGTGTATCTGGACAATCACAGCAACCGGATTTCCATCATCACCGGACCCAACATGGCCGGAAAATCCACCTATATGCGCCAGGCGGCCCTGATTGTGCTCATGGCCCAGACGGGTTCCTTTGTGCCGGCGGATTCCGCCAACATCGGCATCTGCGACCGGATCTTCACCCGGGTGGGAGCCTCGGATGATCTGGCCTCCGGTCAGAGCACCTTTATGGTGGAGATGACCGAGGTGGCCAACATTCTCCGGAATGCCACCAAAAACAGCTTGCTGATCTTGGATGAGATCGGCCGTGGCACCAGCACCTTTGACGGTCTGGCCATTGCCTGGGCGGTGGTGGAGTATATCAGCAATCCCAAGATCCTGGGGGCCAAGACCCTTTTTGCCACCCACTACCACGAACTGACGGAACTGGAGGGGAGCCTATCCGGCGTCAGCAACTACTGCATTGCGGTGAAGGAGCAGGGGGACGCCATTGTGTTCCTGCGAAAGATCGTAAAGGGTGGGGCGGACAAGAGCTACGGCATTCAGGTGGCCAAGCTGGCTGGGGTGCCGGATCCGGTGATCAACCGGGCCAAAGATCTGGTCCAGGATCTGGTCCAGGCGGATATCACCGTGCAGATGCGGGAGATTGCCGCCAAGCCGGTTCCCAAGCCGGATGAGGTGGACATGCACCAGATGACTCTCTTTGATACGGTGAAGGAAGACGACATTCTGGAGGAACTAGAAAATTTGGATCTGGACGCCTTAACGCCCCGGGATGCCCTAAACACCCTGTACCGGCTCCAGACCAAGCTGAAAAACCGGTGGCATTCCTGACTCACAGAAAGAAGGTAGATGATGGCTCATATTGCCCTGTTGGATTCCAATACCATCAACCAGATTGCGGCGGGGGAGGTGATTGAGCGCCCCTCCTCCGTGGTCAAGGAACTGTTGGAAAACGCCATGGACGCGGGGGCCACGGCGGTGACCGTGGAGATCAAGGACGGAGGTATTTCCTTTATCCGGATCACAGACAACGGCAGCGGCATCCCCAAGGAGGAGATTCCTCTGGCTTTTCTGCGCCATTCCACCAGCAAGATCACCCGGGCGGAGGATCTGCTCACCGTCTCATCCCTGGGGTTTCGGGGAGAGGCTCTCTCCAGCATTGCCTCAGTGGCCCGGGTGGAACTGATCACCAAGACGGAGGATTCGGTCACCGGCAGCCGGTATGTGCTGGAAGGGGGAGAGGAGAAGGCCCTGGAGGAGGTGGGAGCCCCGGAGGGCACCACACTGGTGGTCCGGGACCTGTTCTACAACACCCCGGCACGGCGGAAGTTTCTCAAATCCCCCCAGACAGAGGGGGGCTATATCAGCAGCCTGGTGGAGCGACTGGCCCTGTCCCGGCCGGACATTTCCTTCCGGTTTTTGATGAACGGCCAGAACCGGCTTCACACCGCCGGAAACCATCAGCTCCGGGATATCATCTATACGGTCTATGGCCGGGAGACCGCCGGGGAGTTAATCCCGGTCCAGACCCAGTCGGAGGACGGCTGCGTCAAGATCCGGGGATTTTTGGGAAAGCCGCTGATCTCCCGGGGCAACCGGTCCTATGAGAACTATTTTATCAACGGCCGGTATATCAAAAGCGCCCTGATCACCAAGGCTATAGAGAACGCCTACGCCGGCTTTGTGATGCAGCACAAATACCCTTTTGTGGTACTGCATCTGACCATAGAATCTTCCTGGCTGGATGTGAACGTCCACCCCACCAAGATGGAACTGCGGTTCCGGAACGAGGAGACGGTGTATGAGACTCTCTACGCCGCAGTCCGGGGCGCTCTGGAGGGGAAGGAACTGATTCCTAAAGTCAGCCTGACAGAGGAAAAAGAGACGGAACAGAAAGAGGAAGCGTCCCCGGCGGCAGGCGGCGCTTCCCGCAGGGAGCACGGTCCGGAGCCCTTTGAGCGGCAGCGGCAGGCAAGTCAGATCCGGGAGGCCTCTGCCTGGTACGCCTCCCGCCGTCCGGACTATGAGCCCTCCACCATTGAGGTGATCCAGAGGACCCTGCGGCAGGAGGCGGCGGAGGGAGCCCGGGTATCCCAGGCGGAGGCTCCCAAACAGCCGCCGCCCCAGGCAGAGGCCCCAAAACAACTGGAGCTTTTTGAGGAAAAGCTTCTGGATCCCAGGGTACGGGATGAGTACCGGCTTATCGGCCAGATCTTTGACACCTACTGGCTGGTCCAGGTCCGGGATGAGTTTTGGATGCTCGACCAGCATGCGGCCCATGAAAAGGTGCTCTATGAGCGGACCATGAAGAGCCTGGCCCAAAAGGAGTACACCAGCCAGCAGATGAATCCGCCCTTGGTGCTGACTCTAAACGCCCGGGAGGAACAGGTGCTGGCCGAGTACCAGGAGGCTTTCGCCAAAATCGGTTTTGAAATTGAGCCCTTTGGGGGCAAGGAATACGCGGTGTACGGGGTGCCGGGGAACCTGTTTGGCCTGGCCCGGGAGGATCTGCTGTTGGAGTTGTTGGACAGCCTGGCGGATGAGACCGGCCACCGGCGGCTGAATTTGGTGGAAGAGAAGGTGGCGCTGATGTCCTGCAAGGCGGCGGTGAAGGGAAACAACCGGCTGTCCCTCCAGGAGGCGGAGGCGCTGATCCAGGAACTGATGCGGCTGGAGCACCCCTATACCTGTCCTCACGGACGCCCCACCATTATCTCCATGAGCAAATATGAGATTGAGAAAAAATTCAAGCGGGTGGTGTCATGAAGCCTTTGATCGAAAATGAAAAAAAGCCGCTAATGATCCTCACCGGTCCCACAGCGGTGGGAAAGACGGACCTGTCTCTCCAGCTGGCCCGGGCCGTGGAGGGGGAGATCGTCAGCGCGGACTCCATGCAGGTGTACCGGCACATGGACATCGGCTCCGCCAAAATTCTGCCGGAGGAACGGCAGGGAATCCCCCATCATCTCATTGACTGCCGGGATCCCTGGGAGGAATTCCATGTGGTGGAGTTTCAGCGGGAGGCCAAGGCGGCCATGAAGGAGATCTGGGCCCGGGGCCATCTGCCTATTGTCGCCGGCGGCACCGGCTTTTACATTCAAGCGCTGCTCCGGGATATTGACTTTACGGAGACCGGCGGCAATCCGGCTTGCCGGGAGGCGCTGGAGAAAGAGGCGGCGGAAGCGGGGCCGGAGTCGCTCCATGCCCGGCTGGCCCAGGTAGATCCGGAGGCCGCCGGACAGATCCATCCCCACAATGTGAAGCGGGTGATCCGGGCCCTGGAATATTTTCACGACACCGGGGAGCCCATCTCTGTTCACAATGAGCGGGAACGGCAGCGGAAATCTCCCTACAACTATGCCTATTTTGTATTGAACCGGAATCGGCCGGAACTGTATCGGCGGATTGATTTGCGGGTGGATCAGATGATGGAGGCAGGCCTTCTGGACGAGGTCAGACGCCTGCGGCAGATGGGCTGCACCCGTCAGATGGTCTCCATGCAGGGGCTGGGCTATCAGGAGTTGTTGGAGTATTTAGACGGGGAATTGTCCCTGGAGTCGGCAGTGGAAAAGATTAAGCGGGAGACCCGCCACTACGCCAAGCGCCAGATCACCTGGTTCAAGCGGGAGCCGGATGTAATCTGGCTGAACCGGGAGGAATACCCAGACACGGCGGAGTTTTTGGCCGTGATTTTAGAAGAATGCAGGAAAAGAGGAATCATAGTGTGAAGGAATTGCAAGCGGAAATCCAGGAACAGTATCAGGCTCTGGGCATCTCGGAGCCGGTGCGGCGGCTGGGGGAGGAGGTGCTGGCGGATCTGGCCCCCCGGTTTGCCCGGATTGATGAGATTGCCGAGTACAACCAGCTGAAGGTGCTGGGGGCCATGCGGAAGAACCGGGTCAGCGGGAGCCATCTCATGAGCACCACCGGCTACGGCTACAACGATGACGGCCGGGATACCCTGGAACGGGTGTATGCGGATACCTTCCACACCGAGGACGCCCTGGTCCGGGCCCAGATCACCTGCGGCACCCACGCCCTAAACCTGGCACTCTCCTCCAATTTGCGGCCCGGGGACGAGCTGCTCTCCCCGGTGGGAAAACCCTATGACACTTTGGAGGAGGTCATTGGCATCCGGCCCTCCGCCGGGTCCCTGGCAGAGTATGGAATCACCTATCGGCAGGTGGACCTGCTGCCGGACGGGGGTTTTGACTATCCGGCCATTGCCGCCGCCTTAAACCCCAAGACCCGGCTGGTCACCATCCAGCGGTCCAAAGGCTATGCCTCCCGGCCAACCCTGTCTGTGGAGCAGATCGGAGAGCTGATTGCCTTTATTAAAGAGCGGCGGCCGGATGTGATCTGCATGGTGGACAACTGCTACGGGGAGTTTGTCCAGACCCGGGAGCCCTCGGATGTGGGGGCGGATATGATCGTAGGATCCCTGATCAAAAACCCCGGCGGCGGCCTGGCTCCTGCCGGCGGCTACATCTGCGGCCGGTCGGACTGTATTGAGCAGGCGGCCCGCCGCCTTACCTCCCCGGGGTTGGGCCGGGAGGTGGGCGCCAGCCTGGGCATGAATCCCTCCTTCTACCAGGGCTTTTTCCTGGCCCCTACGGTCACCGCAGGGGCGGAGAAGGGGGCTGTTTTCGCCGCCAGCCTTTACGAACGGCTGGGATTTTCGGTCCATCCGGCAGCCACGCCCCGATATGACATCATCCAGGCCATCAATCTGAACCGTCCGGAGTGGCTGAAAGCTTTCTGTAAAGGGATTCAGACGGCGGCGCCGGTGGACAGCTTTGTGACCCCTGAACCCTGGGCCATGCCCGGGTATGACGATGAGGTGATCATGGCGGCAGGGGCCTTTGTCCAGGGTTCCTCCATTGAACTTTCGGCGGACGGTCCCCTGCGTCCCCCCTACACCGTGTTCTTCCAGGGAGGCATCACCTGGTACCATGCCAAATATGGAATTTTGATGTCTTTACAGAAATTGGTGGACGCAGGGCTGGAACTGTGATAAAATCTTAGGTGACAAAAACGGGGAATGGACGTGAGAGGCATGACACGTCTATGGAAAACAATGAGAAAAATCTGACGATGAAGGAACTTCCGGACAGCGAACGGCCCTATGAAAAATGCAGGGCGCTGGGGCCGGTGTATTTGAGTGACGCAGAGCTTTTGGCGGTGGTGCTGCGAAGCGGCACGCCGGGGCAGACGGCCCTGGAACTGTCCCAAAGGCTTCTGGCGAGAAGAGGAGAGAAAAATGGGCTGGCCGCCGTGGTCCGGTTGTCGTTCCAGGAATTGACCCGGATGGCAGGGATCGGACCGGTGAAGGCCGTACAACTCCAGTGTGTGGGAGAGTTGGCCCGGCGGATTGCCAAGGCGTCCGCCCGGGACGGCCTGGAGTTGAACCGGCCGGAGGCCATTGCCCGGTATTTTATGGAAGACCTGCGGTACAAGAAGCAGGAGGAGATGGTGGTGGCCATGTTTGACACCAGAGGGCGCCTGCTCCGGGAGACGGTGATCTCCCGGGGAACGGTCAACGCCTCCCTGGTCACGCCCCGGGAAGTGTTCTTGGAGGCCATGCGTCAGGAAGCGGTGTATATTGTGCTGCTCCACAACCATCCCAGCGGAGACCCGACGCCGAGCAGAGAGGATATCCGCCTCACCAAGAGGATGCAGGAGGCCGGCGAACTCCTGGAAATTCCGGTGCTGGATCATATCATCATCGGGGATAATCGCTATCTAAGCTTTAAAGAACGGGGTTATATTTCATGAAGCGGAAATCTCATTTTCATATAGAGTCCAAACATGTCTTTTTTATTCTGGCGGCTGTCTGTCTGGTCCTGATTATTGTCAGTTCCGTGAGCAGTCCGGTCAACAATGCCCTGAGAAACGGAATCAATACGCTCTTAATTCCCATGCAGCGGGGCCTGAACCGGGTGGGAACCTACGTGTCCGGCCAGGTGGAGGAACTGACGCAGCTGAATCAGATCCGGGAGGAAAACGCCCGGCTCACCGAGGAGGTGGCCCAGCTGCGGGAGGAGAACACCCGCTACCAGCTGCAGAATGCTGAACTCGCGCAGTACCAGGAATTGCTGGACATGAAAGAGCAGTATCCGGATTATGAGACCACCGGCGCCCACATCATCAGTAAAAACTCCGGCAACTGGTATCGGACCTTTAAGATCGACAAGGGCAGTGCGGACGGGATCCAGGTGGATATGAACGTCATCGCCGACGGCGGCCTGGTGGGGATCGTCACCTCTGTGGAGACCAACACCGCCACGGTCAGCACCATCATTGACGACGGACGCAGCGTCAGCGCTATGGCCCTTCTTTCTCAAGCATCTTGTATTGTCACCGGCGATCTTCTGTTGTATGAGGACGGCCGGCTGTTGCTGCAGTATATCGCCAAGGATGATGATCTGGAAGACAACTATAAGATTGTCACTTCCAACACCAGCAGCGAGTACCTGCCGGGTATTCTCATTGGCTACGCGGTGGACCTGGAGGTGGATTCCAACAATCTGACCAAGTCCGGTTATCTGATTCCGGTGGTGGATTTTTCCAATCTGGATTCGGTGTTGGTGATCACCACCTTGAAGGAGACAGGGGAGGCGATTGAGTGACCTGGAAGAGAGTCGTATTTTATCTGCTGATCATTGTGGCGGCCCTGATGGTGCAGAACAATTTGTTCGCCGCTTCCGCTCTCATTGATACGGTGCCCAACATTCTGCTGATTGTTACCTTTACCTTCGGTTTCCTCCGGGGCAAGGCGGACGGCATGTTCATTGGCTTTGTCAGCGGCTTGTTGGTGGATTCCTTTTTTGGCGAGATCCTGGGATTCAACGCCCTGGCGTATCTGGTCATCGGTTACGGCACCGGACTGTTGGGACAAGTATTCTACACAGAATTCTTGAATATGCCGGTGGTCCTCTGTATCCTCAGCGACCTGCTGTATAATCTGTTCATCTATTTTTTCGGTTTCCTGATGCGGGGACAGACGGCCTTCCTGGCTTATCTTTGGAAGGTCATCCTGCCGGAGATCGTCTATACAGTGCTTTTGACACTGGTGCTTTACAAGTTTTTGCGGTTTTTGAACGTCAAGTTCGCCCAGTTTGAAAAGAGGAGTGCGAAGAAATTTGTTTAGAGAGCTTTTGGAATGGATGGGATATAAGCTGAAGCGGGTGACCCGCTCCCGGCTGTTTCCTCTGACCCTTCTGTTTTTGTTCATGTTCGGAGCGCTGGTCTTCCGGCTGTTTCGCCTGCAGATCCTGGAGGGGGAAGACATGCAGGAAGGGGTCAGCCAAATGACCCAGCGGACCATCAGCCTTTCCAGTACCCGGGGCAATATCTATGACCGGAACGGAAATCTGCTGGCCTACAACCAACTGGTGTACACGGTGACCCTGACGGACACCGGAGACTACAGCGACGGCTACGCCAAGAACCTGATGATCCTGGACCTCATTGAGATTTTGGACAAGTACGGGGAGGAGATCCAGACCTCCATCCCGGTGATCATTGACGGCAACGGGGAATTCCAGTTCACCGCCTCCGGCACGGAGTTGTATCGGTTCCTGCGGGATATGTACGGCCTCAGTTCGGTGGATGAGTTGCTGGAGGACACTACGGAAGATACGGATGAAAATATCTCCGCCCGGGGCGTTTTTGAGTACCTGTACAAGCGGTATGGCATTGGCTACAAGGATTCCCGGGAGCGGTCGGAGGACATGTACACGGTGGATGATGAGACGGCCCTAAAGCTGATCAACATCCGCTACGCTCTGGCGGCCAACGCCTACCAGCGCTACATTCCCATCACCATCGCCACCGATATTCAGCAGACTACCCTGTCAGACATTCTGGAACACTCGGACGACCTGCTGGGCGTGGAGATTGCGGAGGATTATATCCGGGTCTACAATGACGGCCAGTATTTTGCCCATGTGCTGGGGTATACCGGCCAGGCCAGCGCCGAGGAGATTGAGGCGCTGAATGAGGAGGCCGGAGAAGAAAAATATTCCTCCGGGGACGTGGTGGGAAAGAGCGGCATTGAGGAGACCATGGAGCTGTATCTTCAGGGAGAAAAGGGGGAGCGCTCCATGTATCTGGACAACCTGGGCCATGTGATGGAGATCATCAGCGAGACGGAGCCCGAGACAGGAAACGATGTGCATCTGACCATTGACAGGGACCTGACCATCGGCATCTACCATATTATTGAGCAGCGGCTGGCCGGTATTTTGGTGAATAAGCTATATCCCGGCAAATTTGAGAACACCGCCGGCATGGGCAGTTCCAGCCGCCGTCTGTCCCTTTACGATGTGTATTTTCAGCTGATCAACAACAACATTCTGGACACCAGCCATTTTGCGGCGGAGGATGCCAGCGACGCGGAGCGGAGGATCTACCAGGCGTTCCAGCGGGGCCAGGAGCAGGTGCTGGCGGAACTGGAGTCGGAGCTTTTAAGCGATAACCCCACCCCCTACCGGGATCTGGACGCGGACAAGTCGGACGATGAAAAGTTCATGCAGGATTACATGAGTTATGTCTACACCATTCTGGAGGAGGCCGGCTATCTGATCAGCGACAATGTGGATACCTCGGACGAGACCTATATCGCCTACCGGACCAATGAGACCATCAGCCTCAAGGAATTCCTCCAATACGCCCTGTCCCAGAACTGGATCGACGTGTCCAAGCTTTCTCTGGACAGCCAGTATACCAGCGCGGAGGAGACCTACCGGGCGCTGGTGGCAGACATTTTGGAACTGGCCCGGAGCAGTTCCCGGTTCAGCAAGAAGATCTATGAGAATCTGATCATGGATGATGCGATCACCGGCTGCGACCTGTGCCTGGCCCTGATGGACCAGGGGGTGGTGGAGTGGAACGAGGAGGACGTATCCAATCTGTCCACTCAGACCCTGGCGGCTGCCTATGATTTTCTGAGCGATAAAATCCGCAATCTGGAGTTGACACCGGCTCAGCTGGCCTTGGATCCCTGTTCCGCTGCCGTCACGGTCACGGACGTGAACACCGGGGAGGTGCTGGCGGTGGTTTCCTACCCCAGCTATGACAACAACCGGCTGTCCGGTACGGTGGATGCGGACTATTACTACCAGCTGATCAACGATCAGTCCTCGCCGCTGTACAATGCGGCCACCCAGGCCCAGACGGCTCCCGGCTCCGTGTTCAAGCCCATTACAGCCATTGCGGCTCTGGAGTCCGGGGTGGTGACGGCGGACGAGATCATTGACACCCAGGGTGTTTTCAGCCAGTTGGGACTGGACCTGTCCTGCTGGTATTACACCTCCACCGGCCGTTCCCACGGTCTTTTGAACATGGTAGGCGCCATTTCCGGTTCCTGCAACTACTACTTCAGTGAACTGGGCTACCGGCTCTCCCTGGACGATGCGGAAAACTATAATGAGGCCAAGGGCGTTTCGGCCATTCAGACCTTTGCCTCCGCCCTTGGGCTGGACACCACCTCCGGCATTGAGTTGCAGGAGCGGTCGCCCCAGATCTCTGACACGGCGCCGGTGCCCTCCGCCATTGGACAGGGTACCCACCGGTTTTCCAATGTGCAGCTGGCCCGTTACGTGACGGCTCTGGCCAACAGCGGCACTGTCTACAAGCTGACCCTGCTGGATTCGGTGACGGACGCAGAGGGAAACATAGTGGAGGACTATCAGCCGGAGATTGTCAACACAACAAATTTTGCCGCCTCCACCTGGGACACGGTTCATGAGGGCATGTACGAGGTCATCAACAACTCGGAGAATTCAGCTTCCCGAACCTTCCAGGCGTCTGTAACGGCCGCCGGCAAGACCGGTACGGCGGAGGAGAACAAGCTGCGGCCCAACCACGCCAACTTTATCAGCTACGCTCCTTACGACGATCCGGAAATCGCCGTGACGGTAACCATTCCCTACGGCTACACTTCAGCCCGGGCGCTGGAAGTGGCCAGCGATGTGTACCAGTATTACTACGGGGAGATTACCCTGGAGGAGATCCAGAACCGCCAGGCGGTGGAGAGCGATAACTACGTCAGCGATTAACATCCTTTTGAGAATATTGTCAGCCGGATCAAGAAATAAAACGAGGGAGAAGCATGTTTCGTTTTCAGGAATACCGATTGAAAAGATTCAATTTTCGTATCATTTTGATCATTGCGGCCTTGTGTGTCATCGGACTGCTGGTGCTCAACAGCGCCATGGTCAACGACTCGGACCGGGTCTCCACCCTGCAGAAGCAGATGCTGGGGATTGGCGTGGGCGCCGTGGCTATGATGGTTCTGGCGCTGGTGGACTATCACGTATTGCTGGCTCTGGCGCCTCTGATCTATCTGGGCGTTTTGGGAATCTTGGGGGTGCTCCTGATCCCCGGCGTGGGCGTCTCCGCCCACAATGCGGTGCGGTGGATTTCTATTGCCGGTGTTCAGTTTCAGCCTTCAGAGTTTGCCAAGATTGGACTGATTGTATTTTTTGCCTGGTTCTTTTGGAAAAATCAGGAGCGGGTCAGCCATCCGGCGGTGGTGCTGGGAAGCCTGCTGCTGCTGGCGATACCGGCGGTTCTCATTTACGTGGAGCCAAATCTGTCCACCACACTGGTGGTGGTGTTTCTCTTCCTGGCTTTAATCTACACGGCCAAGATCAGCTACAAATGGATCTTGGGAGCGCTGGCCGCGGTGGTGCCCTTGGCGGGGATCGTTCTGTTTATTGCCATGCAGCCGGGGCAGACTCTGATCAACGGGTATCAGATCAATCGGGTTCTTTCCTGGCTATATCCGGACCAGTATGAATCCACCGGCCTGACCACCCAGCAGGATAATTCCATTCTGGCCATTGCCTCCGGGCAGCTCCACGGAAAAGGGCTCAACACCACCAGCTTTGAATCTGTGAAAAACGGCAATTTTCTGTCCGAGGAAAACTGCGATTTCATCTTTGCGGTGATCGGGGAGGAGCTGGGATTTATCGGCAGTGTTCTGGTCATTGGCCTTATGGCGCTGCTGGCCTTTGAGTGCCTGCGGATGGCCTCCCGGGCCAAGGAACTGGCGGGGCGGCTGATCTGCACGGGAATCGCGGCGCTGCTGGCTTTTCAGACCTTTGTGAACATTGGCGTGGCCACAGGCCTTTTGCCCAACACTGGCCTGCCGCTGCCCTTTATCAGCGCCGGCGTCAGTTCCCTTCTCAGTATTTTCATGGGAATAGGCGTGGTTTTGAACGTGGGACTGCAGCGCCGGGACGAGGCGCCGGAGTGGTAAAGATTTGCTTGTACTTTTATTCAATCTGTACTATAATAAACCTATCACTATTAAACTCAAGGAGGAGACAGCATGGT
>CAZDOQ010000038.1:0-13075 GCA_964507035.1 uncultured Lachnospiraceae bacterium | reverse complement strand
GCCTACCGTTCCTCACCCAGCGCCGCCATGGCCTCCTGCACATTCCGCAGTCCAATGAGGCGCACCGGCGGTTTCTTCTTCATGGCATCCAGGTTGCTTTGGGGCAGGATACAGGTGTCAAAGCCCAGCTTCACCGCTTCGTTCACCCGCTGCTCTGCCATGCTCACGCCCCGTACCTCACCGGAGAGGCCCACCTCCCCGAACACCAACAGGGAATCTCCCACCGGCATGTCCCGGTAGCTGGACACCAGCGCCGTCACAATGCCCAGATCCAGGGAGGGTTCGGAGATCCGCATGCCTCCGGCAATGTTCACATAGGCGTCGCACTCGGACAGGCGCAGGCCCAGCCGTTTTTCCAGCACCGCCATCAGCAGATTGACCCGGTTGTAATCGGTTCCGGCGGCAGTGCGCCGGGGCATCCCGAAGTTGGTCCGGCAGACCAGAGCCTGAATCTCCAGCAAAATAGGCCGGGTCCCTTCCATAGCGCAGGTAACCACGGAGCCGGAGGCCCCTTCCGGGCGCCCGTTCAGCAAGAACTCCGAGGGGTTTTTCACTTCCTGGAGGCCACTCTCCGCCATTTCAAACACCCCAATCTCGTTGGTGGAGCCGAAACGGTTTTTGACTCCCCGGAGGATCCGGTAGGAAGCGCTGCGCTCCCCCTCAAAATAGAGCACCGTGTCCACCATATGCTCCAACATCCGGGGGCCGGCCACCGTCCCCTCCTTGGTCACATGGCCCACAATGAAAATGGCGATCCCCAGCCCTTTGGCCAGCTGCAGCAGCACATTGGTGGATTCCCGGACTTGCCCCACGCTGCCCGGCGCTCCGGAGGCATCCTCCCGGTACATGGTCTGAATGGAGTCAATGACCACCACTTTCGGCCGGTGCTTTTCCAGCACGTGGGCCACCGTATCCAGGTTGGTTTCACAGAGAAATTTCAAATCCCCGGAAATGGCGCCGATCCGGTTGGCCCGCAGGCGGATCTGCCGGAGAGATTCCTCCCCGGATATGTAGAGCACCCGATGGCCGTCCGCCGCCAAATTCCGGCAGACCTGGAGCAGCAGCGTGGACTTTCCAATGCCCGGATCTCCGCCCACCAAGAGAAGGGAGGCCGGCACCAGACCTCCCCCCAACACATTATCCAGTTCCCCAAAGCCTGTGGGAATCCGGGCCTCCTGCTCCATGGGCACTTGATCCAGAAAGCAGGGCTCGGCATTCTCCCGGGCCACCGCTCCTCCCTTTCCTCCGGCTCCGGAGTTCCCGGATGCCGGGGCCTCCACAAAGGAATTCCACGCCTTGCAGGCCGGACACTGGCCCATCCACTTGCTCGATTCATATCCGCATTCTTTGCAAAAGAATGTGGTTCCCCGGCTCTTTGCCATATTAATCTCCCAAATTAAAGCTGCTTCAAAAAGTGCTCTGCCAAAATCTGATCTTCCGCAGTGGTTACCTTAATATTCGTGTAGTCGCCTTCCACCAGCTTCACCGGCTGTCCCATCCGCTCCAGCAGCATACAGTCATCGGTGATTTCCGGATCTCCCGCCGCCAGCCTGTGGCCCTCCAAAAGCACATCCCGGTGAAAACACTGGGGGGTCTGGACGATCCAGGTATCCGTCCGGCGCGTGGTACAGCGGACAAAGCCTGCTTCATCTGCCAGTTTCACCGTGTCTTTGGAGCGAACTGCCACCGTGGCGCCGGGGCACTCTGCCATAGCCTCCAAGCAGGCCCCCACGTACCGCGGCTGCAGCAGGGGCCTTGCTCCGTCCTGAATCAACACGATCTCCCCGCAGTCCCCGGAGATGGCATGGAGCACCGACTCCTGCCTGGTCCCGCCGCCCGGAATCAGCTGCACCGGCTTCCGGCAGCATGAGACAAGGGCCGCCGCCTCCGCTTCATCCTCCGGCCGGAATACCAAAATCAGATCGTCTGTGAAAGGGCTCTCCTCCAAAACATGCCAGCTGTAGGCCAGCATAGGCTTTCCTAACAGCGGCAGATACACCTTGTTCCGGCTTCCGCCGAACCGGCTCCCGCTGCCTCCTGCCAGGAGCACCGCCGTCACCCACTTTTCCTGGAACATACCGTCACCTGCCCGTGAAAACTTATTTCAGTTTTCTGCCGCACTCTGCGCAGAAAATATCGTCTTCCCGGATGGGGCTGCCGCACCCGGGGCAGGTCAGGGAACTGGTTGACTGGGGGCTGGGCTGGTGAACGGCCTGGGGCTCCGGAGCCGCCTGACCAAAATAATCCTGGGATACCGGCTGACCCTGAGACACCGGCTGGCCCTGGTACGCCGGCTGGCCCTGGGATACCGGCTGACTCTGGGGCGCCAGCCGGAAGCCGCAATAGCCGCAATACTGGCTGTCATGGGGGACCTCCGCATGGCAGTTGGGGCAGACCCGCACTCCCTTGATCCGCTGGATCTGACCACGCAGCGCTTCCGCCTGCTCCATGGCGCGGCGGATGTCTGCGCACTGGGCCGCAAAGGGATCATCTCCGTCGTCCTTGTGGGCCTGATAGTAGTAATAGCCGATCTCCATGTAGGAATCGTTGATCTTCTGGTTGCACTGGTTGATCTGCTTGTTCAGATCCGAAATCTCCGCCATATCCTTGGCTTTTTGAGCTACTCCCTTGCTCTTGCTGGAGATGGTCTCCCCGATCTTGTCAAAAAAAGCCATTGCATTTACCTCCTTAAGTCCGCCGCTTTTCCCGCGGCATTCTGTTACACGGTCACATCCGCCGTCTTGGCCCGGGCCACCCGGATCAGATCCGCCGGGACCAGTTCCAGCTGGCTGCCCAGCCGCCCTCCACTGATGATCATATGCTCCAGTTTCTCCGCTGAGCAGTCGATGATAGTGGGAAACTGCTTTTTCATGGCAATGGAGGTACAGCCGCCCCGGACATATCCGGTGAGGGGTGTCAGTTCTTTGAGCGGAAGCATTTCCACCGACTTTTCCCCCGCCGCCTTGGCCGCCTTTTTCAGATCCAACTCCGCCTCAATGGGGATCACAAACACGTAGTGCTCCCGACTCTTGCCCACGGTCACCAGCGTCTTATAGACCGACTGATGGGGCAGACCCAGGCGGTCCGCCAGATCCACCCCATCGGTAAACTCTGTGCATTCATAGGAATAGGCCTTGTAGGCCACATGATTTTTTTCCAACAGCCGCATGGCATTGGTCTTGGCTTCTTTTCCCATAACTGATTCCTGCCTTTCCGGCTCCTTTCCGTCAGATTCCATAACGCTCCAGGACCTCCGCCACTCCGTCGTGGGCGTTGTCCGATGTCACCAGGCCGGCCGCCTGTTTCACCAGGTCCGGGCTGTTCCCCATGGCCACGCCCGTGCCTGCAAACCGGAGCATATCCATGTCGTTCTCCGCATTGCCGAAGGCAATGATCTCCTCCTGTCGCAGAGAAAGCTGTCCGGCCAGCCAGGCCAGCGCCGGCGCCTTTCCCGCCTCCCCGCTGGCAAGTTCCACCAGATGGGGCACCGAGGAGGTCACGTACAGTCCCTTCCAACGGGACAATTCTTCCTGGACCGTCTGTTTAAAAGCCGGATCCGGCGTCACAATATCCATCGCGTCCAGCCGTTCCCGGTTTTCCCGCAAAAACGCCCGGATATCCGGCACCGGGCGCCGGGTTTTCCGGATATAGGGAACCGCCGCCTCCGGCGCGCCAAAGGCGGTGGGGTCTTCCACATATGCCTGGTCCGCGTAGGCCTCCCCTTCCACCGCTCCCTCCAAGGCGGCAGGGTAGGCTTCCATCCAGTCCAAAAGCGCCAACACCTGTTCCGGCGCCAGGCAGGTCCGGCGCAGGCAGGTCCGATCTTGCAGGCGATACACGGCCGCCCCGTTGGAGCAGACCACATATTCCAGCCCCTTCACCTGCCATAGGCAGTCCGGCAGAGAACGGAAAGGGCGGCCGCTGGCCGCCACTACCTGGATTCCCTGGGACGCCGCCCGCTCCAGGACCCGCCGGGTCCTGACGGAGAAAGCGCCCGCCGGGTTCAGCGCCGTGCCGTCCAGGTCCAGGGCAATCAGCCGGATCACCGGTTCACCGCCCGGCAGGCATACACCTGATAATCCTTCTTCAGTTCCTCATAAGCCCGGTCCCGCATACCCTCGTCCTTAAAAATGCCGTACACGCAGGACCCGGAGCCGGTCATCAGACTGGCGGAAGCACCGTACTCCACCAGCAGAGCCTTCAATTCCGCCAGCCGCTCCCGGTCTGGAACCACTTCCTCAAACACATTGTAGAGATTCTCACAGATCTCAGAGAGATTTCCGCTTTCCAGCCCTCTCTGGACCCGGGCAGAGAGAAATTCCTGGGACAAATGGGGAACCGCATCCAGCTTCCGGTACATGTCCGCCGTGCTGAAAGGCTCCTCCGGCTGCAGCAGAAGCAAAGGGTATTCCATCTCTGTGTCAATGAGCGCCAGCTGGTCCCCAATACCGGTGCCCAGGGCTGCCCGGGACAGCATACAGGCCGGCACATCGGCCCCCAGGCCCTTGCCCAGCTGCATCATTTCCCGGCGGCCCAGCTGCAGGCCGAACATCTCGTTGACGGCCCGGATCAGCGCCGCCACGTCCGCGCTGCCGCCGCCCAAACCGGAGCCGTAGGGGATCCGCTTTTCCAAATGGACCCGGAGACCGCCGATTCCCGGATAGTGCTCCAGGAGCCGTTCGTAAGTGCGGTACACCAGGTTGTCCTCATTTTCCAGTTCCTTGACGGAGCAGGTAAACTCCAGCCCGGTCTCCGCCCGCTTTTCCACGGTCAGCAGGTCGCACAGAGAGATGGGCTGAAAGATCATCTCCAAATCGTGATACCCATCCTCCCGGCGCCCCAACACGTTCAGGGTCAAGTTGATTTTTCCTCTTGCTTCTACCTTCATAGCTGCCTCCTTATTCCACCCTCCATGCATCCTTCGGAATGGATTCCACCGTCAGGACACACAATACGCTGACGCCCAGCCCACGGCCAAAATCCGTGAGTTCCTCCCCGGTTGTGGCGGTGATGCCAATACAGTCCGGCGTCACCTGCAAAAGTTCTGCCAGGGAAGCCCGCACAGCCTCCATCTTGGGACTAATCTTGGGCCTTTTTCCCTCAATGGACACGGAGAGATGGCTGACCTGATAGCCCTTTTGGAACAGATCCTCCAGAGCCACCGCCAGGTAGGCCCGGCTGTCCCGGATTCCGGCCTGGCACATTTGGTCCGCCATAAACCCCAGAACATTCCGGCCCGTGATCCCGGAGACGGCGTTGGTCACCGCGTGGAGCACCACGTCCCCGTCGCTGTTGGCCAAAAAAGAAGGCTCGCCTTCAAAGAGAACGCCGCCCAAGCGGCAGCCTTCTCCCTCTCCCTTTTCATCAAATCGATGACTGTCCTGCCCGATGGATACTTTCATAGACATCTTTTACCACCTGTTCTACGCTTTTGCCATCTGTGACCACTACCACATCCGCCGCTTCCTGATAGGCGCCGGCCCGTTTTTGCATCAGTTGTTCAATATATTCCACATTCATATTGCCGTTTAAGATCGGCCGGGTCTGCTCATTTTTCACCCGCTCCAAGGTGGTTTCCGGGGTGGCTTTTAGCAGGACGATGAACCCGTTCTGCTTCATGACCTGGATATTTTCCTTCCGGGTCACGATCCCGCCTCCGCAGGAAACAATGGCGCCCTGGCCAGCGGTGAGTTCCCGAAGCATCCGGCTCTCCCAATCCCGGAAGTATTCCTCCCCGGACTCTTCAAACATCTGGCGGACGCTGCGGCCCTCCCGGGCCACAATCTCATCATCCAGTTCCAGCACCGGCCGGCCGTAGGTTTTGCCGAACGCCGCCGAAACGGTGGTCTTTCCGCTGCCCATGAATCCTATAAAAAATATATTCTTGTTATTCATCCTTGACTCCTCTGATATTCCGATTTCCACCTGCGGACCAGGGCGGCCATGCCTTCTGCCCGGCGGACCCGGTCTTTCTCCCGGAGTGCCTCCACCTCCGCCGCTAGTCCCGCAAAGTGCGCTTGTTTCTGCTTTTTTTCCCACTCTGCCTTCCACTGGTACTGGGTCTCCGCCGGAACCTTCTCCGAAAGTTCCTCCGGAATCTTCACCAGTTTATCCAGAAAATGCAGTTCCCACAGCTTTCGCAGCGGCTCCTCCGTCTGGAGCAGCTGGTAAGCCTTCTGATAACATTCCGCTGCCTGGTCAAACGAAAAAATCCCAGCCAGCGCCGAACCCATGTTGAACCAGATGTTCCCCCGGAACCCCTCGCTCAAAAGTTCATCGCTTCGCAGTGCAAAAATCCGGTCGTACAGGCGCAGCGTCCCGTAATACTGGCGTAGAGAAAACAGGTAGTCCGCTTTGGCTTTCATTTTCTCCGCGGCGCTGGATGCGGCCAGCCGCTCCAGCTGCTCTTTAAAAGAGAAGAGTTCCGCACTGCTGTAGTAATGGATATCCTGCAAAATCACCAGGAGCAGTTCCGACAGTTCTGCTTGTCCCCACCATTTCCGGAGTTTCGTTTCCAGCCCTGTCATCCCCAACTCCTGGCCAATAAATCGGAATAACCTCTCGTCCAGGAAGTCCTCGCCGATGAGCATCAGATTGTGGTAGATAAAATAACTCAGCTCTTCCCCGGAGTACAGATAGATTCCCAACTCTTCCACATAGTAAGGATGCTGTACCTTCCGGCTGCTGCACAGAATCAATCCGCTCATGGCTGTCTTCTCTCCTCTCCCCCAAGCCTGTGGCTTTAGGAAATGTAAAAATCTCTCCGGATCACCTTTCCCGTGGCCGGGAACAGGTCTCCGAATCCCTTATCCACCACCCGGACCGTCATACACCGCTCCGCTGTGAAGGACACAATCACTTCTATCTTGGTGGTCTTGTTGGGCCTTGCCGGCAGCTCGTCCAGGGAAATACTCACCTTCTCCACCCGGGGGCTCCCGATGGGGGTCACCGTCAGGTCCAGCATATTCACATCATCCAGAATAAATTCCACGGAGGACTTGGCCTCATACCAGTTGATCCCTGCCGCCGCCAGCACCACCTGCTCCTTCCGGCCGCCGTAGACTGCGTACAGGCTGACGGTGGAGCGGATCCGGCCCTCGCAGATGCACACATAGGGATAAGCAGTGTGCTCCTGGAGCAGGTCAAAAGCCACATAGGCCGCCCCGCCGGCAAACAGATGCTGTCCCGCAAATACCTTCCGCTTATTGCAGGCCACCTTCAAAAATTTTGGGGCCCAATCGCTGGTGAGGAAGCCCTTCCCTGTCAAAAACACGGAAGAGATCAGTTTTCGCTGGAACAGCCGCTCCGCGCAGGCGGTAAGGATGGTATCCCCCAAATGTTCCCCCGCCGGGGTGTCCAGCACGTCCAGACTGAACCCTTCCTCCAACTTTTGGTGGCTGGCCTCAATGACCTGGGGCTTCCGCCCCCGGATCACCTTCATCTCGTAAAAATGGAGTCCGTCCTCCGTCAGATCCATGAGGCAGGTCTGATTGGCCCACACATCCTTTTTCTGGCTGATCACATAGTAGATAAAGCTCTCGGTGTGGCTGAGGATATGAACTGCCTCCCGCTCTATGCCGCAGGCCTCCGCCACCCGGATCAGCTTGTCCAGGAAATGGCCCTCCAGTTCCTGGATGGTAAACACCAGGCTCTCGATCACCTGAGAGCCGTACTGGCGCACCGGAAGTTCCAGGATCTTGCTCACATAGATCCGCAGCAGTTCCTCCGCCGAGTAGCGAACCCCCTCAATGGTGGCGTGGCCCTCCTTCCGGACCAGCTTTACCAGCTTGTCCACCATGGTCCCGCCGCCCAAAAGGGCCAGCCGGTAGGCCTCCTCCCCAATATACCAGGCGTCCTCCCCCTTCTTCTTGCAGATCACCGTAGGGATCAGCCCGGAGGAGTCGTTTTCACCCAGAGCCACCGGCTCCGGCTCCATTTTCAGAGGGCGGAAACAGCTGATTTGGCTGTAATCATCACAGAGATCAACTCCCAATAATAATCCCTCCACAGGCTCCTCCTTTCTTCTTCCTTCCGTTTTATATGACCGGGAAAAGGCTCTCCACCAGAGAGTCCTTCTCCGCATAAGCTGCCACAGCCTTCTGCCACGCCTCATCCGAAGGATCCTGCAGGCCTTCCACCAGAGCGTTCAATTCCCGGAACCGGTTGGCCCCGGCTGCCAGAGCCTCCGCCTTCCGGCATCCCCGCTCCGCCAGTTCCCGGCGTTTTCCCTGAATGGTCCAAATCTCATACTCCAGCACGTCGCCGGAGAAGAGCAGCAGCATTTTCACAAAAATCCCCTGATAGCACTGGGGCATCTCCGTCCGGACCAGAGGCTTGCTCTCCCCGTCCGGCAGGATCCGGTACCACAACTCCACGGAAGCATTCTGATCTCCCCGGTACTCTAAGATTGTCTTGTCCTGGATTTCATCCGGCAGGCGGAACAACTGTCCCAGCTTTTTGAAATAGGGAAACACCATGCCTTTGTGGTACAGGCGCATGACCATCTCCTGCCCCAGCGTCCGCTCTTCCTCTGAGAGTTCCGGCTGCCCCGCATAGTACTTGGTCAGGGCCAACAGGCAGACCACCGGCACGCTGCCAGCCAAAAGTTCAGCCTGGACAATGGTCCGGACATGCTGGAAGACACTGGCCTCCACCTTTTCCTCTTCCATAAAATAGCCGTAGCATTTGACCACAAAATAAGCGCTGGTCAGCATCCGGTCCGTGACGCCCTTCTTCAGATAAATCTGAAACACGTCGTCCAGGGACGCGTAGGTCCGAGTAAACAATTCCTGGGCCAAAAGGCGCTCCGCCAGATCTCCCGTATCCAACCGGCGGCTCTCGCCCCGGCGCAGCAGCACCAGCATATCCCGGCTGAGCCCGTTGTAGTGAAGGCAGAGATAAGACAGCACCGTGTCGTTGTCCTGCCCCCGCTGGAACAAGTGGTAGGCCAGTTCCAGGAGAAACTCGTCCTTCCGGTAGGACTGGTTCTGTATGGTCCGGCTGCAGAGTTTTAACAGCAGCGGCAGCCGGATCTTCTCATATCCATAGGCGCGAATCAACCCCAGGGCCTCCTGGAGATATTCCCGTTCTATCAGGGCCTCCATCAGATACAGCCGGTCCTCCCGGCTCACATAGGGGTTCTCCACACAGGCCAGCAGGTCGTCTCCGCTGTCCGCATCCTGGCGGGCATAGTACCGGATGACGCCAGCCGTCAGCTTTCTCAAAAACAGAGGGTGAAGTCCCTCCACCTCCCACTCGGCCCGGAGCAAAGCGGCTTCCTCCGGTCCCACCTGACCGCTCTGGAGGATCTCCGTGCAGCGGGCCAGCTTCAGCATGGGATGATCCGGCCAGATCTCCCAGCAGCGATTCAGCAGTTCCTTTTGGTCCGGGAACAACGGCGTGCAGGTAAAGGACACACCGGCGTAACGGCTGTTGTAGGCATCCGCAAACAGGAGCCGGCAGCCGTCTGTGTACACCGGGATATAGGTCACCCCGTCCCGGATGGCTACGGCCTTTTCTTCTTTCAGTTCCCCGTACACCACCACTGCCTGGCGCAGGTTGGGATTGTCCACCTGAATCCGGCAGGTTTTCAGGATATCCGGCAGAATCCGGGCCATCCGCTCGTCCACCATCTCCGGGAACAGAAGCTTCCGGTACAGTACCGCCAGGGAATCGTTGACACAGCCTGCCAGCAGCTGCTCCAGGGCAAACTGCTGAATCTCCTTTTCATATGCCTTCCCCATCATGCTGTCCAGAGAAAAGTTTTCCAGCACATTCCGGTACAGGCGCAGCTTGGAGGACACGTCCGAAGGGCTGTTGTAGGAGTAGTACAGCAGCACCACCTGGGGCAGCGGCCCCTCAAAGTCCTCCGGCAAGGTATACAGATAATAGTCATACAAGCGGGTCAGGCGCACATCCGCCTCCACCCCCTTGGCAAACCAGGAAAAGTGTTCCTTTCCCCGCTGATTTCCTTTGATCAAGATGGCGCAGACCGCATGGAGCAGCGCCTCCGTGGGCCCCGCCTCATAGAGCGCCTGCAACACCCTGTACAGTTCCGGCCGGAAGCCGGTCTCGGACACGGACAGAGACGCCACCCGCTCCGCCACCGGCGGCTTCAGGTAGCCGTGCTTGGCGCCAAACCACAGGGCCTGCAGGACAAACCGGTCCAATTTTTGAAGCGCATCCGGGATCTCATTGTAGATCCGGCAGGCTTCCAGATAGAGATAAGGGCTGCGGACCCCTTTCCGGTAGAATTCCCGCATCCGCTCCAGAGATTCCGCCGGCCGGTTGAGAAAACTCTCATCCACCCACATCTGCAGCAACGCCACCATGAACGTCCCCTGCCCCCGCTCCTGGTATTTTTCCAGCAGTTTGAGCAGCCGCTCCCGCAGATCCCAGCTGTCCTCCAGACGTATCTGCAGGTACAGGAAAAGGCAATAGGAATCCACATCTGTGGTCCGGTTTTTCTGAACCTCCGGCTGCAACTCATTTAACAGCCGGCCCGCCAGTTCCTTCCGGTCCCGGTACATGGCCAACTCCACCTGCCACAGCTTCCGCTGCACATCCGGTTCTCTCAACTCCGCCATGGCATTCCAGGCGTTCTCCATCCGGTTTAGCAAAAGGCCCTTTTCATACTGCCCGGACAGCAGGTCCAAGTCCGCCTGGACGTAGGAGATGAAGTTCCTCCGGAACCGGCTGCGCCGCTCCTGCTCCTCCGTATTTCCGGGCACTTCCACCACCACCGTCAACTCCAGGGTTCCATAGACCCCGGACAGGGTGATCTTTCCATAATTTTGGCCCTGGTGCAAGTACTGGGGCAGAATATGATAATGCAGTTCGCAGGAATTTCCCACAAAATCCGAGTCGGTGAGGCGTTCCTTTTCCACAGCCAAAAAACGGGCGTCGCTCTCCACCCGGCAAGCCAGATACCCCCAGGTATTCCGGCTAACCGTCAGGCAGTCCACCAATTCCTCCCCAGTGCCGGTGTAATAGCGGGACTCGGTGTTTGCCATCAGCCGCACCCCTTCTTTTACGCCGATGGCCACCAAAAACTCTTCCAGAGCGCTGCGGCGAGAACCGCCGCGGCAGAGGCCGTCATACATGGCCCGGGCCGCCATATCCTGCATGAAAGGCAGCCGGGCAAACTCATCCGAATCAAACAGGCGCAGGGCCGTATCCGGCTCCGCCTGGACCATCTCTCCCAACTGCTGCCCCGTCTGCAGCTGGCCAAACCGGGAGGCGTCCGCCACCTGGACCCGGAAACAATAGGGGATGGTGTACTCGCCGCCGTTGCTGACCAGCGTGAAAACGCCGGTGATGGCCTCCCCCTCTTCCAGGCGCCGGGCGTCCACCTCATAGGAGATAAAGGCGCTTTCCCCGGTAAAATAGCCGGACCGCAAGGACACCCGGCTGTCGCTGGAATAAACCAGACCACGAAAAGCAAGCCGGTTTTCGCTGTTGATGCGAAGATCGCCTTGATGAATCCGGCCATAGGCAATGACCTCATCGATATTCGGCTGTAAAAGCGCCAGCTGGGGGACTTCTGCGTCCACAATACCCCTGGCCAGACGGCTGATGCCCTCTTTCACCCTGTTCACCTACCCGTTTTATCTTACTACAGTTTCTGACAGAATTCCATATATTTTTTTATTTCTTTTTCGTAGCCGTTCTCCCCCGGCTCAAAGAACCGGCGGCCCACCAGCTCGTCCGGCAAGTACTGCTGGCGCACATAGTGCCCCGGATAATTGTGGGCATATTGGTACCCGGCGCCCCGACCCAAACCGGCTGCTCCCCGGTAGTGGGCGTCCTGCAGATGAGGCGGAACCGTCTTCACCTGCACCGTCTTCACCGCCTCCAGGGCCGCCTGGAGGGCCATGTGGGAGGCGTTGCTCTTGGGCGCGGTGGCCACGTACACCACCGCCTCCGCCAGGGGGATCTGCCCTTCCGGCATTCCCACCCGCTCCAGGGCCTGGGCCGCCGCGGTGGCCACCACCAGGGCATTGGGGTCCGCCACCCCCACATCCTCCGCCGCGCAGATCATGATCCGCCGGGCAATGAATTTGGGATCCTCCCCGGCATAGATCATCCGGGCCAGGTAGTACACCGCCGCATCCGGGTCCGAACCCCGCATACTCTTGATAAAGGCAGAGATCACGTCATAGTGGTTGTCTCCGCTCTTGTCATACCGGACATTCCGCTTCTGGATACACTCCTCCGCCACGGAAAGGGTGATGTGGATCTTCCCATCCTCCCCGGGGCTGGTGGTCAAAAGAGCCAACTCCACTGCGTTTAAGGCAGCCCGGGCGTCTCCTCCGCAGATATCCGCCAAAAAATGCAAAGCCTCCGGCTCCAGAACGCCGTGGTAAGCCCCCATGCCCTTCTGGGTGTCCTGGACGGCCCGCAGGAGAATCTCCTCAATCTCCTCCGGCAGCAAGGATTTTAGTTCAAAGATAATGGACCGGGAGATCAAGGCCCGGTTCACTTCAAAATACGGGTTCTCCGTGGTGGCGCCAATGAGGATGATGGTGCCGTCCTCCACAAAAGGCAGCAGATAGTCCTGCTGTCCCTTGTTGAAGCGGTGGATCTCATCTATAAACAGGATGGTCTTCCGGCCGTACAGGGCCAGGTTTTCCCTGGCCCTGGCCACCACCTCTTCCATGTCCTTCTTGCCGGCGGAAGTGGCGTTGATCTGCTCAAAGTCCGCTTTGGTGGTATTGGCAATGACCTTGGCCAAGGTGGTCTTGCCGGTCCCCGGCGGACCGTAAAAAATTAAGGAGCTGAGTTTGTCCGCCGCAATGGCCCGGTACAGCAGTTTATCCTTTCCCAGGATGTGCTTTTGTCCCACCACCTCCTCCAGGGTAGTGGGACGCAGCCGGGAGGCCAGAGGGGATTCCTTTTCCTGGCGGGTTTCCCGCATATAGTCAAAAAGGTCCAATATGTACATCCTCCACGTTTTGCGTGTTTTCGTCTATCTTACCATAGAAAGAGAACGGTTGGCAAGCACCTCTCCGGCTTTGATCTCCTTAGACTTTACCGGCGGGATCCTTCGGCACCTCCGGGGCCGCTTTCTCCGCAT
>CAZDOQ010000037.1:0-13189 GCA_964507035.1 uncultured Lachnospiraceae bacterium | reverse complement strand
GCTCCATGCCGGAGCGCTCCACCCACTTGCTGATGTCCTTGCCGCCGCCGTGGACGATCACCGGCTTAAAGCCCACCAGCTTTAAGAGCACCACGTCTTTGATCACGTTCTCCTTCAGATTGTCGTCCAGCATGGCGCTGCCGCCGTACTTGACCACCACAATCTTCCGGTTAAATTTCTGGATGTAGGGAAGCGCTTCCACCAGCACTTCCGCTTTGTGCATAATTGCTTCGTCCATCTCCTATTTCTCCCCCTTAGCTGCGGTAATCCGCATTGATGCTCACATATTCATGGGTCAGGTCACAGCCCCAGGCAGTGGCGCTGGCCTCCCCCTCGTTCAAATCAATCCGGGCCGTCACCGTCGGTTCCGAAAGGATCTTGGTGGCCTCCTCCTCGCTGTAGTCCGTGGCCACGCCGTCCGCCACGATCTGGAGCGTTCCGGCAGCGCTCTCAAAGTACAGGTCCACCTTGTCCGGGTCAAAGACAGCCCCGGAGTAGCCCATGGCGCAGAGGATCCGCCCCCAGTTGGCGTCATGGCCGTAGATGGCCGCCTTGGTCAGATTGGAGGTGATCACTGATTTGCTCAAAACCCGGGCCTGCTCCTTGGTGGCGGCGTGGATCACCTGGACCTCAAACAGGGCCGTGGCCCCTTCCCCGTCCCCGGCAATCCGCTTGCACAGATCCACCATCACCGTGTGAAAGGCCTCATAGAAAGCATCGTATTCCGGCCCGGGACCGGTAATTTCCGGGCAGCCGGAAGCGCCGTTGGCAAGCACCAGCACCGTGTCGTTGGTGGATGTGTCCCCGTCCACCGAGATCATGTTAAAGGTGTCCTCCACATCCTCGCTCAGAACCTGCTGCAGGGCTTCCTGGGTGATGGCCGCGTCTGTGGTGAGGAAACAGAGCATGGTGCACATATCCGGATGGATCATACCGGAGCCCTTGCACATGCCGGCCACAGTCACGGTTTTGCCGCCGATGCTGGTCTGAACCGCCACCTCCTTGGACACGGTGTCCGTGGTCATGATGGCCTCCGCCGCCATCCGGGCGTTCTCCCGGCTGCTGCCAGCCGCTTCCCGCAGCTGATGCACCCCCGCCAAAATCTTCTCCATGGGAAGCTGGGGACCAATGACCCCGGTGGACGCCACACACACGCTGCCGGCGGGAACGCCAAAAGCTTTGGCCGTCTCCTTTGCGGTCTTGGCGCAGTTGTCCAGCCCCTCCTTGCCGGTGCAGGCGTTGGCCACGCCGCTGTTTACCACCACTGCGTGACAAGGAACCTTGCTGTCCACCACCTGCCGGTTCCACAGCACCGGCGCCGCCTTGATCAAGTTCCGGGTGAATACCCCGGCCACCTGGCAGGGCGCCTCGCTGTACACCACCGCCATATCCTTCTTGTCTTGTTTGATGCCGGTCATAATGCCGGCGGCCTGAAAGCCCTGGGGCGCGGTAACGCCCCCGTCTATCTGCTGCATTTTCTTATCTCCTCTCCCCTACGGAAACAACGGCGGCTGCATAAGCCCCGCGTTCTCCGGCAGTCCAAACATCAGGTTCATATTCTGGAGGGCCTGGCCCGCCGCGCCCTTCACCAGATTGTCCAGAGCGCCCATGGCCACAATCCGGTGGGTCCGGGGATCCAGCTGGAAGCCGATGTCCACAAAATTGCTGCCCTCCACCCAACGGGTCTCCGGGAACACGCCCTGGCCCAGCAGGCGGATGAAGAATTCCTCTCCATAGTATTTCTCATAGGCCGCCTGGACCGCCTCCGGAGACACATTGCCCGCCAGGTTGGCGTAGGCGGTGACCAGAATGCCCCGGTTCATGGGCACCAGGTGGGGGGTAAAGTTTAACACCACCGGCTGGCCGCAGGCGTAGCCCAGCTGCTCCTCAATCTCCGGCGTGTGCCGATGGGTGGTCACCCCGTAGGCCTTGATATTCTCGTTGACTTCGCAATACAAATTGGCCACTTTGGCGCCCCGGCCCGCGCCGGAGGCGCCGGACTTGGCGTCAATGATGATGGTGGACGGGTCCACCAGCCCCTCCTTCACCAATGGATATAAGGTAAGAATGGAGCAGGTGGTGTAGCAGCCCGGGTTGGCCAGCAGCCGGGTGTTCCGGATCTGCTCCCGGTTGATCTCACAGAGGCCGTACACCGCCTCCGGCAGATACTGGCGGCTCTTGTGCTGGATCTTGTACCACTTCTCATAGACCGCCACGTCCTTCAGGCGGAAATCCGCGCTGAGGTCAATGATCTTGGTTTTTGCCAGAATGGCGTCGCTCATCACCGAGGCGCAGAACCCCTGGGGGGTGGCGGTGAAGATCACATCCGCCTCCTCCGCCAGTTCCTCCAGATTGTCGTCCAGACAGGTCTGGTCCACAATCCGGAACAGGTTCCGGTAGATGGAAGCAAAGTCTTCTCCAATATAACTCCGGGAGCCGCACCAGCAAATCTCCGCCTCCGGATGCTGCATCAACAAACGTACCAGCTCCGCCCCGGCATAGCCGGTGGAGCCGATAATTCCCGCCTTTATCTTCATATGATTCCTTCCTTCCTGGATCATCCAAATAAATATGCGGCCATTATACATCTTTATCGATTTTTATGCAAGTTTTTTCGCAAAAATACTTGCAAAAATCTTCGGCCTGGTGTATACTCTCCCCAGATTACTTCCGGAGAAGATATTTTTGCATATTTATAAATTGCAAAACATCTGCCTGACCCGGAAAAGAACCATAGGCCCGTATCCTCAAAGGGCAAAAACACAGACAGAAAATTCTGGAAAGGAAGGATTCCCTGATGAAAGACAAAGTTGTGCTTGCGTATTCCGGCGGTCTGGACACCACCGCCATCATCCCGTGGCTGAAAGAAAATTACGACTACGATGTGATCTGCTGCTGTATTGATGTGGGACAGGGCAACGAGCTGGACGGACTGGAGGAGCGGGCCAAACTCTCCGGCGCTTCCAAGCTATACATACTGGATGTGGTGGACGAATTCTGCGACGACTATATTATACCCTGCGTCAAGGCCAACGCCGTTTACGAAAACAAGTACCTGCTGGGCACCTCCATGGCCCGTCCCCTGATCGCCAAGAAGCTGGTGGAAGTGGCCCGGAAAGAGGGAGCGGTGGCCATCTGCCACGGCGCCACCGGCAAAGGAAACGACCAGGTCCGGTTTGAGCTGGGCATCAAGGCCCTGGCGCCCGACCTGAAGATCATTGCCCCTTGGCGCTGCAATAAGACCTGGAAAATGCAGTCCCGGGAGGACGAGATTGCCTATTGCCAGGCCCACGGCATCCATCTGCCCTTCTCCACCGACAGCAGCTATAGCCGGGACCGGAACCTGTGGCACATCAGCCATGAAGGCCTGGAGTTGGAGGACCCTGCCAACGAGCCCAACTATGATCATCTGTTGGTTCTGGGCGTGACCCCGGAGAAGGCCCCCAACGAGCCGGAATATGTGACCATGACCTTTGAGAAGGGAATCCCCACCAGCGTCAACGGGGAGAAAAAGAAGGTCTCCGACATCATCCGCAAACTCAACGAACTGGGCGGCAAGCACGGCATTGGCATTGTGGACATTGTGGAGAACCGGGTGGTGGGCATGAAGTCCCGGGGCGTTTATGAAACTCCCGGCGGCACCATTCTGATGGAAGCCCACCAGCAGCTGGAAGAGCTGGTTCTGGACCGGGCCACCATGGAAGTGAAGAAGGATCTGGGCAACAAGATGGCCCAGGTGGTCTATGAGGGCAAATGGTTCACCCCCCTGCGGGAGGCTCTGGAAGCCTTTGTTGACAAGACCCAGGTGGATGTGACCGGCGAGGTCCGCTTCAAACTGTACAAGGGCAACATCATCAAAGCCGGCACCAAAGCGCCGTTCTCTCTGTACAGCGAGTCCCTGGCTTCCTTCACCACCGGCGAGTTATACGACCATCACGACGCGGAGGGCTTTATCAACCTGTTCGGCCTGCCCCTGCGGGTACGCGCCATGAAGAAGGCGGATCTGGAGAAGCAGAATCAGAAGGACCAGTAAATCGAGAAGAGGCGTTTTTTTAACGGAAGTGTGAAAGAGGCGGCTGCGCTTGGGGGAAGGATTTTCCCGGAGTGCAGCCGCCTCTATTTTGTTTAGAATAAGATTTGTTGTAAAAAATGATGTACTATTCTATACTATTTCCTCATGGACGGACTACCATCTTCTCTTGCTCCGGCTCTTTCGGAGTCCCAACGCCGCCGCTAGAGCGGCGGCGGATAAGCAGAACAGAATTCCATATCCGGATTCTGTCTCATCTCCGGTGCCCACCGTCTCTGTGATGTCCGGTGTGGGGACCTCCCCTGTGATGGTCCCCCGAAGTTGGTTTTTCACAGTCCAGATCTGTGCCTCTCCGGTTTCTTCCACCGTAAAGGTCTGGGGCTCCAGCGGGGCATACCCTTCCGGGGCCTGGGTTTCCACCAGCGTATAGGTTCCCACCGGCAGATACTCAATCTGCTCCGCAGTTTCTCCGGAGGTCCACTGGTGTACCAGTTTTCCTGCCGCATCCCGGATTTCCAGGTGGGCGCCTGCCAGCGGATTTCCAGTAGTTTCGTCCACTTTTTCTACTTCCACCCGGGTGTGGTCGTCCTGCATCTCTACCTTCTGGATTTGGCCGGTTTCCTGAACGGTGAAGGGCACGGACTCGGCTTTCACGTAGCCGGATTCCGTGGGGGCTTGGGTTTCCACCAGCACATAGTCTCCTACTGGCAGGTATTCGTACAGCACCGGTTCCTCTCCGGTAATCCACTCATACAATACGATTCCTTCCAGATCCTGGATTTGCAGCGTCGCCCCCGGCACCGGCTCTCCGGTGGTCAGGTCTGTCTTGGCGATTTCTACCTTCGTGTGATCATCCTGCATCTCCACCTTCTGGATCTCCCCATTCTCCCGAACCGTGAAGGAGACATCCCGGCTTCGGACATATCCGTCCTCTGTGGGGGCCTGGATCTCGGTCAGAGTGTATTCCCCCTCCGGTAGTGCGTAGAGAACATATTCCTCCTCCTGGCTGGTCCACTCGGCCCAGAGGGTCCCGGCCTGGTCTGTGACCTGCAGCTTGGCGCCGGGCACCAGTTCTCCGGTGGTGAGATCCGTTTTGCGGATCCGGGTTTCCGTGGGTTGGTTCAGCACATGCACCACCACAATAGGAGTGTTGGTCTCAGAATAGATAAACTCTGACCCGGTTCCGATGGTGATGGTAAGGGGCTCTGTAGCGGGCAGGTACCCTGGCGGAGCATCTATCTCCTCAATACGGTATTCTCCGTACACCAGGGTCAGCGGAGTGGTGACCGTTCCAGTCTCGTCTGTGGTAAAGGTATCCACCCACTTCCCGCCCACGGGTTGGCGCAGATACTCTTGGTTCGCCACGTCAAAGATCTTGAACGAGGCTCCTGGAATCGGAAGAATCTCCTGGGTCCTGGCATCCCGCTTCACAATCTGAATGGCTGCCTCCATGGGCGCGTTGTTCAGCAAAATCTGAACCGGCTCGCTGCTGTTTTCCCGGACGGTTACCGTGAAGTCTTCCACCTTCCAATAGCCCTCCGGCGTCACCGTTTCCCGGATCAGATAGGTTCCGTAGGGCAGTGCTTGGGACTCTGCCCAGCCATCCTTTCCGCTGGTCATCACGTCATAGGTTGCCGCCGCGTCCCAGCCTCGAGCCTCCACCTCCGACTGGAGTTTGACGGTAAACTCTGCTCCGGCCAGAGGCTGCATGGCTCCGGAGTTGCCGCCGGTTGTCGCCTTCAAAAGGCGAAAAGGCTGCTTCATCACCTCCTCCGTGACGGTGATCTCCTGTTGGATCAAAGCGGTATGCTGGTCCTGGTATTCCAAAGCCACCGGATACCGGGTAGCATCCAACAGATAACCGGCGGGCGAGGTGATCTCCTGCACGTAATAGGAGCCCAGGTACAGATCCGCGAAGGTCACTGTTCCGTTTTGCACCGTACCCCGGGCCACCTCCTGCCCGGACACATAAACGGTTCCCGAGCCATCCGGGTGCCGGATGTCCGCCGCCGCATACAGGCCATAGACCGCCCCGTCCAGGCTGGCGTCCCCCTGGGCCACGCCTCCGGTCTCCCGATCTTCTTTGCGAACCATCACCTGACCGCGCACCTGGTCATTGGACACGGTGTAGCGGAAAAACTGGCCGCTGCTGCTTAAGACAAACTCCTGACTCCAGCCGCTGTTCTGGTAACCGGCAGGAGCCGTGGTCTCCAGAATCCGGAAGCGTCCCTGATTCTTCACGCTGTAATATAAGGGCCCGGTGGAGTAAGTTCCGTTTCCATTGTCCTGCAAAAGCCGCAGGTCCGAATACTGACTCCCGTTCCACTCCTGTAGGGTAAAGACAGCCCCCGTCACATTTCGGTAAGACTGAGCGTCTTGTTTGGTCAACAGGGCCTGCCCGGTCCAGGGATAGTTCTCTACGCGATAGGTGAATTGCTGACTGTCCCCCGTCAGCCGGAACTCCTGACTCCAGCCGCCTGCAATATAGCCGGTGGGAGCCGATGTCTCCACAATCCGGAAGCGCCCTAGGTTGGAGGGAGAATAGATGAGGGGCCCGGTGGAATAGGTGCCGTCCCCCTGGTCTGTGAGGGGCCGAAGATCCACAAATTGACTGCCGGACCACTCCTGCAGGGTAAAAACAGCCCCTGCCAGGCTGCCGCCGGTCACCGTGTCCGTCTTGGTCAGCGTTGCGGAGCCGGACCAGGGCATATTATCCACCGTATAGGTAAAACGCTGATTGGCCCCGGTCAGCGTAAATTCCTGGCTCCAGCCCCGGTTGATATAGCCGTTGGGAGCAGCCGTCTCCACAATCCGGAAGCGCCCCTGATTGGAGGGACGGTAATACAGGATTCCCGTGGCGTAAGTCCCATCTTCCTGATCCGTCAGATTCTTCACGGTTTCATAGGCGCTGCCGTTCCATTCCTGGAGCGCAAAGGTGGCTCCCGTCAGCTTGCCTTCTGTGGCCGAATCCCTCTTGGTCACCACTGCGGAACCGGACCACTCCTCATTGGTCACGTGCACATAGGGAATGTTGGCACTGCTCCCTGCATCCAGATAGACCGAATGAATCTTCAGATTCAGCACCGTCCCCGCCGGAGCGGTCTTTTCTTTCAGATAGACCGTCATGCTGTCCTGGTTGCTGACCCAGGAGGCGGTCCCCCGCCCGTCGGCTCCGGTGGTGATGGTGGCAATCTCCTGGGTACAAGAGGCATCCCCATAAACTCCGTAGCTGGCTCCGGCCAGATTCACCCCGGTGTGTACGCCTTTTTTGTACACGCCCACCGCCATGGGATATTCCTTCGGCCCCGTGATGGTAAAGGTGGAAAAGTCATAGGTAAACATATCCTGGTTGGCTCCATTCCCGGATGTATAGGCATAGACTTCTATCTCATAGGCCTCATACAGCCGGTTTTCCAAAAAGTCCTTTGCCAGCTGATAGTAATTGTTGGCCCATCCGGCATTGGACGCATCCCAGGTGATGATGGCATTTCGCATCTGCTCTGCGCAGCCGTAGCTGTCCAGGTTTTTCAGGGCCGCCCACACCCAGATCTGCATGTACAGATAGTAGCCGCTGGTGGGGGAGATGTCCACCAGGTCAACGGCTTTGCCCCACTCTTTCTGCTCCCCTTCCAGGTTCTGAAGGTACAGGAAGAACAAAAGGCCCTGTTTAATGGTTTCCAGCTGAGATGTGGACAGTTTGGATTGGATGTCCATCCGCTGGAAAAGCGTTCCGGTGGGAGCATGTTTTCCATAGTCCATGCAGAAAGCCGTGTGTCCGTCCAGGGACATGAAATACAGCGGCCCGTGCACGGAACCGTAGATCTCCATCTCAAACTGCTGGAATTGTTGGCTTCTAGCGGCGCTTAAAGTCATGGTATCAGACAAAGAAAAAGTGCGGATTCCTGAAAACAGTTCCTGTACTTCCCCCATGTCCTGACACCCCATGGCCTGAAACTGCCGCAGGTCCTCCTCTCCCAGCCCCGCAAAGATGGTTCCTGCAAAGAAGGAGTCCCAACTCCAGCCCTCCAGCGACGGGTCCTGGCTCATGGCAAGAATGCTGGCAATGGATTCATTCTGGAATTTTCGTCCCACGGTGTACTGAAGGTCCGGGTTGGCATAGAGCCCCTGCTCCACCCCCTGCCGGTACCAGTCTAAGTAGGATTCCTCCAGCTGAGACTTTGCTTCCGGTTGATTTTCTTCTTCCATCCAGCTTTCTGCTGAAACGGAAGCGCTCCCGGCCAGACCGCCCGCTGGCAGCGCATATCCGATTCCGGTCCCGCTCCACAGCAGAGACAGCGCCAACAAAACCGGCAGAAGCCGTTTTCCAATGCGTTTTTTCATGATCTTCCTCCCGTTTTCATTTTTCATTCTCTTTGCAGCACTGTATCCCACCCGGAAGGTTCTTCTCCCCTCCATCAAAAGACCATCACCCAATAGACGCTCCCGCCGTACTGGTACCGGGCGCATGCCATGGCGGTAAAAAGAGGCGAGTCCTATAACATATTCCTCCGGTGGCCCTCGCTGTCCATCCAGACTTGAAAGACTCTTGCCGTATCCGTATAGGAAGTTTGGGCAATGTTTTCCGCATGGCTGGCTCCCGTGTGGCTGAAATCCTCCGCCAGTTCCTGCACCCGCCGCAGCGCCATGGCATCCAGTTCCGGGGAGGAGCGGTATGCCGGAAGTCCGGCGGCGGCCCGCGCCTCATTGACGTACCCCAGCATATCCGGCACCAACTGCGGCTCATACAGAATCATCCGGGGAAGCTCTCCGGTGGTGACCTGTCCCGCGCCGCTGGAAATCCCGGACCGGGCGCAAAGGCGCTGAAATTCCGGGCTTCCGGTAAACTGTCCAATGAGATTGACCGGTGTCAGCAGGCCGGAGCGGACCCGCTGCACCCACGCTGCTGCCTCCGCCTCCGAGGGCGTCCGGTCCAGCAACGCCTGATACAGCATCCGCACGTAACTGGGAAGATTCACGGTTTTCCGCTGATACTCCGAGCTTAGAATAAAGCCCACGGCCAGATCCGTTCCGGTGCAGCTGCCGGAAAGCAGCCGTGAGGTCCACTGGTTCAGTTCCTCCCCCGCTCCCAAGCGGCCCAGCACCAGCCGGTACATCCGCTGCACCAGAGCCGTCACCTCCGGTTTGGCATCCCGGGCCTGCCCGGAGGCGTAGGTTCCCTGGGCAATCCTATAGGAAGCGCAGAGGCGGGCAAACTCCGCGCTGCCGGTGAAACCGGCCAGCACCCCGTCCCGGCTCATCCCCTGGTCCAGCCAGTCCGCCCAAAAGGCAATCTCCGCCTCCCCCGGCGTCCGTCCCATGATGGCCTGATACAGGTCTGATAGATACGCCTCCGTTCCGGTGTTTTGGCGCCGGTACTCTGAGGACTGGAAAAAGGCCGCCGCCACGCCGCTGCCGCTTCCACCGCCATTCAGCAGATAACCGGACCAATCGTTCAACCCTTGCGCCTCTCCGGACCGCCCCAACACCAGCCGGTATAAGCGCTGGATAAACGCCGTGGCCTGGGGATTCCGGTCCCGGTTTTCCTGATACAAAAAGCTGCCCTGGGAGACGCCATAGCCAGCGCAGAGCCGCTGAAACTCCTGGGAATTGGTGAAACCGGACAGGACAAATCCCCGGCTGCTCCCGTTGTCCAGGAGCCTCAGCCAGCTGCGGAAGCCGTTCTCATCCGGACTGCGGCCCAAAATGGCCTGGTAAAGATCTGCCAAATACTCCGAATCCGGCAGATTCTTCCGCTGATACTCTGCCGAGAGGAAAAACCCGGCGACCACCTCCGCGCCGGAACATTGGCTAGATTGGAGCCGCGCCACCCAGTCCTGCCGTTCCGATACCCCGGGTGTCCGCTGCAAAACCGTCTCATACAGCCGGGTCACAAACCTCTCCAGCCCGCTGTCCACCCCTCCCTCTGCCCTTCCTGTCGGGGCGGCCCCAACCGGCCCCGAAAATAGAAACAAAGAAAGTAGAATCATCCCAAGGACAATCCCTCCTTTTTTCACATCCACAACCTCCTCCCGAATGGAACGTATTTCCTGTGCTTCTTTCTTCTTCGCACCCAGACCACCACAAAAAGACCCGTGGCCAGCGCGCCAGCCGCTGTGGGAAAGACCGGGGGAATCCGGGCCGCCTCTTCCTCCGGCTGATAAAAGGCCTTGGCCAAATAAGAAACAGGCTCTTCCTCCTCCGGTTCCGGCACCTCCTGATAGACCGAATGGTACACCGTCCCCTCCGGCGCCGGAAGCTCCCCTGCATACCAGGCGGTGTAGTCGGCCGCATACCGCCTGCCGGTAACCTTTATCTCCCGGGCCCAGCCGCCGTCCGTCTCATAGGCATCCCCGGCCCATTGGGAGCCTTCAATCTGAAAAAGTTCCGGGTCCAGCCCCAGTTCCGCCAGCACCGCCTCCTCATATACTTCCAGCCCCGGTGTCTCCTCCCCCAGCGTCACATACTGACCACCTAACTCGTATTCGGACGCCTGGGCCGGTGCAGCGGTGAGGGTCGCCTGAAAATCCTCCCGCCAACTCCACACCTCCTGCAGCCGGTCCAGAGACAGCCACACCGTCCGCTCTTCCTGCCGGGCCTCGTCCCAGACGGTAAACGCCGCCTCCTCCGGAATATCCGGCCGCTCCGTAACGCCTGCATACACCCGGGAGCCTTCCACCACCTGCCCCGCTGTCCCGGACTCCGCCGGTTCCGCCTGGGTCTGGACCAGACGGTAACGGGTTCCTTCCCGGATAATTTCCGGCTCCGGCTCATAGGTCTCCCCCGGCAGGATCACCGGGGATTCCATCCACTGCACCTGGGGAACCCAGGTCTCCCTGGTCTTCTGCGCAGGTTCTTCCGCCGGAAGAATCTCCGTCCGAACCAGCCGGTAGCGTGCCCCCTCCACTTGCCGGAATTCCGGAAACGGGTACGCCTCCGCCTCCTCCCGGCTATCACATTTCACCTGCTCCTCCCAGAGCAGGCTGTCCGCCTCTGCGCCCAGAGCCGTGCGGCCAGAGGCTGCCGTACCCAAAAGCAGCCCCGCCAGCCCAGCCATGGCCAGCCATTTTCTGTTTTGCGGCATATCCAGATACCCTCCTTCTCTCAAAATGCCAGGTAAAAGAACATTGTCAAAGCGCTGATAAACAAAATCTTAAAATGAATTCCTGGGAAACCGTTGACCCGGAATGGGCCGAAGTACCGGTCCCGACAGGCAGAATGCCTGTCATGTTTCATATGTGCCCGCCAAAGCGGGCAATGAAGATGATAGTTGGATTATAGCAGGTTTTTCTCTGTTTGTCTACTACATTTTACAGTTCGCTGCAAAAAAAGAAAAGAAAGAAAAGAAAAAGAAAAGCCTGGGCTTTTTGTGCAAAGATGCCCAGGCTTTTCTCTGCTTCAGAATATTTGACGCCCTCGGAATGTTTGAACCCGGGAGTTTGATTCTTTCGGAATTTCCGATCCGTGTGGGAGCGGCCGTTCCGGAAGCCGTTACGAATCTGCCTCTCCCCAATCCCGCATATGCTTTCCTGTGCGGCCATACTTCACCGTCAAAATCTCCGACAAAATAGAGACGGCAATCTCCTCCGGCGTCTCTCCGCCCAGATCCAGGCCGATGGGACTGTACACTGCCTGCAGTTCCTCCTCTGAAACCCCCTCTTCCCTGAGACGCCGGTACACGGCCTGTACCTTTTTCCGGCTGCCGATCATGCCCACGTAAGCCCCCTGTTTCCGGAGCACCGCCTTCAGAGCCTCCGCATCCCCCCGGTGTCCAAAGGTGACTACCACATAGAAAGCACCCGGCGGCAGTTCCATCTGCTCCAGATCCTTTTCATAATCCTGCACCGGCTCAAACCGGTCCGCCAAAAGGATTTTATCCTGGATCAGCTCCGGCACCCGCTCGTCCAGCAGCAGCGTTTCAAAGCCCAAGTTCCTTGCCAAAGGCAGCACTGCGCCGCCCACATGACCGGCGCCGCAGATCACCAGCAGAGGTTTGGCCCGGTGAACCTCCAGCCACAGGGTAACCCGTCCGCCGCAGATCATCCCCGTCTCCGAGGCGGGAGATTCCATATCATAGGTGCGGATCAGATTTTCCCCCTTTTTCAGACAGACCAGCGCGTCGCATACCGCCATCCGTTCCACAGAGCCGCCGCCCACGGTGCCCCGGATGCTGCCGTCCTCATAGACCAACATTTTTCCGCTGCTGCGGGGAGAGGAGCCCTCTGCTTCCAGGATTGTCACCAGCACATAGCTTTTTCCCTGTTCCTGGGCCGAAAGCTGTTCCTGCAGCATCTGTCTTTCATCCATCAGGTGAACCTCCTTCTTAGTTCTATTCATCAGACTAGCATAAGGGCTGTCCTTCTGTCAAGAATTCTCGGGCCGGCAAAACCGTTCCCTAAGCCGTAAGCCGTTTGTGCCAATGCCCCACCGCCCCGTACACCAGCAGCGCCCCCAGCACCATGGCCGTCAGATAGACGGCCATGCCCGCCGAAACGCCCCAAACCGGCAGAGCGCAGGTAAACTGCCGGGACAAGCGCTCCGGCACGGCGGTCCGGTGAAGTCCCACCAAAAATCTCAAAAACACCAACACAATGTGCCACAGAAAGCCGTGCCAGCCATCCCTCCATGATCCCTCTTCCCCTCTGCCGTTTATTTTCTTAAGACTCCCGGCGTATGTTTTTTAAGATTTCCGGCGCATCGCGTCCCGCTTCCGCAGAGTCGGGTCCAGAATCCGCTTCCGAATCCGCAGGCTCTTGGGCGTCACCTCCAGCAACTCGTCTGTGTCAATAAACTCCATGCACTGCTCCAGGCTCATGATCCGGGGCGGCGTTAGCTTCAGGGCATCGTCGGAGCCGGAGGCCCGGGTGTTGGTCAGCTGCTTTTTCTTGCACACGTTGACCTCAATATCATCCCCCTTGGCGTTCTGGCCCACCACCTGCCCGGCGTAGACCCTCTCCCCGGGGTTGATGAACAAGATCCCCCGGCCCTGGGCGTTGAAGAGGCCGTATGTCACCGCCTCCCCGGTCTCATAGGCCACCAGAGAGCCCTGGTTCCGGTACTGAATATCCCCCCGGTACGGGGCGTATCCGTCAAAGAGCTGGTTCAAGATGCCGTTGCCCTTGGTGTCCGTCAGGAACTCATCCCGGTAGCCGATGAGGCCCC
>CAZDOQ010000036.1:0-14063 GCA_964507035.1 uncultured Lachnospiraceae bacterium | reverse complement strand
CCTTCAGGCCGGTATGTTCCAGCACATATGCCTTGATCTGCTCATAGGTCGCGCCTTTCTGGAATCCGGACATATCCATATCCTCCAGCGAGAACTCCACACGCACTTTCTTTGAGTCGATTTCTCCCTTGGAAAGCTGAACAACCGTCTCCACACCAACAGTCCAAGGAAACATATCCACCGGCTGCGCTATCTCCAGCCGGTAGCCCCCTTCCGTCAGCACCTTCACATCCCGGGCCAGGGTGGCGGAGTCGCAGGACACGTATACCACCTTCTCCGGGGCCATGGCCAGGATCGTCGAAAGCAATTTCCCGTCGCAGCCCTTCCGGGGCGGGTCCACCACAATCACGTCTGCGGCGGCTTTCCCGGCCCGGTACTGCTCCGGCAGCACATCCTCTGCCTTGCCCACAAAAAACTCCGCATTGGAGATCCCGTTCTCCCGGGCGTTCTCCCGGGCATTCTCCACCGCCTCCGGCACAATCTCCACCCCGTATACCTGCCGGGCCTGCCGGGCCAAAAACAGGGAAATGGTGCCGGTGCCGCAGTACAGGTCCCACACCGTCTCCCCGCCGGTGAGACCGGCGCAGGCCAGGGCGGTGCGGTAGAGCACCTCCGTCTGCCGCTTGTTCACCTGGTAAAACGCCAGCGGAGAAATCCGGTACCGGTTCTCCCCGATCACATCTTCTATATAGATCGGGCCCCACAGGGAAACCAGTTCCCGTCCCAGAATTACATTGGTCCGCTCCCGGTTGATATTGTAGGAGATGGAGGCCATCCCTGGCGCCTGCCGCAGTCGCTCCGTCAGCGCCTCCGCCGCCGGAAGCTTTTTTCCATTGATCACCAGACAGGCCATCCGTTGTCCGGTGGTCTCCGACTCCCGGATCAGCACATGGCGGACCAGGCCCTTCCCGGTTTCCTCGTCATAGGGAGCTATGTGGAACGCTTCCATCCACCCCTTCACAATTTCCAAGATCGCCTGCTGCTCCGGGCCGCCCAGAAAGCACCTCCCCGTCTCTATGATCCGGTGGCTCCGGGCACCGTAAAACCCGGCTATCACCTGGCCGTCCCGTCCCCGTCCCACCGGGAACTGGGCCTTGTTCCGGTACTCCCAGGGATCCTCCATCCCAAGGGTGGGCCGCACTGGCGGGTTTTCCTGTCCTCCCAGGCGGATCAGGTGTTCCCGGACCTTCCGCTCCTTAAAGCGCAGCTGCGCTTCATAAGTCATGGACTGGAGTTGGCAGCCGCCGCAGGGCCCTGCCACCGGGCACCGGGGCTCCCGCCGGTCCGGGGAGGGCTCCAGGACCCGCAGCAGGCGGGCGTAGCCGTAGGTCTTTTTGGTCTTCATCACCCGGGCCTCCACCACATCCCCAATCACCGTATCTTTTAAAAAGAGGGTATAGCCGTTCACCTTACCAATACCCTCTCCTTTATCCGTCATATCTTCTATTTTCACTGTCACCAGCTGGTTCTTTTCCACTATTTCCATTCCCATCGTCCTCATTGTGATTTCCCGCCAAAGCGCAATCTTCAAGCCAGCCAAACTGTCCATCAAGCAACTTGCGAAAGATGACTCCTACCAGACAGCCCATCTCATCGCTCCATACGTATACAGCCCGGCCGCGGTTGCAGCTGGGCTGTCCTTCCTTCTCCTCTATAGCCCTACGGCCGGGATGTTCTCCGTATGTTGGTCTCCAGCAGCCGCTGGTATCCCAGCCATTCTTCGCTGCTGTCCCCGGCGCCTTCCAGCAGTTCGCTGATGGTCTCCAGCTTGGCGTCCGTGTTGTCCGCAAAGTGCAGGGCAAAGGCCTCCAGCAGCGCCGGTTTCTTGGGAGAGCCATACTCCATCTCCCCGTGATGGGACAGAATCAAATGTCCCAGTTCCGCGGCGGTCCGGTCCGGAAAACCAGGGATCCGGCAGATATGATCCTGCACCATCTGGTAGCCAATGACAATGTGGCCCAACAGCTGCCCATCGTCTGTGTAGTCGTTGGCCGGAAAAGCAGAGAGCTCCTCCAGCTTGCCAATATCATGGCATAAGGCCCCGGTGATCAGCAGATCCCGGTTTAACAGCGGATACGCGCTGCAATAATAGTGGCACAGTTCCGTGACCCGGAGGGTGTGCTGCAGCAGGCCGCCCACAAAGCTGTGGTGAACGCTCTTGGCCGCCGAGTGCCCCTGGAACCGCCGGGCAAAGTCCTCGTTCCCAAAAAAGCTCTCGGCCAACTCCCGCAGATGCGGTTCCCCAATGCTTTTCACAAACCCCATCAGCTTCCGGTACATCTCCTCCGCCGGAAACGGGGACACGGGAAGGTAATCCGCTGCCTGGTATTCCCCGGGCTGGGCCACCCGGACCCGGCGGATGTTTAGCTGCAGCGACCCCTGAAAGCTGGTCACATCCCCGTCCACCTGGATGTAGTCCAGGGGCTCAAAGTGATGGATCGCATTTCCCAGATCCCAAATCTTCCCGTCCAGCGTACCGGTCTTATCCTGCAGCGTCAAAGAATAGTAGCTCTTGCCCGCCTTGGTTTTGGCGCTGGTTTTGTTCTTGCACAGGTAGATCTCCGAGATCCGCTCCCCCTCGTGCAGCGTTTCTATATACTTCATTTCCCTATTCCTTTCCTTAATTTGGCGTGCTTCTCACGCCCTGCTTCCTTCCGACATCTTCCGGCCAGGTCCCGGGTACCTCCGTCCTGGTCCTGGCACCTGCGTTGATTTGGCCCATACCGGCGGCCTTTCCCTACCGGGCCGTCAGCTGTACGGCAAAGGCCATCTCCTCATACCCTTCCCGGCCGCTGCGCTGGACTGTCACCGTCACCTGGGCGTCTGCCGGCAAGGCCTCCAGCTTGGCCTGCAGATCCTGGACGGAGGCCACCGGCGTACCGTCCAGCGCGGTGAGAATATCCCCATTTTGAAGCCCGGACAGATAAGCGGGCTTGTCCGCCACACACTGGGTAATATAAACTCCCATGGGAATCTGCCGTTCCTCTGAGATGGCAGCGGTCACCGTCTGCCCCTTCACCCCCAGAGAGGCAAGGGCCTCCCCGTTCAGGAGCTTTTCAATCTTCCCTTTCAGTTCCGAGATGGACAGCGCCCGGACCACATTGGCCTGATCCGAAGAATTGTACGCGGTGGTGATCCAGCCCACCACCTCCCCGTCCAGATTCAACAGAAAACCGGAGGAAGAGGAACTTCCCGCCATATCCGTACAAATCAGCCGGATTTGACTATCCTCTGCCTGAATGTTGCTGTTGACTGCGGAGACCAACCCTATGGTCACAGACCGAAGTATCCCCTGGGGGCTTCCAATGGCGATCACCGGGGTCCCCTGAGACACCAGATAGGAATTGCCCAGCGTCACCGGCTGTATAAAGGCGAGGCAGTCCTCCGCCAGACTGGTCACCGGCACCGTCACCACCGCAATGCCGGTGGTCCGGTCCCGCTGCTTGCAGGTTCCGTCCGCCTCTCCGTAGCTTCCAAAGGAAACCCGCACCGTCTCCTGCCCTTCCACAATCTGGGAATCCGTCAAAATCAGTACTTCCTGGCCAGTCACCGCCACCACCAGACCGCAGCTTTGCTGGCCGCTGGCGTACTCATTGTCAAACCAATCCCGGTCTGTGGTGTAGGCGGTGATTACCACCAGGCTCCGGTTGGCCTCGGCCACCAGACCATTCATCACCGTATACAGGCTTTCCAAATCTTCCAGGTCCTGGGCAGTCTGTTCCACCACTTCCTCTACCAGCCGTTCCAGTTCCTCCGGGTCCACCTGCAGCAGGTTGCTCTCCGTGGTCTCCTCCACGTTCTCTCCAGCCGGATCTTCCGCCTCCGTCTGAGCCTGCGCTTCTGCGGTATCATCCCGGGCCAGGGAGATGCTCTCCGGCGGCTCCTCCTCCCCCAGCTGTCCCTCCCAAAAAGGCCTGGCAATCACAAACGTCAGACTGGAGGTTACACCAAAAACCACTGCCAACGCCAGGGTCCAGAGAAGGCTCCGTCCTCTCCGCCTGGGCTTTTCCGGCTTCACAATGGTCTCTCGGATAAATTCTTTCTTTTCGTTCTTTTCGTCCTTGGAATCATCACGGGGGATTTCGGCCATCGCGCAGCACCTCCATGGAGTTATTATAGTGGATTTTACCCCCTTTGTGAAGCATTTTCCGGCGAAAACTTCCCCTCGGCGCACTGGACAGGGTATGGGTCCTGTGTTATACTTTCGGTATGAATGAGAAAGTATTGAAAACCCTGGAATTCCATAAGATTTTGCATAAATTGACGGAACTGGCCCACACACCAGCGGGAAAAGACCTGTGCCGGCAGCTGGTTCCTATGACGGAAATCGGCGCCATCCGCCGGGCCCAGCAGGAGACCAGCGACGCGGAAATGCGCATCATTGCCAAAGGCAGCCTTTCCTTCTCCGGCGTCCGGGATATTCGCCCGGCGGTAAAGCGGCTGGAGGTGGGCAGTTCTTTAAGCGCCCCGGAACTTTTGCAGATCGGCTCCCTGTTGGCGGTGGCCGCCCGGGCCAAAAGCTACGGCCGTCGGGAAGACCGGGAGGAGCCGGATTCCCTAGAGGAACTGTTTGCCGCCCTGGAGCCATTGACGCCCCTGCGCCAGTCCATTGAGCGGTGCATTCTCTCAGAGGAAGAAATCAGCGATGACGCAAGCCCCGGCCTCCGCCATGTGCGCCGGTCCATCCGCAGCGCCAACGACAAGATTCACACCCAGCTAAACGCCCTGGTGGTCAGCGCCCGGAACTACCTGCAGGACGGGGTCATCACCATGCGGGACGGCCGGTACTGCCTGCCGGTGCGCCAGGAATACCGGGCCCAGGTGCCCGGCCTGATCCACGACTATTCCAGCAGCGGCTCCACCGCCTTTATTGAACCCATGCCGGTGGTGAAGCTGAACAATGAGCTCCGGGAACTGGAGATCCAGGAGCGGAAAGAGATGGAGGCGGTTTTGGCGGATCTGAGCAACCAGGCGGCGGAGTATAGCGGCCAGCTGGAGCAGAACTTTCACACCCTGACCCTGCTGGACTTTATCTTTGCCAAGGCCATATTCTCCCGGTCCTACAAGGGGACTGCGCCGGTATTCAACACGGACCGGCAGATCCACATCAAACAGGGCCGTCATCCGCTGCTTCCGGCCAAGACTGCGGTGCCGGTGGACGTGTGGCTGGGGAAAGACTTTGACCTGTTGGTGGTCACCGGTCCCAACACCGGCGGCAAGACCGTCTCCCTAAAGACCATCGGCCTGTTCACCCTCATGGGCCAGGCGGGCCTGCACATTCCGGCCGCCGCCGGTTCCCGTCTTGGGGTCTTCCGGGATGTATTCTCAGACATCGGGGACGAACAGAGCATTGAGCAAAGCCTCAGCACCTTCTCCGCCCACATGACCTCCATTGTGCGGATCTTAAAGAGCGCAGATGAAAATTCCCTGGTGCTCTTTGACGAGCTGGGGGCCGGCACCGACCCCACCGAGGGGGCGGCTCTGGCCATGGCCATCCTCTCCCGGCTCCACCGCCGGGGCATCCGCACCGTGGCCACCACCCACTACAGCGAACTGAAGATCTACGCCCTCTCCGCCCCGGGGGTGGAAAACGCCAGCTGTGAGTTCAATGTGGAGACCCTGCGGCCCACCTACCGGCTGCTCATTGGAATCCCCGGCAAGAGCAACGCCTTCGCCATCTCCCAGAAGCTGGGGCTGCCGGAGGAGATCATTGAGGAGGCCAAAGAGGCCATTGGCCAGCAGGAAGAGGCCTTTGAGGACGTGATCTCTGACCTGGACTCCCAGCGGCGGATGCTGGAACAGGAGAAAGCGGAGGCCAAGCGACTCCGGGACGAGGCGGAAAAGCTGCAGAAAGATCTGGCCAGCAAGCAGGACCGACTAAACGAACAGCGGGATAAGGTGCTTCGGGAGGCCCGGGAGGAAGCCCGGACCATTCTCCAGCAGGCCAAAGATTCGGCGGACAAGGCCATCCGGGACCTGCACAAGCGCGGTATGCTGGTGGACAAGAATCTGGAACGGCAGCGCAGCGGCCTCCGGGAACAGATTGCGGGGCTGGACGCGGGCCTGTCCAAGAAGAAAGCCAAATCCGCCCAGCACAATCAGGCCAAGGACTTCCATATTGGGGATGCGGTGCGGGTGCTCTCGCTGAACCTGAACGGCACCGTCAGCACCCTGCCCAACGCCAAGGGAGACCTGTTTGTGCAGATGGGCATTCTCCGGTCCCAGGTGAATATTTCCGACTTGGAGTTGCTGCCGGATGACGGAGTGTCCGTGAAGGGAAAGAAGCACTATTCCGGCTCCAGCCAGATCAAAATGTCCAAGTCCGCCGGGGTCCGGCCGGAGTTAAACATCATTGGCAAAACCGTGGACGAGGCCCTGCCGGAGTTGGACAAGTACCTGGACGACGCCTATCTGGCCCACCTGCCCCAGGTGCGGATTATCCACGGCCGGGGCACCGGCGCCTTAAAGAAGGCGGTGACCAATTTCCTGCGCACCTACAAGCATGTGGCAAAATACCGGCCCGGCGAGTTCGACGAGGGGGGCTACGGGGTGACCGTGGTGGAATTTAAAGAGTAAGGGGAAAACAATGGCAAAGCAAAAAATTCTCATTGTAGATGACGATACCAACATCTCCGAACTGATCTCACTGTACCTGACCAAGGAATGCTTTGAGACCCAGTGCGTAGAAAACGGGGAGGATGCCCTGGTGGCCTTTTCTACCTTCTGCCCGGACCTGATCCTGCTGGATCTGATGCTCCCGGGCATGGACGGCTACCAGGTATGCCGGGAAATCCGCAAGACCTCCCAGACGCCCATTATCATGCTCTCCGCCAAGGGGGAAGTGTTCGACAAGGTCCTGGGCCTGGAACTGGGGGCGGACGACTATGTGATCAAGCCCTTTGACTCCAAGGAACTGGTGGCCCGGGTCAAAGCGGTGCTGCGCCGCACCTACGTGGAGGAACCTGCGCCCCGGGAGGGCGGCAGCCAGATTGTCCGGCTGCCGGATCTGACGGTGAACCTCACCAACTACTCGGTGACCTATATGGGCAACCCCCTGGAGATGCCTCCCAAGGAGTTGGAACTGCTGTATTTTCTGGCCTCCTCCCCCAATCAGGTCTTCACCAGAGACCAGCTGCTGGACCATGTCTGGGGCTATGAGTACGCGGGGGACAGCCGCACCGTGGACGTACACATCAAACGGCTCCGGGAGAAGCTGAAAGATAATGATTCCTGGTCCCTCTCCACGGTCTGGGGCATTGGCTACCGATTTGAAGTAAAAAGAAACCGGGGTTGACCCCGGTTTCTTCTTATGGAGGCGCATTATGAGGAAATCCCTGTATCTGAAATTTGTTCTCGGCTACCTGATCTTCGCGGTGATCTCCTTCCTGTTCATTGCCATCGTCTCCTCCCGCATGGCCTACCAATACTGTCTGGACCAGAAAGCAGTGGAACTTCGGGACATGGCCACCCGCATTGCCGGGACCTGCAGCACCTTCTACACCGGCAGCATAGAGAACCATGAAGACTTTTTTGAACCCATCACCAGCTTGGCCCAACTCTCCGGCACCCGCATCTGGCTCATAGACGGCGGCGGGACCCTGGCCTATGACTCAAACGGCTCCCTCACCGGCGCCACCATCTCCTCCTTTGATCCGGGCAGGACCCAGCGCACAGGAGATTTTTATGGGACTCTGGGGGAAGACTGCCTCTCCGTCTCCGCCTCCATCACCGGAGACTTTGCCATCTATGGCTATGTGATCGTCCACCAGTCCCTGAACCGGATCTACCAGTTCAGCGATGGGATGCTGCTGCCCATCTATCTGACCTTTGTGGCCATTTTTGCCTTCTCCCTGATCATCCTTCTGATCTTCCGGTTCTGCGTGGCCCAGCCCTTAAAGGCCATCACCAGGGGGGCTCAGGAGTACGCCGCCGGCAACCTGAAGTTTTCCGTACAGGTAAACGCAGACGATGAGATGGGGTACCTGGCGGACACCCTCAACTCCATGGCCCACGAGCTCTCTAATTCCGAGGAGTACCAAAAGAAGTTCATTGCCAACGTCAGCCATGATTTCCGCTCCCCTCTGACGTCCATCAAAGGCTATCTGGAGGCCATGGCGGACGGGGTAATCCCGCCGGAAAACCAGGAAAAATACCTGCGGATCGTCATCAGCGAGACGGAACGGCTAAACAAACTGACCCAGGACCTCCTGGCCCTGAACGCTCTGGAGCGGAACCACCTGCACCTGGAAAAAAGCGCCTTTGACATCAACCGGATCATCAAAGGAACCTGCGAGACCTTTGAGGGCACCTGCCAACAGAAAGGGATCACCTTTGACCTGACCTTCCCGGACGTGTCGGTGATGGTGTACGCGGACATGGGAAAGATCCAGCAGGTCCTCTACAACCTGGTGGACAACGCCATCAAATTTTCCCGTGAGAACACTTCCATAGACATCCAAGTCAGCGTCAAAAATGAAAAGGTCTTTGTCTCCGTCAAGGACCACGGCATTGGCATCCCCAAGGCCAACCTGAAAAAGATCTGGACCCGGTTCTTCAAGAGCGATGAATCCCGGGGGAAGGACAAGCGGGGCATCGGCCTGGGCCTCTCCATTGTCAAGGAGATCATGCAGGCCCACCAGGAGACCATTGACGTGATCAGCACCGAGGGGGCTGGCACCGAATTCATTTTCCGGCTGCCCAAGGCCCCGGCGGAGCTGGCGGAGGAGCACGCCTGACCGGCTTTTTTACTTCTCTTTTTTTACCCCGCTCTTTTTGCCCGCCATATGCCGGGACACGCACAGGGAGATGGCCAAAAGCAGTGGGAAGGCCACGGCGGCCAAAATCCCCTTGCGCAGGTCATTGCCCCAGAATCCGGAAACCAGCCCTGCCAAGGTAGGGCCTCCGGCGCAACCCAGATCTCCGGCCAGCGCCAGGAACGCAAACATGGCGGTGCCGCCCCGGTGCATGGCCGCGGAAGCCTTGCTGAAGGTCCCCGGCCACAAAATCCCCACGGACAAGCCGCAGAGGCCGCAGGCCGCCAGTCCCACCGCCGGCGCCGGCACCAGGGCAATGCAGAGGTAGGAGATCACACAGAGAATGCTGCTCCCCAGCATAAACCAATCCAGCCGGGCCGGGTTGCCCAGGGTGCCGTAGAAGGTACGGGTCCCGCCCATGAGCACTGCAAAGAACATGGGGCCGGCCAGGTCTCCCACGGTCTTGCTGACCCCCAGCCCCTGCTCCGCAAAGGTGGAAGCCCACTGGCTCACCGTCAGTTCGCTGGCGCCGGCGCAGGCCATCATCAGCAGAAACAGCCAGAATACCTTTTGGGAAAACATCTCCCGGAGGGGCAGGCTCTCCTCCCCCGCCGGCACCAGCTTGGCCAGGGGCACCCGCAGAAACCGTAGGCCGTTGCAAAGGGGCAGCAACGCCCAGAAGCAGGCCATCCATTTCCAGTGTCCAATCCCAAAGACCGTAAAAAACAGGGTGGAGAGCAGCACCACCGCCACCTGCCCCCAGCAGTAAAAGGCATGAAGCAAACTCATGGTCTTCTCTTTGTGCTCTGTGGGACAGGCCTCCACCACCGGGCTCAGCAGCACCTCCAGCAGGCCGCCGCCCACGGCGTAGACTGCTACCGAAAGCAGCAGGCCGCTAAAGGCACTGGGAAGCCACTCCGGCAGAACGGCCAGTCCCGCCAGCCCCAGAGCCGCCGCCAGATGGGCCGCCAGCAGGGAAGCCCGGTAGCCGACCCGGTCCACAAACCGGGCGGAAAACAGGTCCACCAACAGCTGGATACAAAAATTCACCGTCACCAGCAAGGTGATCTGGGACAGGGGAATCCCGTACTGGCTCTGGAAGGTCAAAAACAGAAGCGGGGCAAAATTGTTGACCACCGCCTGCACCATATACCCCAAAAAACAGGCATGGACCGTACTCTGATAGCGTTTGCTTTCCCGTGACATCTCTCTGGCACCTCGTTCTTTTTTCTGCGGCTATTATACCTTGCTCCCGGTGCTTTGTCACTCCCAACTGATCTTTCCGGAAAAGAAAGGAATGCGGCCAAATCGAAGTTGGCCGCCGGCAAAACCGGCGGCCATGTATGAAAGTATGTCAAATAGAGGATGATGTCAACACATAGGGACCGGAAGTCCCACTCATCAATACACGCTGTACAGCAGATCTGTGTAATCCGGGAACGGCCAATACTTTTTGTCCGTCAGGGTCTCCGCAAAGTCTGCCTCCCGGCGCACTGCGTCCATATCCGGCAGAAGCACATCCCGGCTGAAATCGGCCTGCTCCGTCACATCCGCAAGCTTCTGAGCCGCATCCAGATCCTTCTCCAGCTTCTGAGCCGCCAGCCGCAGCTTACCGGCACATTCGGAGAGGGCCTTCACCGCCCCGATCTCAAAGTCGCAGGGGATCTCCGGGGACAGCTGCCGCTTCTCCAGGGCCGCCTGGGTCAGCTCCGCGCCATAGCGGGCCACCGCCGGTAGAATCTGCCGCTTGGTCATATCCGCCATGGTCAATCCCTCAATCCGCAGCTTCTTGCAGTATAGATCCATCATGATCTCATACCGGGACTGGAGCTCCACGGTGGTGAAAATCTTGTGCTTGGTGAACAGTTCAATGCTCTTAGGAGAGATGAAATAGGGAAGCGCATCCGCCGCAGTGCGCAGGTTGGGAAGACCCCGCCGGGCCGCTTCCTCCATCCATTCCTCCGAATAGTTGTTGCCATTGAAGATGATCCGCTTGTGCTCCGAGATGGTTTTCTGGATCAGCGCCTGCAGTTCCCCGGCAAAATCCTTGGCCTCCTCCAGCGCATCGGCAAACTGGGAAAGTTCCTCCGCCACAATGGTGTTCAGAATGATGTTGGGGCCGGCAATATTCAGGCCGGAGCCTAACATCCGGAACTCAAACTTATTGCCGGTAAAGGCAAAGGGGGATGTCCGGTTCCGGTCCGTGGTGTCCTTGGGGAACCGGGGCAGAATATGTACGCCCAGCCGGATCTCCTGGGCCGATTTTTGATTGTAAGCCGTGCCCTTCTCAATGGCCTCCAAAATCTCTGTCAGTTCATCCCCCAGGAAGATGGAGATGATGGCCGGCGGCGCCTCGTTGGCACCCAGCCGGTGATCATTCCCGGCGCTGGCCACCGACAGCCGCAGCAACTCCTGGTACTCATCCACCGCCTTGATCACTGCGGTCAAAAACAGCAGGAACTGGGCGTTTTCTCTGGGAGAATCTCCGGGCTCCAGCAGATTGACCCCTTTGTTGGTGGAAATGGACCAGTTGTTGTGCTTGCCGCTTCCGTTGATCCCCTCAAAGGGCTTCTCATGGAGCAGGCAGGCCAGACCGTGGCGGTGGGCCACCCGCTTCATGATTTCCATGGTCAGCTGATTGTGGTCTGTGGCTTTATTGGTGTCAGTAAAGACCGGCGCCATCTCATGCTGTGCCGGCGCCACCTCATTGTGCTCTGTCTTGGCAAAGATCCCCAGCTTCCACAGTTCCTGGTTCAGATCTGCCATAAACTCAGCCACCCGGGGCTTGATCATGCCGAAGTAGTGGTCCTCCAGTTCCTGTCCCTTGGGCGGCATGGAGCCAAACAGGGTCCGACCTGTGAGCACCAGGTCTTCCCGGGCCCGGTACATTTTCTCATCAATCAGGAAATATTCCTGCTCCGGTCCCACGGTGGTGGTGACCCGGGTGGTCTCCGTATCCCCAAACAGCCGGAGGATCCGCAGTGCCTGCTTGTTCAGTTCTTCCATGGAGCGGAGCAGCGGCGTTTTTTTGTCCAGCGCCTCCCCGCCGTAGGAATAGAATACCGTGGGAATGCAGAGAGTGTTTCCTTTAATAAAGGCGTAGGAGGAAGGATCCCAGGCGGTGTAGCCTCTGGCCTCAAAGGTGGCGCGCAGGCCGCCAGAGGGAAAACTGGAGGCGTCCGGCTCTCCTTTTACCAGTTCTTTGCCGCTGAATTCCATGATCACAGAACTGTCCCCATCCGGGCTGATAAAGCTATCATGCTTCTCCGCCGTCACACCGGTCATGGGCTGGAACCAGTGGGTGAAATGGGTTGCGCCCTTTTCCACCGCCCAGTCCTTCATGGCATTGGCCACCACATTGGCCACATTGGGGTCCAGCTTCTTTCCAAACTCCATGGTCCGGCGCAGCGCCCGGTACGCATCCTGAGGTAGTCTCGCACGCATGACACGGTCATTGAATACCATACTTCCGAACAGGTTGGTTATTTCATTCATCTTCCCTTGCAATTCTTCCATGTCTCGACTCCTTTCCTCTGTTTGCCGTGCTTTTCACACCATCCAGTTACACCCTGATGGCGCTTCCGCAGCTAACAGAAAAGGGCGCCACGGTATCTCCCGCAGCGTCCTTGCTACATGTAGGTCACTATACCGCATTCCTCCAACTTTGTCAACTGTTTTTTGTCTTTTTTCCTTTATATATTTTGCAAACCACATATTTTGCAAAAGAAAAATAACTTTTTATCCGGAATTCTCATTGACATCCTTCTTTCTTTATGTTATATTCCAGACAGAACAAAGGCGTTCCGGGCAGATTCCCAACCCTCTCCCCAGGGGATTTTGCCAGGATCGCTTTTGTCCTTTTTGCATGTATTGGAATCTTCTATAAGATAAACAGGAGGCGAAGGGATCATGAAGATCAACGAAAACTATAAAACCTTGGAGACCAGCTATCTGTTTTCACAGATCCGGACCAAACGGGAAGCATATGAAGCGGCCCATCCGGAGCAGAAGGTTCTAAGCCTGGGCATTGGAGATGTGACCCTGCCTCTGGCGGAGCCGGTGGTGGAAGCCTTTGCCAAGGCTGTGGCGGAGCAGGGCCAGGCGGCTGCGTTCCGGGGCTACGGCCCGGAGCAGGGATATGATTTTCTGCGGGAAAAGATTCAGGCATATTACCAGCGTTTTGGGGTGGATCTGCCCCTGGACGCCATCTTTGTCAGCGACGGCGCCAAGAGCGATATTGGCAACCTGCTGGACCTGTTTGATCCGAACAACACGGTGCTGATTCCGGACCCTGTATACCCGGTGTACCGGGATACCAACCAGATGGCCGGCCGCCGGATCGTCTACATGGCTGCCTGCCTGGAAAACCAGTTTCTGCCCCTGCCGGACCCCACTCAGAAAACGGATATCATCTATCTTTGCTCTCCCAACAACCCCACCGGGGCTGTGTACAGCCGGGAGCAGCTGCAGAAATGGGTGGACTATGCCAGAGAGCAGGATGCGGTGATCCTCTTTGACGCGGCCTATGAGTCCTTTGTCCAGGATCCAGCCCTGCCTCACAGCATTTTTGAGATCCCCAAAGCCAAGGAGTGCGCCATTGAGGTCTGCTCCCTGTCCAAGACCGCCGGCTTCACCGGCACCCGTTGCGGCTACACGGTGGTTCCCAGCGAGTTGATCCGGGGCGGACTCTCCCTGCAGGCCATGTGGCTCCGCCGCCAGACCACCAAGTTCAACGGTGTCTCCTACCCGGTGCAGCGGGCTGCCGCCGCGGTGTTCACCCCGGAAGGACTGGCAGCCTGCCAGAAGGCGGTCCGCCAGTACCAGGAAAACGCCCTGCTCATGCACCGTTCTCTGGAATCCTTAGGGATCTGGCACACCGGTGGCACCAACTCCCCGTACCTGTGGCTGCGCTGCCCGGAGGGCAAGACCTCCTGGGAGTTCTTCCAGCAGTTGCTGGAGCAGGCCCAGGTGGTGGGTACCCCCGGCAGCGGCTTCGGCCAAAACGGAGAAGGTTTCTTCCGCCTCACCGCCTTCGGCACCCCGGAGGACACGGCGGAGGCCATGGACCGGATTCGGAAGATCCTGGCCTGACCCCCTGCCTCATGCGCTGTTTTCTTTTGCTGTTTTCTTTTCTCTATTCTGCTGCAAACCCCATTTTGTTACAAAAAGAGCCGGAAAGTTCCGGCAATCGCCAAAACAAAAACAGCACAGTTTCCTGCGTCTTTCCGACGCCTGGATTCTGCGCTGTCCGTTCCTGGAGACGAAGGGATTCGAACCCTCGGCCTTCGCGTTGCGAACGCGACGCTCTCC
>CAZDOQ010000035.1:0-14205 GCA_964507035.1 uncultured Lachnospiraceae bacterium | reverse complement strand
TGCAGAGTGTGTCTCCGGAGAAAATCTCAACTTGAGAAAGGGAGGGGCTTCGTAAAGAAGTTCTCTCCCTTACGCTATAGAAGAAAGTGGGTCTGCCGCAGGCAGGCTCCTTTTCATATGGCGGATTTTACGCGGATTTTACGAAACGCACCCTTGATCTTTTACATTCCTTCCGTATACTCTTCTCGAACCTAAAAAAGAGAAAAAAGCGAAGCGAAAGGAAGAAAAGATCATGAAGATGAGAAAAGTTTTGTCTGTATTTATGTCTATGGCTATGGTTGCAGCCGTAACAGCAGGATGCGGCTCCAGTTCTGATGAGACCACCGCTGCTGCCGCTGGCGAGGAGCTGAGCGGAAGCGTTTCCACCAACGGTTCCACCTCCATGGCGGATGTGATCGGAAGCCTGGCGGAGCAGTTTATGGCAGATCATCAGGGCGTGACGGTAAGCTATGACCCCACCGGTTCCGGTACTGGTATTGAGGCTGTTTCTCAGGGCACCTGTGATATCGGCCTGTCCTCCCGTGCGCTGACGGATGAGGAGACTGCCGGCGGTCTGGCAGGCACCATTGTGGCTCTGGACGGCATTGCGATTATTGTAAACTCCGAGAACCCAGTCACGGATCTGACCGTGGAGCAGATCGCTCAGATCTTCACCGGCGAGGTGACCGATTGGGCTGACCTGGGCGGCAACGCTGGGACCATTGCCGCCATCGGTCGTGAGGCTGGTTCCGGTACCCGGGATGGCTTTGAGTCCATCACTGAGACCGAGGATCTGTGTGTGCTGAGCCAGGAGCTGACCAGCACCGGCGCTGTGATTGAGGCTGTGAGAGGCAACGCCAGCGCCATTGGCTACGCTTCCCTGTCTGCTGTGGAAGGCCAGGAGGGCATCACCGCCATCACCGTTGGCGGCGTGGCCTGCACCGAGGAGACTGTTGCGGACGGCTCCTACGCCATCCAGCGTCCCTTCGTTCTGGTGACCAAAGAGGGAACCGAGTTGAGCGCTCAGGCCCAGGCGTTCTTCGACTTCGCCACCTCCACCGACGCGGCTGACCTGATCCGGAACGCTGGCGCGGTACCGGTTGCTGAGTAAGGCTGAGTGAAAAATAGGATATAGGAAAAAGCCTCCGCATTTCGTGGAGGCTATTCCTATGAATGAGAAGAGAAGGAGCTGCCCTATGGAAGAAAACATGTCAGTGAATTTTAATGTGAACAATCAAAATCAGATGAAACCAGAGGCAGAAAAGAAAGCGGAAGAAAAGGCGGACCAGGCGGTTGCCATCCAGGCCAAGTTCAATGGAGTCCAAAATGTCATGGAAGTGGGCATGCACCTGCTCTTTCTGCTCTGCGGGATCATTGCCGTGGCGTTTGTGCTGTTCATCAGCTTTTACCTGATCATCTCCGGCCTTCCGGCCATCCGGGAGATTGGACTGATTGATTTCCTGTTTGGGACCACCTGGGCCCCCACTCATTCCACGGATCCCCAGTACGGTATTCTGCCCTTTATCCTAACCTCCGTCTACGGCACCGCCGGGGCTGTGGTCATCAGCGTGCCGGTGGGACTTTTAACCGCGGTGTTCTTGTCCAAGATTGCATCCCCCAAGGTGTCCCGGGTCATTCAGACCGCCGTGGAGCTTCTGGCCGGTATCCCCTCCGTGGTGTACGGCCTGGTGGGTATGATCATTCTGGTGCCAGGCATTCAGAAGATGTTCAACCTGGCATCCGGCGCCACGCTGCTGGCCGCCATTATTGTGCTGGCCATTATGATCCTGCCCTCCATTGTCAACGTGTCCTCCACAGCGCTTCGGGCCGTACCCAAGGAGTATGAGGAAGCGTCCCTGGCCTTGGGCGCCACCAAGATTGAGACCATTTTCCGGGTCAGCATTCCGGCGGCCAAAAGCGGAATTGTCACCGCCATTGTGCTGGGCGTGGGCCGTGCCATCGGCGAGGCCATGGCTATCATCATGGTGTCCGGAAACGTGGCTAACATGCCGGACCTGCTGGGCTCCGTCCGGTTTTTGACCACCGCCATTGCCTCGGAGATGTCCTACGCCTCTGTGGGTTCTCTCCAGAGAAACGCCTTGTTCTCCATTGGTTTGGTGCTGTTCCTGTTTATTATGCTGATTAACGTGTTCCTGAACGTGGTGATCAAGAGAAAAAAGGAGGGGGAAGCGTAAGATGCAAAAGCTGTCTTTCCGCCGGACCTGCTATGACCGGATCCTGAAATTTTTCCTGTATCTGTGCGCCATTCTCACCTGCGTGCTGCTGCTGTTCGTCATCGGCTATATTTTTTACCGGGGACTGGGCCACATCACCTGGGAACTTTTGAGCAGCCAGACCAGCTACCTGAATGACACCATCGGTATTCTGCCCAACATTTTGAATACGGTGTACATCATTCTGGTGTCCATGATCATTGTTCTGCCTTTGGGTGTGGGCGCAGCCATTTACCTGACCGAGTACGCCAGCAACCACAAAGTGGTGGCGGTGATCGAGTTTGCTTCGGAGACCTTGACCGGTATTCCTTCTATTATATATGGTCTGGTGGGAATGCTGTTCTTCACTCAGCTGCTGGGTTTGAAGCAGGGTATTTTGGCCGGTGGCCTGACCTTGGTGATCATGATCCTGCCCACCATCATCCGGACTACTCAGGAATCCTTAAAGACGGTTCCCCAGTCTTACCGGGAAGGGGCCCTGGCTTTGGGGGCTGGCAAATGGCACATGGTCCGCACCGTGGTGCTGCCCAACGCCATTGACGGGATTGTCACCGGCTGTATTTTAGCGATTGGCCGGATTGTGGGAGAGTCTGCGGCGCTGTTGTTTACCGCAGGTTTCGGCCTGGTGCTCAACGACTTTTTCACCTCCCTCCAGTCCTCCTCCGCCACCCTGACCGTGGCGCTGTACGTGTACGCCAGCGAGCGGGGCGAGATGGATGTGGCTTTTGCCATTGCCACCATCCTGATGGTTCTGACGCTGATCATTAACCTTTCCGCAGCCTTTGTGGGATGGAAACTGAAGAAATAAAGGAGAACCTGTATGTCTACCATCATTGAAGCAAAACATCTGAATCTCTGGTATGGAAGCAACCAGGCCCTCTACGATGTGAACGTGGCGCTGTCGGCCAACAAGATCACGGCCCTCATTGGTCCCTCCGGCTGCGGTAAATCCACTTTTTTGAAGACCCTGAACCGGATGAACGACCTGGTTCCCGGTACCCGCATTAAAGGAGAGGTCAACTACGGCACCCAGAATATATACGACCCGTCTGTGGACACCACCTGGCTCCGGAAGGAGATTGGCATGGTGTTCCAGAAGGCCAATCCCTTCCCCATGTCCATCTATGACAATATTGCCTACGGTCCCCGGACACACGGCATCCGCTCCCGGGTGAAGCTGGATGAGATTGTGGAGCGTTCCCTCCGGGGCGCCGCCATCTGGGATGAGGTGAAGGACCGGCTGAAAAAGAGCGCTCTGGGCCTGTCAGGCGGACAGCAGCAACGTCTCTGTATTGCCCGGGCCCTGGCCGTGGAGCCCAAGGTGATCCTGCTGGATGAGTCCACCTCCGCTCTGGACCCCATCTCCACCTCCAAGATTGAGGATTTGGCCATGGAACTGAAAGAGAAGTACACGGTGATCATGGTGACCCACAACATGCAGCAGGCAGCTCGTATTTCGGACTACACGGCATTTTTCCTGTTGGGGAAACTCATTGAGTTCGGAGAGACCGAGCAGGTGTTCTCCATGCCCAAGGAGAAAGAGACCGAAGGATATATTACCGGCCGGTTCGGCTGATGCAGGAAGGATGTGTGTGAAGTGAGAAACAGTTTTAACCGGGAGTTGGAGCTCCTGAATATGGAACTGACCAATATGGGAAAGGCCATTGAGACGGCCATTGACTACGCAGAGAAAGCGCTGTTTACCCGGGATGAAAAACTGGTGAAGACCGCCCTGGAGTATGACACAGAGGTGGATCACCTGGAGCAGGCCATTGAGACCCGCTGCCTGCAGCTGCTGCTGCGCCAGCAGCCGGTGGCCCGGGACCTGCGGGTGATCTCCGCCGCCTTAAAGATGATCACAGACATGGAGCGGATTGGAGACCAGGCAGGAGATATTGCAGAGATCTCCCTGCGCCTGCCGGAGCATATGGACATGGAGCGGCTGGAACATATCCAGGCCATGGCCAAAGCGGCGGCCAAGATGGTGACCAACGCAGTGGATGCCTTTGTGACCCGGAACCAGATGCTGGCGGAAAATATTATTGCCTCGGATGACGAGGTGGACCGGCTCTTTGAGGATGTCCGGGACGACCTGATCGGCATTGTGCGCCGGGAATCCGGCGATGTGGCGGCGGCCACCGACCTGCTGATGGTGGCCAAGTATTTTGAGCGTATTGGCGACCACGCGGTGAACATTGCCGAGTGGGTAATCTATTCCATCACCGGACAGCACAAGTCCGAGGAGATCCAGGACGGGCAGGCGTAAGCGGACCCGCCCCGGCCTTGGCTTACTCCAAACGGTGTAGCTGGAAAATATTTTTGCGGCAGGAGAGCAGGCCTTGGGGCTGCATCTTGCTCAGTTCATGCGAGAGGGCACTGCGGTCCACTCCCAGATAGGCGGCCAACTGCTGGCGGTCAAAGGGAATGGAAAAGCATGGCCCTTTTTGTCTAGCCTGGGCGGACAGATAGGACAAAAGCCGGCCCCGGCTGCCCCGGAAATTATGGTATTCCATGTGGACACAGCCCTCCAAAACCAGGCCCAGCTCCCGGGTCCGGTCCCCTGCGTGAAGCAGCAGGGAGCCTTTGGGAAACGCCTGGGTCCTGGCTCCCAGGCAGGCCAGCATTTCCCGGATCTCCTGACCGGAGGCCCCTTGAAACAAAAGGGTTTGGGAAAGCCACGTTGCATCCATATCCTTCCTCCTATATTTTCTTTAGAAAAGTTGTAAAAACAACATACAATCCGGGTTCAGTGTAGTATAATTCTCTTGAAACGCCAAGGGATTAGCGGAATATTTTCCGGTTCCACAGAAGCGGGAAATGGTTCGCTTCCGGATTTCAGATACCAGGAGGATATGAGATGATACGGAAGATCATTGAGATTGATACAGAGAAATGTAACGGCTGCGGCCTTTGCGCCAAGGCCTGTCATGAAGGGGCCATCGGCATGGTGAACGGCAAGGCCCAACTGCTTCGGGACGACTACTGCGACGGCCTGGGAGACTGTCTGCCCGCCTGTCCCACCGGAGCCATCCGCTTTGTGGAGCGGGAGGCGGCGGCCTACAATGAGGCGGCGGTGCAGGAGAACATGAGACAGAAGGCGCGGAAAGTGCAGAAAGAACAGGGGGCACAGGGTCTTAAGCCCATGGCCTGCGGCTGTCCGGGGAGCGTGGCCATGGCCATCCGCCGGGCGGAGGCCGCCCGTCCGGCTCCCTCCGTCCCGGTTCCCTCTCAGCTGCGCCAATGGCCGGTGCAGATCAAGCTGGTGCCGGTGAAGGCTCCCTATTTGCAGGATGCCCACCTGCTGGTGGCCGCCGACTGCACCGCCTATGCCTACGGAAACTTCCATCAAGAGTTCATCCGGGGGAGGGTGACCCTGGTGGGCTGTCCGAAGCTGGACGGGGTGGACTATCAGGAAAAGCTGACGGAGATCCTGCGCCAGAATGAGATCAAAAGCCTGACCATTGTGCGGATGGAGGTACCCTGCTGCGGCGGCCTGGAGCGGGCGGCGGTGGAGGCCCTGAAGGCCAGCGGGCGGTTCCTTCCCTGGCAGGTGGTGACCATCTCCACAGACGGGCGGATTCTGTAAAGGATTTTTATTTTTGAGCCAGCAACTCCAGCATCTCCACAATGGTCTCCACCGCATTCCCCAGAGAACTTTTCTCCATGGCCTCTATGTAGCGGCTGCGGTCCCGGTACACCTGATCCACCATCTCCAATAGCTTGGCGTCGGAGAGTTCTTCCTCCGGAAGCACCGCGCTGAAGCCCTGCTTCCGAAAGCTTTCCGCGTTTAAGATCTGATCGCCCCGGCTGGCGGCGGCGGACAGGGGGATGAGCAGATTGGGCTTGCGCAGCGCCAGCAATTCGCAGATGGCGTTGGCTCCGGCCCGGGAGATGACCACGTCCGCCAGGGCGAACAGGTCCTTCAGCGGCTCGTTGACATACTCAAACTGCCGGTATCCGGCAGTTTTTTGCAGGCTCTCGTCCAGGTTCTTCTTTCCGCAGATGTGGACCACCTGAAAGCGCTCCAAAAGCCGGGGCAGCACCTGGCGTACCGCCGTGTTTACCCGCACGGAACCTAGGCTGCCGCCAATGACCAGCAGCACCGGTTTGTCCGGGGAGAACCCGGTGAGTGTGAGTCCCTTGAGCCGGGAGCCGGAGAGTAGCTCCGCCCGGATAGGGCAGCCGGTGGCCACCGCCTTTCCCTGGGGCAGGTTTTTTAAGGTCTCCGGGAAATTGCAGCAGACTTTGGCGGCGGAGGGAATGCAGAGCCGGTTGGCTAGCCCCGGCGTCATATCCGACTCGTGAATAATAGTGGGAATTTTCAGCCGCTTGGCGGCCAGCACCACTGGCACCGCCACAAAGCCCCCCTTGGAGAAGATCACATCCGGCCGGTACTGTTTCAGCAGCTTCCGGGCCTCCCCAAACCCTTTTAAGACCCGGAACGGGTCTGTGAAATTCTTCCAGTCAAAATACCGGCGCAGCTTGCCGGAGGAGATGCCGTCATAGGGAATACCGGCGGCCTCCACCAGGTTTTTCTCTATGCCCTCCCGGGAGCCGATATAGCGGATTTCATAGCCGTGCTCCCGCAGAGCCGGAAGCAGCGCCAGATTGGGTGTCACATGGCCGGCAGTGCCTCCGCCGGTGAGAATAATGCGCTTCATGGGAAGCTCCTCCTCATGCCTGGGATGCCTGGTAAGCCCGAAGGGCTTGGGCCAGCTGGTCCGGGCAGGAAGTGGACTTGCGTCCGCAGTGGATGCCCTCCAGGCGGCGGATCACTTCGTCCACCGGCATTCCCTCCACCAGATGGCTGATGCCCTGGAGATTGCCGTCGCATCCACTGGTGAAGCGGACATGGGTCAGCTTGCCGTCCTCCACCTGAAAATCAATGAGTTGGGAACAGACACCGTTTGGTCTATATTTCATGGTTGCTACCTCCTCTCTCAATGGCGTATAGATGGGGCGCGCCCCTATCCCGGGGCTGTCACTCCTAAAGCATACCATACCGAGGGCTTCGCCTGCAACCCAACAAAAATCAAAACCGCTCTTATCTGGAAATGTAGTATCATAATTACTGAAAAAATTGGTGACTACTGTCTCTATGGCTTTCTCACCCGTGTCATGACATCCGCTGTACTTATTTTACCACAAAACATAGACAAGAGTGTGCCCTTTTGACGCCCGAATCATAAAGTTTACAGATAGTACCACAAAATCCGGCCCAGACAAGAGAGAGGCAAGAGGGAGAATCCGGTTCCCCTTGCATTCCGGCCCGGCAGCCGGTATACTGGAACTGAAAATAAGAATAGGTTTGGAAAGGAGCGGCGAATGCTTGGATTGATTGGAGCCCTGGCGGAGGAGACGGAACTGCTCAGGGACAGTTTGGAGGACAGAGAACTTTTTGAAAAGGCGGGGCTGCAGATCTACCGGGGAACCCTCCGGGGGGTATCGGCGGTGGTCACCTGTGCCGGGGTGGGCAAGGTCAATGCAGCCATGTGCGCCCAGATCCTGATCAGTGAGATGGGAGCGGACACCCTGATCAACACAGGCGTGGCCGGAGGCGTGGCTCCGGGGGTCCGCCAGGGGGATGTGATTGTCTCCACAGACGCCATGTACCATGATTTTGATACCACCGCCCTGGGCTTTTCCCTGGGGGAGATCGCCCACATGGAGCGCTCCCTCTTCCCGGCAGATGCAAGGCTGCAGGAACTGGCCATGGCCGCCTGCCGCCGCCTGCTGCCCCCGGGCCGGTACCGCCAGGGCCGGGTGGTCAGCGGAGACCAGTTTATTCAGAGCCGGGAAAAGCAGGAGTGGCTGTACCGGACCTTTGGCGCCGCCTGCACAGAGATGGAGGGGGCGGCCATTGCCCACGTGGCCTATTTGAATCAGGTCCCCTTTTTGATCCTCCGGTCCATTTCAGACGGGGCAGACGATGGCTCTGCCGGTGACTACCAGTCCTTCAAGGAGACGGCCATCCGTACCGGCGTGGACATTCTGTTGGATCTGCTGGCAAACGGAGTCGGAAGTTGACGAACGATTTTTGGGAAACCATCTTCCAAAACCACACAAATCATTCTATACTATAAGAGACGGCAAGGCCGCACAGGGCCGCGCCGGCCCGTCCAGCCGCCCATGCCCCTGGGACCGGAGGGGAAAAGATTCTGGAAGACGTGTTCCGGGAATATCTGACATGAACCAAAGCGTAACGGAATGCCGTGAAAAGTATGGTGGACGAAGGAAAAAAAGGAGGATTTGATATGTCCCAACTGCACTTTGACAGCAGCCATGCCTGCGAGTTTATCACCAAGAAAGATTTTGAAACCATGAAAACGCCGGTGCTGGCCGCCCGGGATACGCTCCTGGGCCGCCAGGGAGCCGGATCGGACTTTTTGGGCTGGCTGGATCTGCCGGTGAATTACGGCCGGGAAGAGTTTGGCCGGATTCAGAAGGCGGCGGCGGAGATCCGTAGCCACTCGGAGGTGCTCTTGGTCATTGGCATTGGCGGCTCCTACCTGGGAGCCCGGGCGGCCATCGAGTTTCTGCGCCACAGCTTCTACAACATGGTTTCCCCCCAGGTGCGGAACGCGCCGGAGATCTACTTTGTGGGCAACAACATCAGCGGCGCCTACCTGCGGGAACTGCTGGACGTGCTGGAGGGGAAGGATTTCTCCGTGAATGTCATCTCCAAGTCTGGTACCACCACGGAACCGGCCATTGCCTTCCGGGTGTTCCGGAAGCTGCTGGAGCAAAAGTATGGACGGGAAGGGGCGGCCAAACGGATCTACGCCACCACGGACCGGGCCAAAGGCGCCCTGAAAAAGGTGGCGGATGAGGAAGGCTACGCCACCTTTGTGGTGCCGGATGACGTGGGAGGCCGCTTCTCCGTTCTCACCGCCGTGGGCCTTTTGCCCATAGCCGTCAGCGGCGCAGATATCACCGCGCTGATGGAGGGGGCTGCGGAGGGCAGGCGGCAGGCCCTGGAGGCTCCCTATGAGGAAAACGACGCCCTGCTGTACGCGGCGGCCCGGAACTTCCTGCACCAGGGCGGCAAGACCGTGGAGGTGATGGCCAACTATGAGCCTAGCCTGCACTATGTGGCCGAGTGGTGGAAACAACTCTACGGAGAGAGCGAGGGCAAAGACCACAAGGGAATTTTCCCGGCTTCTGTGGATCTGACCACAGACCTCCACTCCATGGGCCAGTTCCTGCAGGACGGCACCCGGCTGATGTTTGAGACGGTTCTTTCCGTGGAGGAGCCACGGGCCCAGGTGGTGTTGGAGGAGGAGCCGGTGGATCTGGACGGTCTCAATTATCTGGCGGGCAAGACCATGGACTTTGTGAACAAGAACGCCATGAAGGGAACCATTCTGGCCCACACAGACGGTCGGGTGCCCAATCTGATGGTACAGATTCCGGCCCAGGACGAGCGGTCTCTGGGGCAGCTGTTCTATTTCTTTGAGTTTGCATGCGGCGTCAGCGGCTACCTGCTGGGAGTGAATCCCTTCAACCAGCCCGGCGTGGAGAGCTATAAGCGGAATATGTTCGCCCTATTGGGAAAGCCCGGCTATGAGAAAGAGCGGGAAGAGTTGATGAAGCGGCTGTAAAAAGGAGATTTCATGGAAATTGTTTTGGGCTTACTGATTCCCTTTCTGGGAACGGCGGCAGGAGCCGGCTGTGTGTTCCTGCTGCGGGACTCCCTGAAGCCACAGGTCCAGAAAACCCTTCTGGGCTTTGCCTCCGGGGTCATGGTGGCGGCCTCCGTCTGGTCTCTGCTGATTCCCTCCATGGACATGGCGGAGGGCATGGGCCGTTTTGCCTTTGTCCCCGCCGCTGCGGGCTTTCTGCTGGGGATCGGTTTTCTGCTGCTGATGGACCAGCTGGTGCCCCACCTGCATCTGGGATGCGAGGAGGCGGAGGGGCCCAAATGCCAGCTGAAGAAGACCACCATGCTGGTGTTGGCGGTGACCCTCCACAATATCCCGGAGGGCATGGCCGTGGGCGTGGTGTTTTCCGGCCTTCTCTCAGAGAACGCCAGCATCACCGCCATGGGGGCCTTCGCCCTTTCCATAGGGATTGCCATTCAGAATTTCCCCGAGGGAGCCATCATTTCTCTGCCCTTAAAAAGCGAGGGGGTGAGCCGGGGACGGGCGTTTTTGTACGGGGCCCTCTCCGGGATTGTGGAGCCCTTGGGGGCGGCGCTTATCATTTTTCTGTCCTCCTATCTCAGTTCACTGCTGCCGTACCTGCTGGCCTTTGCCGCCGGTGCCATGATCTACGTGGTGGTGGAGGAGCTGATCCCGGAATCCAGCCAGGGAGGGCACAGCAACCTGGGGACCATTGGCTTTGCCGCCGGGTTTGTGCTGATGATGATTTTGGACGTGGCGCTGGGGTGAGAACTTACAGGAACTGCACGCACAGAACATAAAGGCCCCCCCGTGAGCACATCTTATAGAGACCTATTACAGAAGTTCCCGCTCTTTATTTTTCCGCCGCCAGCGACAAATTGGAGGAATTGGGAAAGAAAATCGCCCGCGCCCCCCTCTCTGACACGCTCCAGCCCAGAGCGGAGAAGTGGGAACGGTTTTACGTCATTAATGAAAAATGGAGGACTGGAAACCTGACGGCTCCCAGCCCCCCTTCCTGTTATGCGACTTTGGAATAGTCAATCAGTATACAAAGCAATTCATTTCTCTTCCTCATCATCCTTAGGAATCACAATATTCAGCACAAACACCACCAGGAAGGAAACCACCAGGGAACTTCCCAAAATGTTCTGGAGCAGCGGGGGCACAAACTGCAGGATCTCCGGAGCCGCGTCCACCCCCAGGCCCAGGGCCAGGGAGATGCCCACAATCATCCGGCTCCGGTAATTCAAAGGCTGCTCGTTTAAGAGTTGAATGCCGGACATGGTGATGGCCGCAAACACCGTGACGGTGGCGCCGCCCAGCACCGACTGGGGAATGGTGGCCATAAGGCCGCTGAATTTGGGGAAGATACCGGCAATGAGCATGATCCCCCCCACCATGGCGAACACCCGCCGGGCCACCACCTTGGTGGTGCAGATCAGTCCCACGTTCTGGCTGTAGGGGTCTGTGGGCAGGCCGCCAATGCAGGCGCCGATCATGCCGCAGATGCCCTGGCCTTTAATGGCGCCGCCCAACTCCTGGTCCGTGCACTCCCGGCCAAAGCCGCCCATGGCGGTGGAAGACACGTCTCCAATGGTCTGCACCGCCTGGACCATGTACATGAGAATCATCATCACAATGGCGTCCGCATGGAACTCCAGGCCGAAGTGGAAAGGCTGGGGCAGGGCGAACCACTGGGCGGTGGCAAGGTCTGTGAAGCTTACAATATCCCCCATGATCAGGGCCGCCACGTAGCCCACCACAATGCCAATGAGCATCCCGGAGGTCTTGATCAGCCCCTTGCCAAAGAAGTTGCAGGCCAGGGTCACCACCAGGGTGAGAATGGCCAGAAACCAGAACCGGCCGGAGCCGAAGGTCCCGGCGCTCTGGGCCGCGGAGCCGCCTCCTATGTAGTTGATGGCGGTGCCGTACAGGGACAGGCCAATGCTCATGACCACGGTGCCGCTGACAATGGGCGGAAAGAACCGCCGGATTTTTCCTATGAACATACCAATGAAGATGGACACAAAACCCGCCACCAGCTGGGAGCCAAAGATGGCCGCAATCCCATACTGCTCGCCGATGATGGTGAGAATGGGCATGTAGGCAAAGGCCACGCCCATGACGTTGGGCAGTTTCATGCCAAAGCCGAACACCGGGAACAGCTGCAGCAACGTGGTGATGCCGCCGATGATCATGGCTGCCTGGGTCAGCAGAATCTGCTCATCCGCGGAGAGGCCGCAGGTGCCGGCAATGAGCATAGGCGGGGTGATATTGCCAATGAGCATGGCCAGCACGTGCTGCAGGGCCTGGGGGAAGGCAATGCCCCAGGAGGGCTTGCCGTCAAACTTCATCAGTTCGGCGCTGGTTTGGGTGGATGAATTCATTTTTTTAGGTTCCTCTCTTTCTTCACAGCCTTTTTACGGCTTTTTCCTTTGGTCCTTCCAGAATGGAAAATTCATACACGGCAATGCCGTAGGGAGGCAGGGGGTGGGAAATGGAGTAGGGCCTTCCGTCGCATTCCTTCTTCACGGCCTTTTTCACCGGCTTCTTCCGGCCCCGGCCGTAGAGTCCCACGGTCTCATCTAATACCAGAGTATACTCTCCCGCTGCTGGGACTCCCACCCGGTAATCCGCCCGCTCCATGGGGGTGAAATTGCAGACAAAGAGCAGGTGCTTCTTGCCGGTGGGGCTGTAGCGGACAAAACTGAAGATACTCCGGTCCGCGTCGTCCGCGTTGATCCACCGGAAGCCGTCCCATTGATAATCTTTCTTGTACAGGGCCGGGTGGGTCCGGTACAGATGCAGCAGATCCCGGTAGAAATGCCGCAGGTTTTGATGGGGCTTCTCCGCAAGCAGAAACCAATCCAGTTCCCGCTCCTCGCTCCACTCCCGTTTCTGGCCGAATTCCTGGCCCATGAACAGCAGCTTTTTGCCCGGGTGTCCCATCATAAAGGCGTAGCCCACCTTCAGGTTGGCAAACTTGTCCACTTCATAGCCGGGCATTTTCTCCAGCATGGAGCATTTCAGGTGCACCACTTCGTCATGGGAGAGGACCAGAATGAAGTTCTCGCTGCAGGCGTAGGTGATGCCGAAGGTCATCTGGTTGTGGTGGTATTTCCGAAACAGCGGATCCTCCTTCATGTAGGCCAGAAAATCGTGCATCCAGCCCATGTTCCACTTGAAGGTGAAGCCCAGGCCCCCCTCCGCCGGATCTGCGGTGACGCCGTCCCAGGCGGTGCTCTCCTCTGCAATGGTCATGGCCCCGGGGATCCTTTGTTTGACGATGCTGTTCAGATGCCGGAAAAACTCAATGGCCTCCAGGTTCTGGTTGCCGCCGTGCTGGTTGGCCACCCATTGGCCGTCCTGCTTGCCGTAGTCCAGGTATAGCATGGAGGCCACCGCATCCACCCGGAGCCCGTCCACATGGAACTGCTCCAGCCAGTACAGGGCGTTGGCAATAAGGAAGTTGGACACTTCCGTTCGTCCGTAGTCAAAGATTTTGGTGCCCCAGTCCGGGTGTTCTCCTTTCCGGGGATCCGCGTATTCATAGAGAGCCTGTCCGTCAAAGTTGGCCAGGCCGTGGGCGTCCCGGGGAAAGTGGGCCGGCACCCAGTCCAAGATCACGCCGATCCCGGCCTGGTGCAGGCAGTCCACCAAGTACATGAAATCCTGGGGAGAACCGTAGCGGGAAGTGGGGGCGTAGTAGCCGGTGACTTGATAGCCCCAGGAGCCGTCAAAGGGATATTCGGCAATGCCAATCAGCTCCACGTGGGTGTAGCCCATCTCCGTCAGATAAGGGGGCAGGCTCTCTGCCAGTTCCCGGTAGGAGTAGAATCCGGCGTCATCTGGCTCCGGATGACGTTTCCAGGACCCCGGGTGCATCTCGTAGATGGCCATGGGGGCGGTGAGCAGGTTTTTCTTTTTCCGGGCGGTCATCCACTCCCCGTCCTGCCAGGCGTGGCCGGTGAGGCTGCAGATCCGGGAGGCGGTGCCGGGACGGACCTCAAAGGAGAAGGCGTAGGGATCTGCCTTGGCAAAGGACTCGTCGTTTGCTCCGGTTATGTAGAATTTGTATAGCTGGCCCTCCCGGGCTTCCGGCAGAAAGGCCGTCCAGATCCCCGAATCCTCCAGGGACTCCATGGGGTTGGCGGAGGTGTTCCAGCCGTTGAAATCTCCGATCACAGAGACCGCCTTGGCACGGGGCGCCCAGACAGAAAAAGAAACGCCCGGGTCTTCTCCAGGCAGAGCCGGGTGCGCGCCTAATTTTTCATAAATTTGGTAATGGGTGCCTTGTCCAAACAGATAACGGTCTATCTCCGTAATGGTCGCATGTGCCATTCCGCTCCCCTCCTTTTTCTTACAATCAT
>CAZDOQ010000034.1:0-14276 GCA_964507035.1 uncultured Lachnospiraceae bacterium | reverse complement strand
CTCGCTTTGGATGGGCGGGATTGACAGAAACCAAACCAAGGAGTAAACTAGTACCAGAACCGGAAGCGAGTATCAAAACCGGAAGGGAGAACAAGAGAATGAACCGAAAGTTTCAGCCGGGCAAGCGTTTGATGCGAATGAAAAACTTTACGATCCTGGCCTGTTGGATGGTAGTGTTTGTCTTTTATTTTATCTATGACTATCTGTTCCGGGATATGTTTCCCCAGCTGATGGGATTTCCCATGGCCCTTCTGTTCATTCTGTTTGGTCTGGTGGTGTTTAAGGCTGTGAGCTTTGTGTACAACAAGTATCAGGAAGGGACCTACTATATTGTGACCAACGACGCGCTGGTGGTGGGCCATGGGAAACGGGAGGTCAAGTATGCCTGGAAGCAGTTCCAGAAAGCTACCATCAACCGGAATTCCCTTCATGGCGTGTGCCCGGTCATGTTTCAGGTCGGCAAGGAAGAACTGCGCATCAACCAGTATGTGGAGGATATCTATGAGTTGGTGGACCGGATTCTGAAGCGGATTGAGCCCTACGCACAGATCGACCAGGAACTAAAGATCCGGACCGAGACTATGAAGGGCGTCTATTGATTTTGGTCCGGCGCTGAAGCCGGGAGGAAAAAAGGAAAACAGGAATTCTGGGGAAAACGGGTGACTTTTTCCGGCAGTGTTCCTGTATTTTTTTGTCCTTTTTTCGCGACTCAACATGTAAATATTGACATATTTTGGACAGGGTGCTATCATGGAATCATTAGAATTCACCTTTGTGAAGGAGGCTGCATATGAAGTACGCGAAACTGTTCTCGCCTGTGAAGATCGGGAACGTGACCGTCAAGAACCGGTTTGCCATGGCTCCCATGGGACCTCTGGGCCTGGCAGACGCAGAGGGTGGTTTTAACCAGCGGGGAATCGACTACTACACAGAGCGGGCCAAAGGCGGTACAGGCCTGATCATCACCGGCGTGACCTTTGTGGAGAATCAGGTGGAGGAGCACGGCATGCCCAACTGTCCCTGTTCCACTCACAATCCGGTGCATTTTGTCCGGACGGCCCGGGAGATGACAGAGCGGATCCATGCCTACAACGCCAAAGTCTTTCTGCAGATGTCCGGCGGCTTTGGCCGGGTGACCATTCCCACCAATCTGGGAGAATTCCCGCCGGTGGCTCCCTCTCCCATCCCGCACCGGTGGCTGGATAAGACCTGCCGGGCGCTGACGGTGGAGGAGATCCGCTATATTGTGAAGAAGTTCGGAGAGGGCGCTTACAACGCCAAGCGGGCCGGTTTTGACGGCGTGCAGATTCATGCAGTCCACGAGGGATATCTGATAGATCAGTTTGCCATTGCCCTGTTCAACCAGAGAACCGACGAGTACGGCGGCAGCCTGGAAAACCGCCTGCGTTTTGCAAAAGAGATCGTGGAGGAGATCAAGGAGCGCTGTGGAAAAGACTTTGTGGTGACACTGCGGTTCAGCCCCAAGAGTTTCATCAAGGAACTGCGGGTGGGCGCCCTGCCCGGGGAAGAGTTTGAGGAGAAGGGCCGGGACGTGCCGGAAGGCGTGGAGGCCGCCAAGCTGCTGGTTTCCTACGGCTATGACGCCCTGGATACGGACGTGGGCAGCTATGACGCCTGGTGGTGGAGCCATCCGCCTATGTACCAGGAGAAGGGCCTGTACCGCCCCTACTGTAAGCTGATGAAGGAGACGGTGGATGTTCCCATCATCTGCGCCGGCCGGATGGACGACCCGGATATGGCCCTGGAGGCCATTGAGAACGGCACCTGTGATATGATCAGCATGGGACGGCCGCTGCTGGCGGATCCGGACTACTGCAACAAACTGCGGACCGGACGGGTGGAGGAGATCCGCCCTTGCATTTCCTGTCAGGAAGGCTGCATGGGCCGGATCCAGGAATACTCCATGATCAACTGTGCTGTGAATCCCCAGGCAGCCAGAGAGCGCTACACTGCTTACACCCCGGTGTTAAAGCCCAAGAAGGTGATGGTGGTAGGCGGCGGCGTGGCTGGCTGCGAGGCGGCCAGAGTGTTGGCCACCCGGGGCCACAAACCGGAGGTCTTTGAGGCCGCCGGCCAGCTGGGCGGCAATCTGATCCCCGGCGGCGCACCCAAATTCAAGGAGGACGACATTGCCCTGGCCAAGTGGTTTGGACGCCAGCTGGAACTGCTGGATGTGCCGATGCATCTGAACACCAAAGTGACCAAGGAGATGGTTCTGGCCGGAGATTACGACGCGGTGATCTGTGCCACCGGCTCTACCCCCAAGATGTTCTCCCTGGGAGACGATGAGAAGGTGTATTCGGCGGCGGATGTACTCACCGGCGTCAAGAAGGCGGAGAACACCATGGTGGTGGTGGGCGGCGGCTTGGTGGGCTGCGAGACGGCTCTGTGGCTGGCCCAGCAGGGCAAGAAGGTCACCATTGTGGAGGCGCTGCCCAAGATCCTGGCCCTAAACGGCCCCCTCTGTCACGCCAACAGCGAGATGCTGGAGCGGCTGATTCCCTACAACGGCATTGAGGTGGTGACAAGCGCCCGGGTCACCGGCTACCGAGACGGTTTCCTCACCGCTACAGTGGACGGAGAGGAGAGAAAGATCCCCTGCGATGCGGTGATCCTGTCCGTGGGCTACCGGGAGAACAACTCCCTATACCAGGAGTTGGAGTTTGACGTGCCGGAGATCTATCAGCTGGGAGACGCCAAGAAAGTGGCCAACATTATGTACGCCATCTGGGATGCCTTTGAGGTGGCAAACCACATCTAAGATTTCTCCTTTGGGGGATTGGAAGGAATAAGGAAAACATGCGGTTGTATGCGGAAAAACGCATACAGCCGTGTTTTCTGTATGCGCCCTATGGCGCGTGTTGCAGATGGATGATGCTGGAAGCGGAAATTTTGAGAGAAGGAAGAGAGAAAGACATGCGGAGAGAGATGACAAATGCGGAACTGACCAGAAAGCGGTGGTTGATCGTACTGATCAGCGGACTGATGAACCTTTGCGCCGGTTCCCTGTATGCCTGGAGCGTTTTTTCTGCGCCCATGGCGGAATACCTCAGTGAGGTCCTGGGAACTTCGCTGACAGCCGGCAGCTTAGCTATTGTGTTTACGGTGGCCAATTCGGTGGGACCCATTACCATGATATCCGGCGGCGCTATCAATGACAAGCTGGGACCCAAGTGGGTGCTCTTTTTGGGGGGCATCCTTCTGGGCGGCGGCTTTTTGCTGTGCGGCTTTGCGGTGAACGTGGGGATGGTAATCGTAGGCTTTGGACTGGGCGGCGGCCTGGCCATGGGATTGATCTATGGCAGCCTGGTCAGCAATGCTGTGAAGCTGTTCCCAGATAAGCGGGGAATGATCGGCGGCGTTATGACTGCCACCTACGGCCTCAGTTCCGTGCTGGTGCCGCCCATTGCCAACAGCCTGATTACAGGGATCGGTGTCACCGGGGCCTTCCGGGTGCTGGGGCTAGCCTTTCTGGTGATCATCTGCGCAGGGAGTTTTCTGATCGTCCACTGCCCGGATGATTTTGTGCCCACAGGCTGGACGCCGCCGGCGGGACAAGCGGGAGCGGCTCACGATGAGAATTGGATGGGAATGCTGCACACGCCGGCCTTCTACCTGATGCTGGCAATCCTGGTCTGCGGCGCCTTCTCCGGCCTGACCCTGATCTCCCAGGCCTCCAACATTGCCCAGGAGATTGTGGGGATGAGCGCCAGGAGCGCTGCCATGGTGGTTTCGGTGCTGGCCCTGTTCAATGTGGCCGGGCGGGTCATCTCCGGCTGGCTCTCTGACCGGATCGGCCGTGTGGTGACGCTGCAGGCCGGGTTTGTGCTGGCGGTGGCCGGTCTGGCCCTGCTGTTAAACAGCGAAGGACGGGTGTTGGTATTCTACGGCGGCATCTCCCTGCTGGGTATCTGTTTTGGCTCCCTGATGGGCATCTACCCGGGCTTTACGGCGGACCGGTTTGGTCAGACTCACAACAGCGTCAACTATGGCATTATGTTCATTGGATTTGCTCTGGCAGGACTGTTCGGCCCCATGAGCCTCAACTGGATGCACCAAGCCTCCGGCAGCTACCGCCCCGCCTTCCTCTCCAGTATGGTGCTGGCGGTGTTGGGCATCCTGCTGGCCCAGGGTTATAAGATGCTGGCCAAGCGGGAGCGGAAGGCAGGTCCACGGTCCTAGCGGGTGGTGTCTATAATGATCTTGCCGTCCGCTTTGCCTGCGGCAATCCGGCGGATGCTGGCCTCCAGTTCAGAGAGAGGCTGAATGCTGTCGATCAGCGGTTCCGTCTGAATCCGGCCGCTCTGAAGCAGAGCGGCGGCCTGGCCAAAGGTGTGCTTGTTCAGGGCAAAGGAGGTGGCCAGAGACGCATCCTTCTGATACAGCCGGAAAGGCTTGATTTCCATGGCCGCCTCGGCGGTACACAGGCCGAACAGCAGGATCTGGCCGCCAAAGGCCAGACGGTTCACTGTGGTCTGCATGGACTGGATGGAGCCGGTGCAGTCAATGATCACGTCAAATCCTTCCTGGCTCAGCTTTTCCAGGGCGCCGGCGTCCGCCTTCTCTGTGGGGCAGAGGGTCAGATCCGCTCCCAGCTGCCGGGCCGCCTCCAGCTTGGCCGGATTCAGGTCGGAGACGGCCAGATACGCCACGTTTGCCGCCCGGACCAGCTGGACGAACATCAGGCCAATGGCCCCCACTCCCTGGATCAATACCTTTTTGGTAGGGTCCATGCGCAGTTTCTGGAAGCCATAGAGCACGGTGGCCAGAGGCTCCGTGAGACTCATGGTCTCATAGTCGCTGCTTGTGACCCGGACCGCGCTGGAGGCGGGCACATACACATACTCGGAAAAGCCGCCAAAGCCCTTGAGGCCGATGGTGGTTTTGTGGGCGCAGTTGTTTTCCTGGCCGCTGTAGCAGGCCGGGCAGGCGCCGCAGGAGAAGAAGGGGTTTACCACAATGGTATCCCCTTTTTTTACGTGGGGACACTGGAGACCTGTTTCCTCCACCACGGCGCAGACCTCATGGCCAATGTGGAAGGGAAATACCTTGCCGAAAATGGTCTCTCCCAAAAAGCTGTGGACATCCGTGCCGCAGATACCGGCGCGGAGGGTTTTGGCCAGAACCCAGCCGGGCTCCGGCTTGGGAAGCGGCACGTCCCGGAATACAATCTGCTCCGGCGCTTCCAGTACAACCTGCTGCATATGAATTCCTCCTTTTCTCAGTCCAAAATCCTTATTTGGGGATCGCGTTGGTTTAAATTCCCTCTTTGCGGTACCGCTCAGCCATCTCTTCCAGAGAAGTGCAGGCGATCTTGCCCGCATATCCCACGGAGCCAAAGGAAACGATCAGGGTTCCCACAGCCTCGTGGACGCCCTTCTTGATGCAGGCCACCAAGTCCAGCAGTTCCGGATCTGTGATCTGGGCGCCGGTGATCAGCGGCTCCATCACCGGAGTCAGGTAGACCCGGGGGTCAAACTGATCCGCTTTCTCCTCCATCAGCTTCCAAACCGGTCCCACTGTGGGGCTGCTTTGCTTCTCCGGATGGTATTTCACAAAATATTCCCGAATGTTGCGGGTGATGGCCAGCCGGATATCCGTATCCACGTTGATTTTTCCAATGCCGCAGGGGATGGCTTTCTGCAGCTCCTCCAGGGGAATGCCGTGGGCGTTTTCAATCTTTCCGCCCAGGGCGTTGATCTCCTCCACAATATAGGCGGGAACGGTGGAAGAACCGTGGGAGACCAGCACTCCAAAGATCCCTTCGTGGCGCAGGTTCTCTGAGGCGGCAATGGCAATCTCACGGCGCAGTTTTACATGGTCTCCCTTGACGGCTCCGTGCTTGGTGCCGTAGGAGATGGCCAGGCAGTCCACGCCGGTCTTCCGGAAAAAGTCGCAGACCTTCATGGGATTGGTGTAGGTGGAAGTTTCGGAGAATACATCGTCCTCCACGCCGGCCAGTACGCCCAACTCTCCCTCCACGGTGACACCCCGGGCATGGGCGTATTTGACCACTTCCCGGGTTAGCTCCACGTTCTCATCGTAGGGCAGGCTGGACCCGTCGATCATCACAGAAGTGTAGCCGCCGGAGATGGCTGCCTGGACAGACTCAAAGTCCCGGCCGTGATCCAGGTGCATGACCACCGGGATGGTGGCGTGTTCGCTGGCGGCCCGGACTGCGTCCATAATCCGCCGGGCGCCCAGCTTTTTGTCCTCCACGGTGCCGTTGGCAAAATCGGCCCGGCCGCCCATGAAGGCGTTGGCCAGATCCGCTCCCTGCAAAATGGCGGCGGAGCGGAAGGTTTCATGGATCTCAATGACGGCCTGGGCCTGGGCGGCGGTGTTTACGTTGAACGCGCCGTGGGCAAAACCGTACTGGTGTGTTGCCTCCAACAGGGGGCGCAGGGGAATAATGGGCATAGAGAAAACCTCCTTGCAAAAAAAAGTTGCAGTGCCACGAAAAGGATAAATATAGTATAACGTTATTTGGCAATTTGTGCAAGAAAAGAGAGGAAAAACAATGCAAAAATCGTGCAAAGGATTGGGTATACATCTTGCAACATAGCAGTATATATGCTACAATGGGAAAAACATCCGCAGCAGTTGCATCTGAATCTGAGAGAAAACGTAAAGTTAAACGTTTGCGAAAAACATGAAAAAGGAAAGTGGGTGTGAATCTGTGACATTGAAGGAAATTGCAAAAGAAGCAGGGGTATCGGTATCCACTGTCTCCCGGGTGATCAACCGCAAGGGGCCCCACGTAGCCCGGCCCGAGTTGCAAAACCGGATCTGGGAGATTGTCAGCCGGAGCGGCTATGTGCCCAATGAAAATGCCCAAAATCTGAAAAAAAACGCTAAGGCGGAAAAAACGCCAGTGCAGCAGTCCATTGCCTGCCTGTTTGCCAGAACCCCGGAGTCCATCAGCGATCCGTTTTTCGCCCAGCTGGCCCGGAGCGTGGAGGCGGCGGCGTTTAAAGAAGGGTACTATGTTCAATACTCTCTGACGGAAATTGATATCAAAAAGTCCCAGATGCTTCACAGCCTCAATGACCAGAATATATGCGGCGTGGTGGTGCTGGGCCGCTGTAACTGGGAACTGCTCCATTATCTGAAACAGACCTTCCGGTATGTGAGTTACACAGGTCTGAATCCGCCCCAGGCCAAGTATGACCAGATCATCTGCGACGGCTGGGAGGTGAGCAAGGCGGCGGTGGATTACCTGATCGGCCTGGACCACCGGAATATCGCCTATATCGGGGAGACCAACAATGAAAGACGGTTTGAGGGATACCAGGAGTCTCTGGAGGAGCACGGGATTCCTTTCCAGCCCCAGTATGTGGCGGACGTGCCTCTTTCCCTAGAAAACGGCTACCGGGGCGCCCGGAATCTGTTGGAGCGGGCAGAAGGGGTGACGGCCATCTTCTGTGCCAATGATTTGACAGCCATTGGGGCCATGCGGGCTATGCGGGAGATGGGAGTCCGGATCCCCCAGGATATTTCCATTATGGGGATCGATGACGTGGATATGGGCCAGTATATGACCACCAAGCTGACCACGGTCCACATCCCGGTGGAGGAGATGGGGCAGACCGCCACCAAGGTCCTGCTGGACCGGATCCGTGGCGGCCACACCCTCCATATGCGGATCTCTCTGCCTTTCTACATTGTGGAGCGGGAGAGTTGCGCCAAACCGGCCAAGGTCCCCTGGAAATATACGGGGAAGGACGTGGAGCAGTAGAGAGCGGCAAGGGCTTTACAAAATTTTATGCAAACCGAATCCGAAACTTTTACACAAACTGCTGGAACACCCGGTTGTAGATGTCCACCACATCGTCCAGCACGTCCACGGTCTGGAGGTTCAGGAAGCTTTTGTTTCCGGCGGCTACAATCAGGCCCTCTGCCGCCAGGGCCATGGCAAACTCGTTCATGCGCTTGCCTGCCACCGCCCGCTTGGCGGCCACCTCCTCTTTGGAGTACTCCGGGAAGGTGGCAATGTGCTTGAAGCCGGTGACATCAATCTGCATAATGGAGCCCTGGTGGGTGATCACCGCCGGGATCTCGTGCTGGTTGGCCAGATCCGTCAGGCGGCGGGCCAGGGTCTCGCCGGCCTCTTCCAGCTTCTCATGGGCGTGGGTCCGCTCCAGTTCGCAGAGAGCCGTGTAACCGGCCGCACAGCTCAAGGGGTTGGCCGTGAGGGTGCCGCCCAGCATAATGGTCTTGCCGGCAGTGTGGGAAACGCCGGGCGTTACCAGGCTCATGATCTCATCCCGGGCGCCTACGCCGCCGCCGGAAGGCAGGCCGCCGGCAATGATCTTGCCAAACACGGTGATATCCGCGTCCACCCCAAAGGTGGCTTGGGCGCCGCCCATTCCCAGACGAAAGCCGGTGACTACCTCGTCCATGATCAGCAAAACCCCGTACTGGTCGCACAGATCCCGGACCTTCTGGTGATAGCCCCACTGGACCGGCACGCCGCCGCTGTCCTGGCCAATGGGCTCCATGATGAAGGCTGCGGTGCCGCCTTTGGCCTCATTCTCCTGGAAGCGCTGCTCCAGGGCCTCCACATCGTTGATGACCACGGAGGAGGTGTTCTCCAGGGACGCTTTGGGAATGCCCACGGCAAAGGCGGTGCCGGTGTTCAGGGTCCGCACATCATAGACCACCGGATCGCTCCAGCCGTCATAGCAGCCGTTGACCTTGACAATCTGGTCTTTCCCGGTGAAGGCCCGGGCCAGCCGGATGGCCACCATCACCGCCTCGGTGCCGCTGCCCAGCATCCGGAATTTGTCGCAGGAAGGGTAGTAGCGGATGATCTTTTCCGCCAGTTTCCGCTCGTTCTCATGGTAGAGGCCGGTGAGGTAGCCGGTTTCCTCCAAGGTCCGGACAATGGCTTCCCGGATGGCCGGATAGTTGTTGCCCAGGATGGTGGAGCCGCCGCCGTTTAACAGGTCTATGTAGCGGTTTCCGTCCACGTCGTAGAGGTAAGCTCCCTCCGCCTTGGTGATGTTTAAGGGGAAGGGATAGTTGAGGGCCAGATTGTGCTGCACGCCGCCGGGAATGAACTGCCTGGCCTCGTCAATGGTGGTCTTGGAGAGGGCGCACTTTTCCGCAAAATGCTTTTCATATTTGGCAATGGCCTCCGGGCTTAGGTGCTTGCCGTGTTCAATGACCTCAGCGGCCCGCTTGTGGATGGCCGCAGCGTCATATCCGTTCAAATATTCCTGTTTTAACATGTTCAAAATTCCTTTCTTTCATTGAGTTTGTGGTAGACATCCTTCAGGGCATAAAAGGCGTCCTTGTAAATGGGGAACAGCCGCCGGTAGCGCTCCTGCTGCTCCGGCTGCGGTGTAAAGGTCCGGTCAAAGACGGCGGTCTGTTCCAGAACAGAAAAGCCTTCCGGGTATTCGGAAAGCCCCACCTCCACGCAGACCGCCAGGCCAATGTTTCCTGCAAACCGGGGATCCCGGAGGGTGGTGATGGACTCCTCTAAAATGTTGGCAATGGTCTGGACGCTCTCCGGAAGCATCATGCCGCCGCCAATGCCCCGGAGGCTTTGGATGTTCCAGCCGTGCTTTTCCTGATAAAACTCCTTGAGCCACCGGAGGTTAAAGCCCAGGCCGTCCAGCACTGCCCGGGCCACCTGGCTCCGGTTGGTGGACTCCTCCAGATTTAACAGGGAGGCCCGGACCTGCACGTCGTTGATGGGGGTGGAGGCGCCGGTGAGAAACGGGAGGAACAGCACATCCCGGTAGGCGGCAGGCTCCGCGCTTTCCCGGCCCACCAGAGCGTAGGTGTCCTGGCCGGTGGCGGCTTCCCCAGCGTAGTAGTTCCGGATCAGAAAGTCAATGGAGGAGCCGCCGGAGTCGCTTTCCAGGTAGTGGTACCACTGGCCGGGAACCGGAGAAGGGCGAATGGTGGAATCCGGCGAGTACCCGTCCGCGGTTACCGCCAGCCAGGCGGAGGTGCCAATGTAAATATGGGCCTCCCCCGGCCGCACGCAGCCGGCTCCCAGCACGGCGGTGGCGTGGTCGCAGCAGCCGCCAAACACCGGAGTGCCGGAGGCCAGGCCCAGATGCCGGGCCCCCGGAGCCGTCAGGGTCCCCACCAGTTCGTGGGAACGGACCAGCCGCTCCGGGATCAGCCGTCTGGGAAAGCCGGAGATGGCAAACTTGGATGCATCCCACTGATCTTCCTTGGGATCAAAGAGCCAGGTGGTGCGGGCTCCGGTGAACTCATAGACCATGGAGCCGGTCATCCGGTACAGCAGATAGCCTTGCAGGTCCAAAATCTTGTAGGCGGACCGGACCAGCTCCGGCTGGTTCTCCAGAAACCAGCGGAGTTTGGCAATCACGTTCTTGCCGGTGTACAGGGAAGCCCTCAGCTGCCGGTTCAGCCACTGAGCTTGGGCCCCGGCCCGGCCGTCCATCCACATGACGCAGGAGGTCAGCGGGTTCCCCTCCCGGTCCACAAAGATGATGGTGGAGCCGGTGTGGGAGATGGCAATGCCCTTGACCTGCTCCGGATGGATGCCGGAGCCTTCCACCAGCTGTCTTGTGGTTTCCCCCAGCGCCTCCCAGGCCGTCTCCGGACTCTGTTCCGCCCAGCCCTTATGGGAGTAATAGGTGGAGTAGGAACGGCTGCAGGAGGCCAGAATACTGTGGTCCCTTCGGACCAGAGCGGCCTTCACACTGCCAGAGCCAAAGTCAAAGGTCAGAGAATACTGTTCCATAGAGCGTCCTCCTTAAGGATCATCCGAAAACGGTCTCCCCGGCGATGATGGTTTTGCGGACCCGGATGTCCTCATCAATCAGCACCAGATCCGCATCGGCTCCGGCTGCCAGCACGCCCTTTTGCCCGTAGATTCCCATGAGGCGGGCCGGATTCTTGGTCACCGGCTTCACCGCGTCCTCCATGGACAGGTGATTGTTTCTCTTATAATTGATCACTGCGTCGTTTAAGGCCAGGACGCTTCCGGCAAAGAAGCCGTTGTCCAAGTGGGCGCCCTTTTCATTGATGGTTACGTGCTGTCCGGCCAGGGTGGATTCTCCGTAGCCCATGCCTGCAAAGCGCATGGAGTCGGTGACTAGGATCATCTGGTCCAGACCTTTGAGTTTTAAGAGGGCCCGCTGGGTGGCCGGATGAATATGCAGGTTGTCCACAATCAGTTCGCAGAACACGCTGGGGCACTCGCTGGAAGCCGCCACCACGCCTGGCTCCCGGTGCTGCAGCTGGTGCATGGCGCAGAAGATATGGGTCACAGAGCAAGCCCCTTCCGCAAAGGCGGCCATGGCGTCCTCATAGTGGGCCAGGGTATGTCCCAGGGAGACCCGGATGCCCGCCGCCACGCACTGGCGGATGAATTCCATGTTGCCTGGTTCTTCCGGGGCCACCGTCACCAGCTTGATGGTATCCTCCAGACCGGCTACCAGGCGATAGTCCGCCGGGACAATGTATTCTCGGGGCTGGGCGCCGCCCCAGTCCGGCGAGATAAAGGGGCCTTCCATGTGGCAGCCCAGAACCTGGGTGCCCTTGTAGGTTGCGTGCATCAGATCCCGAATGGTCTCCATGGCCCGGCGCACGTCTTCAAAACTCATGGACATGGTGGTGGGATACAGGGAGGTGACGCCGGTTTCCGGCAGCCGTCCCAGCAGGCGGATGGCTTCCTCATTGTTGGCATCCATAAAATCGTAATCATATGCGCCGTGCTTATGGATGTCAATGAAGCCGGGGCTCAGATACAGCCCTTTGGCGTCGATCACCTCTTTGCCGGAAAGATCCACCTGATGGACGGGCAGGATCCCGTGGATCTTTGCGTCAAAAAGGAGTACATGGTTTTCCAAAATTTCCTTTTCTGTTAGGATTTTTGCATTGATGATTGCACGCATGGATTTGTTCCTTTCCTGATCTAAAAGGCCATTTTCAGCGGGTTTCACAATTTGCGACAGCTTCATACTAGCATTGAGTGTGCCATAAGTCAATGGCCAGGAAGTGAAATGTGCAAAAAATAAAGGGAAAACAGAAAAAAGTGAGGAATTTAAGGAAGAAAAAAGAAAATTCGAAATGAAAACGATTGCATGATTTGTGATTGACATTGAATCGTTGCATGGTATACTAAGATAAAAAGCATAATAAAGTTTGCATATATCGAAAGAACATATCAGAATAAAAGGGATATATACCGGCTCAAAATCAACAGTTTTGACTTGCAGAAGACGGCGCAGGTTGGGGAGGAAGGAAAATGGCCAACTTATTAGTAGTCCACGGAGGCGCTCCTACAGCGGTGATCAACATCACCCTGTACGGTGTCATAGAAGAAGCCAGAGCCAGCGGAGAGATCCAGAAGGTGTGGGGGGCCATCGGCGGCAGCGAAGGAATCCTGAAAGAATGTTTTCTGGACCTGCTTTCGTTCCCGGAGACGGAGACAAGACGTCTGCTGCACACCCCGGCGTCCTCCATCGGCACTTCCCGGTTTGCCCTGGAGGAGGAGCACTATGAAAAGATGGTGGAGATCCTCCAGAAGCATCAGATCCAATATGTGCTGTTAAACGGCGGCAACGGGACCATGGATACCTGCGGAAAACTGCACCGGGCCGGCCGGGATCATGGGATTTCCGTCATTGGCGTGCCCAAGACCATAGACAATGACATTGCAGTGACAGACCACACTCCCGGATACGCCAGCGCTGCCCGGTTCATTGCCGCGGAGGTCTCAGAGATTGGCTGTGATGTGGCGTCTCTGCCCATCCATGTCAGCGTCATTGAAACCATGGGGCGAAACGCAGGCTGGCTCACCGCCGCCGCAGCCCTGGCCAGGCGGGAAGCGGGGGATGCTCCCCATTTGATCTACCTGCCGGAGCGGGGCTTCCGCTGGGATTGGTTCCTGGAGGACGTGGAACGTCTGCACCGGGAGCATGGCGGCGTGGTGGTGGTCTGCAGCGAGGGGCTGCGGACACCGGACGGCGAGTTTGTGGCGCCGCCCATCTATTCCTCCGGGCGGTCTGTGTACCCCAGCTATGCGGGGGTGCGGCTGGCAGAGCGGGTTACCCAGGAACTGGGGATCAAGGCCCGGTATGAGAAAGCAGGACTCGGCGAGCGCGCCTCCATTCCCTGGCAGTCTTAGGTGGACCGGCAGGAAGCGGAGCAGGTGGGCCGGGCCGCGGTCCAGGCGGCGTTTGCGGGAAAGAGCGGCGTGATGATCGGCCTGGAGCGGATCTCCACTTCTCCGTATCAGGTGCGGCTGACCGAGGTTCCGCTGGATCAGGTGATGCTGGTGGAGCGGAAACTGCCGGATACTTGGATCAATCCCCGGGGCAATGATGTGCCCCAGGAGTTTGTGGACTGGTGCCGGCCTTTGGTGGGAGGTCCGGTGGGAGACTACCTTCAGTTTACCAAGATATACATAGGAAGGAATATGGGAAAGTATGAAGCATATTTATCTGAACCTCAAGCGCTTTGACGTGCCGCCGGAATTCGGGGGCGTCAACCGTCTGGTTCCGGTGGAGCAGTGGGGAGGCTATCTTGTCACCCACACCCAGGAGGCGCTGAAGCGGTACCGGCCGGATCAAGTGGAATTTGTCCAGTTCTATCCGGAGGCTCACCTGCTGGGGGCTCTGGGAGCCAGAGAACAGGACAGTCCGGTGCAGGTGGGGTGCCAGGGCGTGTACCGGGAGGACCTCTCGGCGGGAGGCAATTTCGGAGCCTTCACCGCCAACCGGCCGGCGGCCAGCATGCGGGCCATGAACTGCATGTACACGCTCATCGGCCACTGTGAGGAGCGGAATGATAAGACGGGTATCCTTCGGGAAGCCGGCGTTTCCGACCCGGAGGCGGTAAACCGGATCCTGAACCGGGAGGTTCAGGCGGCGGTGGCCCAGGGCATGCGGGTTCTGTACTGTATCGGTGAGAAAGCGGAAGAGCAGGACCGCTGGCAGGAAGTGCTGGGCAACCAGCTGCGCACAGGCCTTGACGGGGTGGATAAGAGCCAGGTGGTCATCGGCTACGAGCCGGTGTGGTCCATCGGCCCGGGCAAGGTTCCGGCGGACCGGGCTTACATCACCAAGATCGCTCGCTTTGTATAAGGAAGAGACCGGTGGCATGGACGTGGTCTATGGCGGAGGCCTGAAGGCGGACAACGCCCAGGTGCTGGCCTCCATTCCGGAGATTGACGGCGGCCTCATTGCACTGACCCGTTTTCGGGGAGAAATCGGATTTTATCCGGAAGAATATTTGCACATTATTGCTACATATCTGGCAGA
>CAZDOQ010000033.1:0-14561 GCA_964507035.1 uncultured Lachnospiraceae bacterium | reverse complement strand
GCCTTTTTATAGGCACTGTAAGATTTTTTTCTCTATTCAACTGTCAAACTCCCGACTCAAGGAAAAAAGGTGTTGACAAACCCGCTCCCAATGGGTATAATTGAACAGCACGGTTTGAGAGAGTACGGGAAATTTCGGAAGATAGGAGGTAGAATCACATGTCTATTTGTCCCAAAAATAAATCCTCTAAGGCAAGAAGAGACAGCCGCAGAGCAAATTGGAAGATGAGCAAACCTACCTTGGTGAAATGCAGCAGATGCGGCGCTTTGATGGTACCTCATAGAGTCTGCAAGGCTTGCGGATCTTATAACAAAAAAGAAGTGATTCCGGTAGAGGAATAAGTTGAGAAACCAAGGCTTTCCGCAGTGCGGAGAGCCTTTTTCCATCATGGGGGAAATGGCGGCGCCGGTCAGAAGGCACCTACAGGCGTCCGGGTCTTGCAAATTTGAGGAATGCTTGGTAAACTGTAGAAGAATAGCAAAATGGCTCCGGATGCCGGGAATGCTGAATAGGGGGTTTTATGAGCAGAGAAAAGCGGACGATTGTACGGGGCGCTTCGGAGAGAAAGCAGGATTCTGCGCAGACGCCCAGGGAAAAGAAGCCTTTGCCGAAAATTACGCTGGAAGATCTGGATGAGACCCAAAGCGTGCCCAAAATCCGGCCGGCAAACCGGGATGACACCCAGGATATTCCGAAAATCACCCTGGAGGATCTGGATGAGGGGCCGGAAAGGCCCAGGAGAAGAACGGAAGATTTGGACTCCACCCAGGATATGCCTAAGATTACCCTGGAGGATCTGGACGAAACTCGGAGTATGCTCAAGATCACCCTGGAAGATCTGGACGAGACCAAAAGTCTGCCGGAGGTGGACGTGGAGGACTTGGACGCGACCCGAAGCATGCCCAAAGTGCAGATAGAGGATCTGGATGAGACCTGGGCCATGCCCACTGTTTCTGTGGGAGAAAGCCCGGATGGGCCGGAGATCAGCACCGGGGAGGTGGAAGAAGCACTGCGCCAGGCCAGCCAGGAAACTTCTGCGGCCGAGGCCGTGCTGGATGGTTTACAGACTGCCCCGCCGGTCCCAGAAGAGCCGGACGGCAGCGAAGACATCCGGGTGACCTGGGAGGAGTCCATTCAGACGCCGCCCAGCAAGCGGCTTTTCAAGGACCAGGCGGCAGAGACCGGACAGGAAGAGCCGCAGCCGTCGGAGCAGGAGCAGGCAAACCGAAAACGCCGGCGTCTGGTGGTAGCGGCAGCTGCCGCCGCTGCGGTGGTGGTGCTGGCAGTGGGTGGATTTGGGGTTTTCCGGATGGTGGAAAACCAGCGGATGACTTCCTATTATGAGACCCATTTTCTGCCGGGGACCTGGATCAACGGACAGGACTGCTCCAACATGACGGCGGAAGAGGTCAGCGCAGTTTTCTCCCAGGTGGTGCAGAAGTATTCTCTGACCATCCAGGGGGTCAATGGGGCGGAAGACCGGATTTCGGCGGCAGAGATCAACCTGTCCATGGAAGCGGACGTGGATTTCCAGGATCTCATTGACGCTCAGGACCATTCCCAGTGGAGAAAAGCGGAGGAGAATCCCACTTCCCTGACTTTTACCAGTGGGTGGACGTATGACCAGCAGCTGCTGGAGGACCGGCTGGCAGACAGCCCCTTGTTCCAGAATATGACAGATTCGGAGGATGCGGAGATCGTCTATGACGAGGCCACATCCCAGTATGTGTTGCATCGGGAGATCGTGGGAACCTGGGTGGATATGGACCAGGTCACCCTGCTGGCTCAGGCGGCGGTGGAGACTCTGGAGCCGATGCTCTCCCTGGAGGAAGCAGGCTGCTACCCGGAGGTGAAGGTGGCGGACGCGGCCATGGAGCAGGCGGTGGTGACCATGAATCTGTACAACCAGGCCCAGATTTCCTATACCTTTGGCGATACGGAGGAGGTCTTGGCACCGGAGACGCTCCGGGCCTCTATTGTCTGCGATCCCGAGACCTCCCAGGTGACGCTGAACACAGGCGAACTTCAGATCTGGGTGACGGCTTTGGCAGAGAAGTATGATACGGTGGGGACATCCCGGTCCTTCCGGAGCACCCGGAGCGGTACGGTGACCGTTGGCGGCGGCAACTATGGCTGGAGAATCAACCAGGAGGAGACGCTGGCTCAGATTACATCGGCTATTGAAACCGGCGGCACGGTGACCGGGGATCCGGTATACTCCCAAACCGGCGCGACCCGGGATGGCAGCGATATCGGCGACACATACATTGAGGTGGATTTGACCAACCAGATGCTGTATTATTACGAGAATGGAAGCCGGGAGCTGAGTACCGCCATTGTGTCTGGGCGGGTCAGCCGGAATACCACGACGGTCAAAGGCGTGTATTATATCTACAGCAAAGAGCAGAACCGGGTTCTCACAGGGGAGGACTATGAAACCCCGGTAGATTATTGGATGCCGTTCTACGAAGGCTACGGCCTTCATGACGCCAGTTGGAGAAGCTCCTTTGGCGGGGATATTTACCTGACCAACGGCTCCTACGGCAGTGTCAACATGTCCACCAGCGCGGCCCGGAGGCTGTACAACATGATTTCGGTGGGAACGCCGGTGATCGTATTTGGTGGGGAGGATACCTATGTGGCGCCGGAGGAGTCGGAGACCACAGCGCCGGAGATCCAGGCGTCTACCGAGGCCCCGACTCAGGCTTCCACAGAGTCCCAGGTCCAGACGTCTGCGGAAACCACAGCGCAGGATTCTTCCACGGAAACTTCTGAGACATCCGCTTCCTCCACCGGAACGGCGGAGTCTTCCGCCAATGTGCCGACCCTGGAACCGACGCAGAATTCACCGACGGAGGCCCCCACGGATCCAGCCGGAGAGAGTTCCCAGGAGTCTGTGGAAGTTCCTTCCAGCAGTCAGGAAGAGATTGTGGAGGAACGTCCCGAGTAACGGATGTCCTTCCGGAGTGGCGGACAACGGAGTCATAGACAATCCCCCTGGTACCGGTGATACCGGAAGCCAGGGGGATTTTTTTGGTGATATGTTTATTTGATGATGGTGCCGTACACTTCGCCCGGGGCCGGAGCCAGCGCGTTGGCCTCGTCTGTGTCAATATGTACAGCCGTGGCGTAGGAAGCGCTGACGCGCACCACCACGTCTCCAAATACCAAGGAACGCTCCGGGGAGTCAACCTTCAGGCTGATGATATCCTTGTCCTTCAGGCCCATCTCCGCTGCATCCTCCGGGGTGCAGTGCAGGTGCCTCTTGGCGGCGATGACGCCCTGGGTCAGATCCACTTCGCCCTCCGGGCCAACCAGCTTACAGGGGGCGCTGGCCTCCAGGTCACCGGACTCACGGATGGGAGGCTGTACGCCCAGAGAACGGGCATCCGTCAGGGAAACCTCCACCTGGGTTTCCTTCCGGACTGGACCCAGCACAGACATCTTCAGAGAACCCTTGGGGCCAACCACCTGAACCTTCTCCTCAGCGGCATACTGGCCGGGCTGGCTCAGCATTTTCTTGACGGTCAACTCGTGGCCTTTACCAAACAGAATCTCCAGGTGTTCCTGGGACAAATGCAAATGTCTAGCGGAAGTTTCTACCAATACTTTGCGATCCATGGGATTTTTCCTCCATTTTGTTAAACATAAATTTTCATCCTTATCATAGCGCGGACCGTCAGGGATGTCAAGGAAAACAGCGGCAAAAGCCTCCTTATTTTCGCTTATTTTCGGCACTTTTACAAAACCGCTTGCGAAATCTTTCGGATGTTTTGAGACTTGGAGAGAAAGAAAAATTCCGGCAAAAGACGGGGAAAAGGCCGGAAAAAATACCAGAAAAACCGGAAGAGCCAGGCCAAAAGCACCGGGGATTCCAGGAGGAATTGCCTTTCTCTTCAGAAATTCGTATACTAGAGACAGGAACTTTCAGACCGGCGTGCAGACGAACTTGTGAAAGCGAGGTCCCACCCAAAAGCACCCGTATCGGTGCAGCTGGATGGCGTGAAAGGCACGCCAGCGATCAGGAAAGGAGGAACCCCATGAACCGTTTTCTGGAAAAGTTTGATCTGCCGGAGGACTTGAAACAGGCCCTGCAGAACTGCCGGGGAACCGCTGTGCCCCGGACCAAGGCGGAACTGTATGAGATGGTATTTGGCCAGGACCATGCCAATTCCTATGATGTGGTGTATCCGGTGAAGGACAAGGGACTATACAAGGAGGCCAACGTGGTCCGCTGCAAAAACGGTGCGGCGGTGAACTACATGGAGGACTACATGCGCCGCCGGGATCCCAACTGTATGTACATTGCGGATCACAAACCCACGGATAAGCCCCGGTTTGAGGATGTGTTTGGGTATGACTTTGAGGAACTGCGCCAGGCTACTATGGAGTGGTTCACCTATCAGAACCTGCTGGTGATGCCTTTCTACGCAGGCGGCCGGGAGCACGGCTACGGTTCTCTGCTGGTCTGCCCGGCCAACGCCGCCTTCTTTGCCTATGCGCTGGCGGATATCCAGGGCTTTGTGCCGGTGGAGGAGATAGAGGGATATGCGCCCCGGTCCATCATCTACGTGGCGCCGCCGTTCCGCCACACCCATTTCAACGGGAAGCAGGCGGTGGTGCACCGGCGTCTGGATCACTGCCACGAGGTTTACTCCTACAACCTGTATCCGGGTCCTTCGGCCAAGAAAGGCGTCTACTCGGTGCTATTGGACATTGGAGAGCAGGAGGGATGGATCACAGCTCACGCTTCTTCCGTGTGTGTAATTACCCCCTATGACAATGAGACGGTGATCATGCACGAAGGAGCCTCCGGCGGCGGCAAGAGCGAGATGCTGGAGGAGGTGCAGCGGGAGGACAACAAGCGGATCCTCCTGGGCCGCCACGTGGTCACAGGGGAGGAGTACAGCATCAATCTCTCCGAGACCTGTACCCTGGCGCCCATCACAGACGATATGGCTCTCTGTCACAAGGATATCCAGGATGGCAGCGGCAAGCTGGTGCTGACAGACGCAGAGTCTGGCTGGTTTCTGCGGATGGACAACATGAAGCACTATGGGACGGACCACCAGTACGAGATGGCCTGCATCCATCCCAAGGAGCCGCTGATCTTCTTCAACATGGATGCGGTGCCCGGGGCCACATCCCTGATTTGGGAGCACACCATTGAGTCCAATGGGAAACCCTGCCCCAATCCCCGGGCCATTCTGCCCCGGAAGGCGCTGAAGAATATTGTCACAGAGCCCATGGAGGTGGATGTGCGCAGCTTTGGGGTCCGGATGCCTCCGGCCACCAGGGAACATCCCAGCTACGGGATCATGGGACTGCTCCATATCATTCCGCCGTCCTTGGCCTGGCTGTGGCGGCTGGTGGCGCCCCGGGGACATAAGAACCCCAGTATCACTGACAGCGGGGATTTGGTCAGCGAGGGCGTCGGCTCCTACTGGCCCTTTGCCACCGGGGAGCGGGTGACCCAGGCCAACCTGTTGCTGCATCAGATCTTGGATTACCCCAGGACCCGGAACGTGCTGATCCCCAACCAGCACATTGGTGCCTATGAGATCGGCTTTTCCGCCGAGTGGATCGCCCGGGAGTTCCTGGCCCGCCACGGCGGCGCCAAATTCAAGGAGAAGAGCATTGTGCCGGCCCGGTGTCCTCTGCTGGGTTATGCCATGCGGGAGATGAAACTGGAAGGCCAGATGATCCGCCAGACCTTCCTGTGCCCGGAGACCCAGTCCAAGCTGGGGACCGACGGCTATGACGCCGGCGCCAAGATCCTCACAGATTTCTTTAAGGCAGAGTTGTCCCAATACCTGACGGACCGGCTGGATCCCCTGGGACGGGAGATCATTGAGTGCTGCCTAAGCGACGGCGCCTTGGAGGACTACCTGCGGATCACCCCCATGGGCTGAGAACCGGAAATCCGCCGGAATGCCGGCCTCCTGCAGCTTGCGGGCGTAGAAGAGGCCGTCGTCCCGCAACGGATCGAGCCCTCATCGCTCTTTGCCATCCTCATTGACAGCATGGGGGTGGCCCTGATGACCAAGGCCGACTTTTCAGCCTTTTTTCTCAATTTTTCTTTCCCTTGTCTCTTGTCTCTTGGGGAAAGAAAAGGAGAAGGAAGGCTTTTTTAATCTCCCCGGCTATGGTATAATGGGTTCCGATACGGAATCGCGCAATACCATGATTGGGGAGATTTCTGTTTTATGGACTACAGAACGTATTTTAAGAAATTATCCGGACAAAGGCGGTGGTTTGACCCCTACGGCGGCGTGTACCTGACGGAGGAGTTGATTCCCGCTTTCCAGGAGGTGAACGAGGCATACCAGACCATCTGCCATTCTGTCCCGGTATGAAAGGAGAGGAAAAACCGGCAGCTGCAAGACGGCAGCCTGGCCCGGGTGAGAGGAAAGGATTTTTTCAGGAGGTGTGGCGATATGAAAGAAGAGTTTTGGATTCCTTCGGCGGACGGCAAGCGAAAGGTCCATGGATTTTGGTGGATTCCGGACGGTCATGTGCAGGCGGTGGTCCAGCTGGTCCACGGGATGGTGGAGCACATTGGCCGGTATGACGAGTTTGCCCGGTATCTGAACGGGCAGGGTTTTGCGGTGATTGGCCACGATCATCTAGGCCATGGGGAATCCGTATCGTGCCCGGAGGATTATGGCTTTTTCAGCGAGAAGATGGGCAAGGTGGCCTTGCTCAAGGACATGTACCATGTGACCCGGATGGCCAAGGGCAAGTATCCCATTCTTCCAGTGTTTGTGCTGGGCCACAGCATGGGTTCCTTCCTCCTGCGCCGGTATTTGACCATCTACGGGGATCGGATTGACGGGGCCATCATCATGGGGACCGGCTGGGAGCCACTGGGGGCGGTGCGCTTTGGCCGGATCCTGACCAAGGTTCTGATGATGACCCGGGGCGGCCATTACCGGAGCCGGTTGGTGGATGACCTGGCTCTGGGCGGCTATGTGGGAAAGTTTGGCGGCCGGAAGCGCCCCGGTTCCTGGCTCAGCAGGAATGAGGAGAATGTGAAAGCCTACAAGGCGGAACGCCTTTGCCAGTTTCGGTTTACCGTGTCCGCCTACCATGATTTCTTCAGCGTCCTAGAGGATCTGGCCAAAAAGAAAAACTTTGACCGGATCCCTCGAAATCTGCCGGTGCTGCTGGTTTCCGGCATGGACGACGCCCTGGGCGGATTCACCAAAAATGTGCTCCGGGTCTACAACGAATACGTGGAACTAGGCTTGGAGGATGTGGATGTGCGTTTCTACAAAGACGACCGCCATGAGGTCCTAAACGAGCTGGACCGGGACGAGGTGTATGAGGATATCCGGGACTGGCTGGAGCGTCATACAACGGAAGAGTAGGAGGAGAGGGGCCGAAGTGTGTTTCCTCCAAACCAAAGGGGCGGTCGCTTTTACCCCATCCGGGGAAGGCGGCTGCCCCCTTGGGGCCATCAGCGCAGGGAAAGCCGGCGCTCCGTTTCCTCCAGGGGTAGGCCCGGACCGTGGCGGACATGATCAGCAGGGTCAGGTTTTTCCTTTCCGCCGCAGCTTGGTTGAGAAACCGGTGATACCGTTTTAAGGTGGGGAGGGAGTAGGTTTTGAGTCCCCCTGGAGATAGCTTTCAAAGGATGTGTCTTCCTCCGTGTCCTGAGAGGAGGAGAGCGCCCGGTTCCCGAAGGCGAGGACCGGGTTTTTTGACGGTACTGGGCCATCCAGTCCATCTGAATGGGCACAATCTCCCGGATTTCCTAGAGCGCTTCCTCAGAAAACTCCGGCAGCCGGGAGCGGAGGGCGGCAAACTCTCGGAGGCTGGTCCGCTCCATCATCTAGGCATACTTTTCCGCCAGCGTGTTCCGCCCCTGGGCCACGGCCCGGACCAGGTCTCCGGCGGCCCGGTAGGCGGTGGCGGTGTTGATCAGGGCAGCGCCGGCATCCCCCACCTGCTCCAGACGTTTTTCCTCAAACAGCCAGTCCAGATGGGCCAAAACCAATTGGATAGCCATAGTAAAACATCTTCCGAATGTTCTGCCAATAGGACAGAACGGTATGAGGCGTCAAGCAAATGGGAAAAACGTCGAAATTCCCCGAAAACTTTTTGGTTTCCCCCAGCCATTGAAGCGGCAAATTTCTTGTTCCCGCCACCAAAGTATGCTAGAATATATGAGAAAAGCCCGGGGAACGGAAGGACTGCCGGTGCAAGCCATCGCCCGGGGCTTTTACACGAAAGAGTTCGGAGGATGCGCTATGACCATTCGGGAACAGACGGAACAGCTGGAAGCGGGAATCTTAAGCCCTTTTGCGTCCCTGAGCCAGAACAGCCGGGGACGGGACAAGCCGGAAGTGCCCTGCGAGATCCGCACAGACTATCAGCGGGACCGGGACCGGCTCATCCACTGCAAGGCGTTCCGCCGGATGAAGCATAAGACCCAAGTGTTTTTGGACCCGGCGGGGGATCACTATCGGACCCGGCTCACCCACACCCTGGAGGTTTCCCAGATCGCCAGAACCATTGCCAAGGCTCTGCGGCTCAACGAAGATCTGACAGAGGCCATTGCCCTGGGCCACGACCTGGGCCATACCCCCTTCGGCCATGCGGGGGAGCGGATCTTAAACCAGATCTGCGAAGGAGGCTTTGCCCACTATGAGCAGAGCGTCCGGGTGGTGGAATGCCTGGAAAAGGATGGCCGGGGGCTGAATCTGACCTGGGAAGTCCGGGACGGCATCCGGAATCACCGGACCAGCGGCCACCCGGCCACCATGGAGGGGCAGATTGTGCGGCTGTCCGACAAGATCGCCTACATCAACCACGACATTGACGACGCTATCCGGGCGGGTCTGCTCCAGGAGGAACTGCTGCCGGAGGAATTTACTCAAGTGCTGGGCCACTCGGTGCGGGAGCGGTTAAACACCCTGATCCGCAACGTTATAGACTCCAGTTTGGACCAGCCGGATATCCGGATGGACGGGGAGATTGAAGCGGCCATGCAGGGGCTCCGGGGTTTTATGTTTGAGCATATCTACACCAACAGCGCGGCCAAGCAGGAGGACCGGAAGGCCCAGGAACTGCTGCGCCGGCTCTATGAGTATTACATGGAGCACACGGAAGAACTGCCGGAGGAATATTTCAATATGATCTGGATCCGCCGGGACCCGGTGTCCCGGGTGGTGTGCGACTACGTGGCGGGCATGACTGACGGCTACGCCATTGATACATATCAGAGGTTGTTTGTGCCGGTGGCGTGGAAATACTAGAGAGAGGAGGTTCCCTTCTTGTATTATCCGGAGGAGATTGTGGAGGAGGTACGGTCCCGAAACGATATTGCGGCGGTGATCTCCCAGTATGTGAAGCTGTTGAAGCGGGGCAGCAACTATTTTGGACTCTGCCCGTTTCACGGAGAAAAAACTGCCTCCTTTTCCGTTTCCCCTTCCAAGCAGATGTACTATTGTTTTGGCTGCGGCGCGGGGGGAAACGTGATCACCTTTGTAATGGAATACGAAAACTACACGTTTCCGGAGGCTTTGAAGGTGCTGGCGGACCGGGCCGGCATCACCCTGCCCCAGGGGGAGGAGACAGCGGAACAAAAGAAGCAGGCGGACCTGCGGAGCCGGCTGCTGGCGGTGAACAAGGAAGCGGCCCGGTACTACTATTACCAGCTGCGGAACAAAGGGGGAGAGCAGGGCTGCCAGTACCTGACAGGCCGGGGACTTTCCCCGGAGACCATGAAGCGGTTTGGCCTGGGCTTTTCCCCCATGGCCAACCAAGCCCTGTACCGGTATCTGAAGAGAAAAGGCTGGGAAGACGGGCCGCTCCAGGAGAGCGGCCTGGTGAAGATCGACGAGCGGGGCGCCCGGGACCGGTTCTGGAACCGGGTGATGTTTCCCATCATGGACATCAACAACCGGGTCATCGGCTTTGGCGGCCGGGTCATGGGGGAGGGGGAGCCCAAATACCTGAATTCCCCGGAGACCCGCCTGTTTGACAAAAGCCGAAACCTGTACGGCCTGAACCTGGCCCGCCGGTCCCGGCGGCCTTACCTGCTGCTGTGCGAGGGCTATATGGATGTGATTGCTCTGCACCAGGCAGGATTCGACTGCGCCGTGGCATCCCTGGGCACCGCCTTCACCCCGGGCCACGCCATGCTGATCAAGCGGTATGTTTCCGAGGTGATCATCACCTACGACAGCGACGGCGCAGGTCAGAAAGCGGCGCTGCGGGCCATCCCCATTTTAAAGGAGGCAGGGCTTTCGGTGAAAGTGCTGAACATGAAGCCTTACAAAGACCCGGATGAGTTTATCGCCCATCTGGGGGCGGAGGCCTATGAGGAGCGGATCGGCCAGGCGGTGAACGCTTTCCTCTTTGAGACGGATGCTCTCCGGGGGCAGTATGATCTGAGCGACCCGGAGGGAAAGACGGCCTTTCACCGGGCGATGGCCGGGAGGCTGGCGGAATTTACCGATGAACTGGAGCGGAACAATTACCTGGAGGCTGTATCTGCCCGGCACCAGATCCCCCTGGAGGCGCTGCGGGAGATGGTAAACCGCTACGGCGGCCGCCGGATGGCAGCGGAGCCGGAGGCCCGGGAGGCGGAAGGCCGGCCCCGGAAAAAGAGAGAGAAGGATGAAGGATTCCAGGAGGATCAGCGGCTTCTGCTGAACTTCCTGGCCACGGAGCCGGCCGCCTGCGGCGCACTCCGGAAGATGCTCACCCCGGAGGACTTTGCCGGGCCGGTGTACCGGCTGGTGGCGGAAGCCATTTTGGGAGCCCTGGAGAGGGGGGAGCCGGTTCAGCCGGCAGCCCTTCTCAGCCAGTTCCTGGAGGATGAAGAGAAGAGAAATCAGGTGGCGGCTGTGTTCAATACCGCTTTGTCCGAGGAAACCACGAAGGAGGAGCGGGAGAAAATATTGACAGAGACCGTGCGCCGGTTAAAACGGGCCCGGCTGGACCGCCAGGTCCGGGAGGAGACCGACCCGCGCCGCCTGCAGGCGCTGATCCTGGAGAAGGCCAGACTGGAAGCACTGCATATTTTTCTTGATTAAGGCAAAGCCGGGAATCAGTGGGCAAGCTGCGCCATCCCAGCCGGAGCCGGAAACTCCGGGCCTTTTTGGAGTGTGGTATGGAACTATCCAAGCGATTGCAATGTGTGGCGGCGTTGGTGACCCCGGGGAACCGGGTGGCGGATGTGGGCACGGACCACGGCTATCTGCCCATCTGGCTGGTGGAGGCAGGGGTCTGCCCCGGAGCCATTGCCGCAGATGTGCGGCCTGGGCCGCTGGAGCGGGCCCAGGTACATATCCGGGAACACGGACTGGAAGAAAAAATTGAGACCCGCCTGGGAGACGGGCTGGCGTCTCTGGCCCCGGGGGAGGCGGACACCCTGGTCCTGGCCGGCATGGGCGGTCCGCTGATGCGGCAGATTCTGGTTCGGGGAGAGCCGGTGGCCCGGGCCGCCCGGGAACTGATCCTCTCCCCCCAGTCGGACCTGAGGGCCTTTCGGCAATTCCTCTATGAGGCGGACTATACAGTGACAGAGGAGCGGATGCTCCAGGAAGACGGAAAATACTATACGGTGATGCGGGCGGTTCCGGGCCATGACCCGGAACCCTGGTCCCCGGCAGAATTTGGCTACGGCCGGCATCTGCTCCGGAAACAGCCTCCGGTGCTCCGGGTCTTTTTGGAGAAAAAACGGGAAAACTGCCGCCAGATTCTGCGGAGCCTGGCCCGGGAGGAAAAGCCTTCCTCCCGCCGGGAACAGATGGAGGAGCGGCTGCGGGAACTGGAGGAGCTTCTGGCGGACTGGCCGCCGGAGGCGGCAGAGCCGGAAGAAACGCTTTTGTCCAAATAGGAACCACAAGGAGGAAAAACGCCATGATGACGGTACAGGAGTTGTTGACAAAACTGGAGGAGCTGTGCCCCCTGTCCTATGCCTGCGACTGGGACAATCCAGGGCTGCAGGTGGGCCGGCGGGAGATGGAGGTGTATGGGGTCTATGTGGCCTTGGATCTGACGGAAGAGGTGATCTGGGATGCCAAACATTCGGGCTGCAACTGCGTGCTCACCCACCATCCCCTATTGTTTTCCCCGCTGCGTCAGGTAACGGAGGACAGCGTTCCCGGGCGCCTGGCCCTTCTGCTGGCGGAGGAGCGGATTGCCTGCGTGGCCATGCACACCAACTTTGACGCGGCCCCCGGCTGTATGGCAGATCTGGCGGCAGACCGGCTGGGACTGATGAACAGCGTCTACCTGGAACCGGTGGCGGACGGGGGAATCGGCAAGGTGGGAGAACTGCCGGAGCCGGTTTCCCCAAAGGAACTCTGCCAGAAAGTGAAGGAGGCATTTTGCCTGCCGTCGGTGACCCTGTATGACGGGGGAACGGCGAACCGGAGCCTTTTCCGGGTGGGGATCCTGCCCGGCAGCGGCAAGGGGGTGCTTTCTCTGGCCCAGAGTCTGGGGGTCCAGGCTTATATCACCGGGGACATGGGACACCATCCGGGGTTAGACGCCATGGCGGAGGGCCTGACGGTGGTGGACGCCGGTCATTACGGGATTGAGTGGATTTTTATGGACTTTATGGCGGACTGGCTTAGGCCTTTGCCGGTGGTGGTCTTCCGGGCTCCGTTCCGGATCCCCAGCCAGGTGGTGTGAGCGCCCCGGAAAGAACGGTGGCCCCGGAAAGACTGGCGGAAACAATAGAAGACAGAGGAGGCAACATGGAAGTACAGATTCGCGGAACGCTTTATGACATTCCCCAGGGCACCAGCTTCCAGCAGCTGGCAGAGCGGTTTCAGCCGGAGTATGAGAACGATATTGTGCTGGTCACGGTGAACGGCAAACTCCAGGAACTGCACAAGACCGTGCGGTTTCCCTGTACCCTGGAATTTGTGACCACAGGGGAGAAGGCCGGGGCCCAGTCCTATGAGAGAAGCCTGATCCTGCTGATGAACAAGGCCATCTATGATTTAAAGCCCCTGGAGGACATGGAGAAAGTGAACGTCAAGTTCTCCGTCACCCATGGGCTGTACATAGAGGTCACCGGCGCTTTCTCCGTGGACCAGGAATTTTTGGACCAGGTGGAGACCCGGATGCGCCAGCTGGCGGAGGCGGACCTTCCCATAGAGAAGACGGACATGCACGTGGACGACGCGGCGGTCTTTTTCCGGCGGGTCAAAATGTACGACAAGGAGCGGCTGTTCCGGTACCGCCGGTCTTCCCACGTGAATATCTATCGCATTGAAGGATTTGCCGACTATCATTACGGCTACATGGTCCCCTCCACCGGCTATCTGAAATATTTTCGGCTGCAGCTGTACCGGGAGGGCTTTGTGCTGCTGTTCCCGGAGGCCCAGGCTCCCCGGGTGGTTCCGGCGTTTGAGGCCAATGAGAAACTCTTTGACACCATGCAGAAATCTTCCCGGTGGTGCGAGCGGCTCCAGGTGAACACCGTGGGCTCCATCAACGACAAGATCGCAAACGGTCAGATCCAGGATCTGATCCTCATCGAGGAAGCACGGCAGGAGGGGGAGATTGCCGACATCGCCGCCCGGATTGTGGCCCGGCCCCACATCAAATTTGTGATGATCGCCGGTCCCTCCTCTTCCGGAAAGACCAGCTTTTCCCACCGGCTCTCCATTCAGCTCATGGCCCAGGGGCTGGTGCCTCACCCCATCGGCCTGGACGATTACTTTGTGAACCGGGAGCACACCCCCCGGGATGAGAATGGGGATTACAATTTCGAGGCCCTGGAGTGCGTGGATATTGAGCAGTTCAACCGGGATATGACGGCGCTCCTGGACGGGCGAAAAGTCTCCATGCCCACCTTCAATTTCAAGCAGGGGCGGCGGGAGTACCGGGGCAATTACCTGCAGCTGGGCCGCCAGGATATTCTGGTCATTGAGGGCATCCATGGCCTCAACGACGCCCTGTCCTACTCCCTGCCCCAGGAGAGCAAATTTAAGATCTATATCAGCGCCCTGACCCAGCTGAATATAGACGAGCACAACCGGATCCCCACCACAGACGGCCGTCTGATCCGCCGGATGGTCCGGGACGCCCGGACCCGGGGCAACACAGCCCGGGAGACCATTGCCCGGTGGCCTTCGGTGCGGCGGGGAGAGGAAGAGAACATCTTCCCCTACCAGGAGACGGCGGATGTGATGTTTAACTCCGCCCTGTGCTATGAGTTCTCTGTGCTGAAGACCCATGCGGAGCCGTTGCTGTTCGGGATTCCCGCCGATGCGCCGGAATTCCAGGAGGCCAAGCGGCTGTTAAAGTTCTTCGACTATTTCCTGGCTGTGGACAGCACCGCCATCCCCGGCAACTCTCTGCTCAAAGAGTTTATTGGAGGAAGTCTGTTCCAGGTGTAGGGGCTGGTTCTGGAAAGAGGGCCACGCCCGGGACAGTTGCCGGTTGAAAAACGGCCGGATTTCCTCTATAATAAATGTAAGGATTTCTGGAAACAGGAACGTGCCGGAATTTTTAAAGAAAAAGCGAACGGCAAGGGCCGTCGGGGGGATGAGGAGGAAAATCCCTATGTCTCCGGGTACTCCTACGGGACT
>CAZDOQ010000032.1:0-14678 GCA_964507035.1 uncultured Lachnospiraceae bacterium | reverse complement strand
CCATTGTAGCACATCTGTCTCTAAACATCCAGAAGCTTTTGCGGTTTCCGTCTTCTCGAGTCTTTTCGCCTTGCTAGGCTTGCTAGAACCACCAAAATGCTCTATACTGGAGGCGGCGCCAAAAGCGCCCACCATTTGAGAATGATAAGGAGGATTTTCCATGCGTATTGCAGTTCCGGTACAAAATGAACTGGTGACGCCCAGCTTTGAGGAGACCACCACGTTCAAATTGTATGATGTGGAGAACAACCAGGTGACCTGGGAGTTGGTGATGGCCGCCGGCGGCACCGGGACCGAGGCTCTGACGGATTTTCTGAAGGCGGCAGGCGTCAACCTGCTCCTGTGCGCCGCCATCGCCGGCAAGACCATTGCCATGCTGGACGAGAAAGGCGTTATGTTCCAGTGGGGAATTCTGGGGAAAGCGGATCAGATGGTCCGGGAATACCTGGCCAACCAGCTGGCCCTCCGGAAGAATCCCGGCTGCGCCAGCGGCAACTGTGGGGACGGCTGCAACTGCGGGGATGACTGCAGCGGCTGCGGTTGGGAGTAAGATGCTGCTGGGGGCGGCCGCCGGTTAGGTGCGGCTGCCTTTTTTGATTCAGCTTTAGACTCAGGTTGTCCGAGTTGGATCAGCCATTTTCATCTGTCGAAATTGATTTATGCAGGAAAAAGATTTTTTTCTATACAAGATGCAACGGTCGGTTGCGCCGAAACCGGGAGAATCGCTTGATGAAAAATAACGTGGTACGCCTTGAAAGTATTGAAATCACAAATTTCAAAAACGTAAAATCTGGTACTCTTTCCTTTACCAATACGCGCAAACCCTATTCCGCCAGCATTTTGGGTCTGTATGGACAAAACGGCTCTGGCAAGACAGCTCTGATTGACGCGCTTTCCCTTCTGAAACATTTGCTGATGGGGCAGCCAGTGCCTTCCAAATTTGCAGACTGTATCCATGTGGATGCTTTGGAGGCATCCTTTCGCTTTTGCTTTAAAGTTGTATGCCACGCGGAAGTTCCCACTGAATGCTCCGTCACATACGCATGCAGCATCCGCAAAGATGTGGATGAAAGCACTGCCAACATGGCATAAGCGCCGAAGTACAAAGCCACCGTCTTTGATGAGATGCTTTCTGCCTCCTTTCAAAGCGGCGGACAAAAAATCCGGTTATCGCCTTTGATGGACACGCGGACAGAAGGCGTATTTTTACCAGCTTCCAAGTTGAAACTCTGGGTAGAGGGGGGGGAATCTGTCAAGACAGATCTCTTGGTTGCCAAAAAACTCGCCGCAACAACGGGCCGCTCCTTTCTCTTTTCACGGGAACTGATTACCATGATCCGCAGCCAATGCAAGGAAAAATCCTATCTTGCTCTGTACAATGCCATGATCGAATATGGAAATCTGGATCTGTTCATTATTGATACAACCAACAGCGGATTGATTTCCATCAACGCCCTGCCCCTTGCTTTCTCCTATGAGGAAAACGGCCATATTTCTGTGGGCAGCCTGATGATCCAGTTAAACGGCGTCTCCTTCATTCCGGAAACAGCCATGGAAGTGGTCCGCAAAGTCATTTCCTCCATGAATCTGGTTTTGCAGGAATTGGTTCCGGGCTTAACCATTGGCCTGGAAGAACTGGGAACGCAGCTGCAAGAAAACGGGTTAAAGACGTGCAGCATTCAATTAACGTCGGCCAAAAACGGCAAACCCATCCCTCTGCAGTATGAATCCGAGGGGATCAAAAAAATCATTTCCGTTCTGAATCTTTTGATTGGAGTGTACAACCGGCCTTCTATGACCGTAGCCATCGACGAGTTGGACTCCGGCGTATTTGAATATCTCCTGGGAGAACTCTTGCGTATTATTGCGGAAAAGGGGAAGGGACAGTTGATTTTCACCTCCCACAACCTGCGCCCGTTGGAGACTTTGGATCGAGGCTTTATTGTTTTTACAACGACCAATCCGGAAAACCGTTATATCCGGCTGGCGAATGTAAAGAGCAATCACAATCTCCGAGATTTCTATTATCGGGATATTATGCTTGGCGAACAGAGTGAACCTGTTTACGAACCAACCAACAATTATGACATTGCTCTTGCGTTCAGAGAGGCAGGTGATTCTGTGGGCTCGTAAGAAAATTGTGTTTACGATTGTGGAAGGCCCGTCGGATGAAGAAGCGCTGGGCGTGTTGCTTCAGCGAATTTATGACCGCAATGCTGCGTTTGTTCATATTATGCACCGCGATATAACCACGGATCGCGGTGTAAAACCAGAAAAATTCCGGATGCTTGCATTACAGAGGATGCTTCTGCGGTTAGTCCCATTTATTCTCCTACCGGCATCTCCACCTGCTCTGTGGAAAACCTAGTGGCGCGCAACAGACAAAAACGCCAAAACCTGGATAAGTTATATACCTGCTCACAATTGTGGAACATACCCTATCGGGTGTTTTATATGTCTTGTAATCTGGATCATGTGCTGTACAATAAACTCAACAGCACCGCCGTGGAAAAAGAAAATGATGCCTATGCTTTCGCTTTGCGCTACCGAAATGATATCCATGCCTTTCAGGATTTTATCTACCACTCTGATTTTGCTGTATTGGTTGGATATAAAGAATCCTGGAAGTTCGTTCAATCCGGAACGGAGTCATTGAAACGCCATACCAATCTTGGCCTATGTTTTCCCGGCAATTCCTGTACTTCTGAGCAAAGAAGGTGATCCTGCGCAGTCAAAATTCTCCCTATTGTTTCCTTCGATATTCCTGCTCCAGTTCCTCCGCCAGATACGCGTCGCTCATACAGTGCAGATCGGAAACACCTTCCCGGATCAGCTGGTAAAGCTGAGAACGGTAAAAAAAGTCCAGCGCCGCATCCAAGGAAATGCCTTGTTGTCTGGCAAAGCACTCCATGACGCGGCTGTATTTTTTCTGAAGTAAAATCGGGTTTGCGTTCATACCCTTTCACTCCTTTCAAAGCGCAAAAATTCCAATGCCCTCTCTGTACGGAAACAGATTTGCAAATTTGGCTTTTCATAGCGCAGACGTTTGATTGCCTCCGTCTTGTCAATCAGCCCGTCAAAAAATAATTCCACGGTATTAAATACCCTATCATTGGCAACACCGCCAGTCACAAGATCATAGTCTGTCGTGTCTTTCCCGCTACGGCAACTCAAAATAAAATCCAACCAAGCCTCGGAATAGGAATGAAATTTCAGTACCTTCAATCCTTTTTCCTGGCTTTCATCAAACTCATATTGGGATATAATTCCGTTTTGTCCGCGCCTTTTGAATTTGCCGCACCACCTCGCTGCCTGCTCATATAAAAGTGTCACATAAAAACCAGGCCCAAAATCCACATAAGGGCGGGAATGGTTCAGATCTGGCTTTTCAATTTCCAAATAGGAACCGTGATAGAGCTTCATACCTCCACGCCCCTTTCCTGCATCACCGCAAGGAGATCGTCCACAATATATTCCCGGCTCTGGGTGTGCAGAACCTCATATTCCGGCACAATATAGCCGTGAAGGATATCGCTTTTTTCAGTCAACGCCCGGTAGACCTGTTCCCCATTTACGCCCAGCCTGGCGGCCACATTTTCAATGCAAAACACAGCAAACTCCAATTCCCTGGCATTTTGGATTGTTCCATCCTGCGCCATCAACCATTCCTCCTTTCCATCCCCTTCTCCTCCTGCCGTTCCTCCCGCTTCAGCCGCCGCCACACGGCGAACATCATGGTGGTAAAGCAGGCGCTGCCGCCGATCACGTCTGAGATAGGCTCCGCCAGCAGAACGCCGGTGGTTCCCAGGTCAAAGAGCCGGGGCAGAATCAGAATCATAGGCGCCACCAGAATCACCTTCCGGAACAGGGAGAAGAAGGTGGCGTACCGGGACATGCCCAGGGCCAGGAAGGTGTTCTGGCCTATACTCTGGAGGGCCATAAACAGCTGCATGGAGAAAAACAGCCGCACGCCGAACTCTCCCACCTCCAGCAGCTCCGGCTCATTGTTGAACAGATGGATCACCGGCCCCGGGAAGAGCAGTAGAATCAGCCACACCACCAGGGTATACAGCACGCAGAACCATCCCATGAACCGGATTCCCTCCCGGGTCCGGTGGTACAGCTTGGCCCCGTAATTGTAGCCGATCACCGGCTGCGCTCCGTTGGTCACCCCGTGGAGGGCCATCAAGATGACCTCCCGGATGGAGGTGATCACCGTCATGGCCGCCACATATACGTCTCCCCCGTAAAACTGTAGAGAGGAATTGTACAGGGCCTGGACCACGCTGTTGGTCATGGACATGACAAAGGGAGAAACGCCCAGACCCAGCAACGGTCCCACAATCCGAAAGGACAAGCGCATCTGCCGCAGCTCCAGGCGGATGGTCGCCTTCTTCCCGGTAAGGAAGTGGAGCACCCAGACTGCCGACACAAACTGGGAAAAGATGGTGGCTAAGGCCGCTCCCTGAACCCCCATCCCCGCCCCAAAGATCAAAATGGGGTCCAGCACAATATTGATCACCGCGCCCAACAGCACTGTCAGCATGCCCCGGACCGCAAAGCCCTGGGCGTTGATAAACGGGTTCAACCCAGTGGCCAGCATGGAAAAAGGCGTGCCTATGAGATAGATGATCAAATAATCCTCCGCATAGGAGATGGTCTCGTCGCTGGCGCCAAACAGGTAGAGCAGCGGCCGGCGGAAGGCAAAGCCCAGCGCCATCAAAACCACCGCCAGGATCAGGAGCAAGGCGCAGGCGTTGCCCAAAACAGCGCTGGCCCGCCGGTCGTTTCCCTTCCCCCGGGCCATGGCAAAGAGCGGGGAGCCGCCCATACCGCACATATTGGTGAAGGCCGTGATGATGGTAATCACCGGAAACGCCACCCCTACGCCGGTCAGCGCCAGCTGCCCCACCCCTTCCATATGTCCTATGTAAATCCGGTCCACCAGGCTGTACAGTACGTTGATGATCTGGGCGATCATCAACGGCACTGCCAGGCGGATGATGGTTCTGGGAATACTTCCCTGGGAAAAATCTCCCTTTTGCTGCTGCATCCTGTGCCTTCCTCTTCCTCTATACTACCATATCTTTTCTTTAAATATCTTATCACGAAAAAAATTTATTGCAAGGCTGGGAAAAAAGAAAGAACGCCTTTTCGCTCCATCCACGAAAAAGCGTTCCCTGGAAATCTTTTCCTTACAGCAGGTTTCTCTCCTGGCAGAATGCCACAATATCCTTCGCATACTCTTTCCGGTACCGGTTGGGCAGGTCCACATGGTCCGCCCCCTCATAGATGATCAGCTTGGAATTGGGAATGGCCCGCAGGGTCCGAACCATTAACTCCGGGCCGCTGATGGTATCCTCAGAGCCTCCCAGCATCAAAAGCGGCGTCTTCACCTGGTGCAGCCTTTCCACCAATTCCTCCTCGGTCTGGCACTTGGGAAGCGGCTTTCTGGGGTTCATCAGCGCGGACACCGCCGGCATCTCCCGCCAAAACTGCAGGGTCTGCTCCACCGCAGCCCTGGCCGCCTGGCCAATCTCCGGATCATTCTCCATCTTCACAAAATACTTGGCGCAGTCCGCCCCTTTCACCTCTGCATAGGGGATCCAGGTTTCCCGGCTGGCTGCCGCCTGAATGGTCTCCATTCTGGCGCCGCCGGTGGGCTTTCCATCCTTCTTGTGGGGACCGCAGGCGCTGGCGAAAAAACCCCGGAGCCGTTCCGGATGGTTGAGGCACAGATGCCAGCCAATGCCGGCTCCGTGGGAGTGGCCGGTGTAGAAGAACTTGTCAATCCCCATGGCGTCTGCAAAGTCGCACACATCCTGGGCCCACACATCATACCAGGAATCCTCCAGATCCTCCTCCACCAGGGTGGACGGGGCGTAGCCACGGATGCGGATGATGTAGCCGTGGAACCCCTCCTCCTCGCACAGGGTCTTCACATAGCTTAAGTGGCTGTTGATAAACTGCTGGGCCTGGATCAGGTAACGGTCTCCAGAGCCAAACTCTTCATAATATAATTCCACGTCTTTTAACTGGACCATTGGCATGTTCGTTTCCTCCTAGTATACTCTGTTCAATATGCGGGATACGCCCTCCTGGCGTTCCGGCGCTTCCGTTTTTTCTTTATTCCATTTCCCGTACTCCTGCCACCGGCGTATCCGGATAGGGCCAGGGTTTCATGGGAATCCGCTTCCGGATGTGGGAGAGTTTCTCCACGTTGGCCTCCACACACAGGCTCATACTGTCTCCGTTAAAGCGGCAGTAAAAGGTATGATAGTCCATCCAATCGGTGGCCCGGACCTGGAAAGCAAAGCAGAAATCCGAAGCCCAGCCGCCGCTGACCCGGTACACCGGCCGTTCCACCCCAAAGATCTGGTTCAGCCGCTCATTGGCCCGGGGCAGAGGCGGGAAGGCCGGGTTTTCCACCCACTCCCCTTCCAGGCCGCAGGTGATGGAGTAGGCGGCGCCGCCGGCCGTCAGTTCCACCCGGGGCGCCCCTTCTTCCAGGGAGACCCGCACCGTCTCCAGCCCCCAAGGATTTTCCTCCAGCCGGTAGGTCCGGGCATAAAAGTTGTCCAGGTAGGAGGGCTGGGGCAGCCAGGCCGGGGCGCAGGTCCAGCGCTCCAGGTAAGCCTGGAGGGCAGCCTGTTCCTGGTTCGGGGAATCTGCCTGGCATCTCCCCTTCTCCGGCGCCCCCTCCAGCCCCCCGGCCAGCTGCTCCGCCCCCTCCGGCATCTCTTCAATGGCCGGGTACAGGGAGTTCCACAAAATGGAGGGGATCAGGCCGCTGTCCTCCTCAATGGCGTTGCATACAATGGCCAACTGCTTTTCCGGAAACAGGAAGCCAAACTGACTTCGGCCGCCATCCAGCCGGAAGCCCTCCTTGGAGTTGCGCCAGACCTGAAAGCCGTACCCGGCCAGCTGGTCTATGTGCATAAAGGAAATGGAGGAGCAGCGGCAGGATGGAACCTGGCGGCTCCCCGCCGCCCGCATCAGTTCCCGGCTCAAAAGCTGCTTTCCATTCCAATTTCCCTCCTGGAGGTAGAGCAGGGCCAGCTTGGCAAAGCCCTCCGCCGTGCACATGGTCCGGGATCCTTCCAGTTCCCCCCGCTCCGTCCGCTCCACCGTGCAGAAAATGCCGGCGGGCTCCAAAAACCGGGGCTTTAGGTATTCCACATAGTTAAGGCCGGAGACCTTCTGGACGATCAGCCCCAAAATGTGAGGGACGCCGTTGTTGTACAAAAAATGGGTGCCCGGGTCAAAGTCCAGGGGCTGCTCCAAAAAGGCCCGGACGCTGTTGTCCCCGTTTAGCACTGGCCGGAAAGTGTCCCGGTCATGACCGGTGGTCATGGTCAGCAGATGATACACGGTCATGGCCCGCATCCGGCTGGTGACCATCTCCGGCAGGTCGTCGGGAAACAGGTCCGTCAGGTGGGTGTCCAGGGACACCAGCCCCTCGTCTATGGCAAAGAGCACCGCCAGGCCGGTCAGGGCCTTGGCCGCCGAGTAGATCCTCCGGGGCGTGTTTCCCTGGTAGGGTTTCCGGTTGGCCCCCACCAGCTGATATCCGTTCCGGAAAATGTACAGGCTTTGGATATCCACCGACTGAGCCTCCAGTTCCTGCAAAAACGTCAAGATGGCCCGGCTGGGCACCCCCTGGGAATCCGGGGAGGCGGAGCGGAACCTGCTGCCTTCATACGCTACATACTTCAAAATCTGTCACTCCTTATTCGAGTATTTACTCTGAGCCCGGTTGCGGGAGTGCGCAAGCACGGAGCAATCCGAGGGCTTTCATGGTTTGTAGTGCCCGCGCCAGCGGGCATGAAAGTTTCCTTTATCCCGCCAGCATGGAGAAGCCGCCCAGAGCCGCCACCACCACCATTACCCCAGTAAAGACCCCGGAGAGGATGGTCTGCTGCTTCAGCAGCTGCTTCCGCATATCCTCGTCTGCGCAGCCGGTGAGGGCCGCCGCCCCGCCCTGAGAAAAGGGGCTGATGCTGCTGGCGGTAAGCCCCATCTGGGTGGCGCAGTAGATGGCCGAGACAGAGGCGCCGGAAGCAGCGGAGAGCACCGAAAGCAACGGCAGCATCATGGGGACAATCACGCCGCCGGAGACAAAGAAGCTGAGCACGCACATGATCAGCACAATCCCCGGAATAATCAGAACGGCCGGAATGGTGCTCTGGAGCAGATCCGACATGTAGGTGACAATCCCCATGTCGTTGGCCAGCGCCATGTACACGCCGGTGAGGGACAGCATCAGCAGCGTGTCCCAGGGAATCCGGTGGCGCAGCACCTCGTCATAGGGGGCCGTCTTCCAGAGGATATTCAGCAAAATGCCGATGGCCGCCAAAAACTGGAAGCTGCACTTGGTGGTGAGCCATCCGGTCACCGGGTTGGGAATGATCAGCTCCAGCGCTGCCGGAACCATAATCAGGGCAATGATCCCCAGAATGATCCCCAAAGTCAGCCGCTGCTTTTCATCAAAGGGCTCCGGCTTTTCCATCCGGTACGTGGTCTTTTTGACCCGGTAGCCTTTTAAGACCAGGAACATGACCACATACAGGATGGTATAAAACACCGCCCGGTAGAGGAAAAAGTCCGTCACATAGCCGGAGGCGGTGGTCACGTCGTAGTAGATTTCCAACTGTCCCACGTTGGTGGCATAGCCGGAGGACCAAGGGACGCCGCCTCCCACCATGGAGGCCGTCCAGACCGCCACCGGCACCAGCAGCGGGTGAATCCCCGCCTGGGCCGCCAGACTGAAGCAGATGGCGGACATGAAGAACGGCGCCGCCCCACTGGCTCCCAGCCCGGCCACCAGGGTGGTGACCAGAAAGAACAAAAGCTCCAGCATCCAGCCTACATTCCGGCAGGCGTAGAGCAGGTGCTCCGCCACCTTTTTCAGGGTGCCGTTGCAACCGGCAAAGCCAAACAGGAACGTAGCCATCAAAAAGTTAAAGAACAAGGTCACTGGGAACAGGTTCACCACCCCATTGGCGGTGAGGCCGCCGGCTGTGGTGCCCAAGAGGAAGGCAAAGGCCAGAGCCACAAGGCCAATGTTGATCTTGAGTTTGGTACCGATCACCAGTGCCAGGATGATACATCCAAAAAACAGTACGGTATTAAGCAAATTAAGACTCCTTCCGTTCCAACATGCGGTATAGAGTGGTCCGGCTCACGCCCAGGATCTCCGCCGCCCGCTTCTTGTTATTTCCCGCCAGGGCCATGGCCTCCTCCAATGTGTAGAAAGGCCCTTTCTCCTGCTCCTCCGTCGGGCAAAGACCAATGTTTTCCCGGATATAGGCTTCCACCAGGTCCTCCCCGATCTTCGCCGAATCGCTGATCACCGTCACCCGGCGCACCAGGTTCTGGAGTTCCCGGATATTGCCGGGCCACCGGTACCGGAGCATGGCCGCCTTGGCCTCCGGGGAAAAACGGTAATCCCGGCTGTCCCGCAGAGACGCCTCCTCCAAAAATTCTTCCGCCAGCAGCACAATGTCCTGCCGCCGCTGCCGCAGAGGCGGGATCTGCAGTTCCAGCACATTGAGCCGGAAATACAGGTCGCTGCGGAACGTTCCCTCCCGGACCATGGCCACCAGGTCCCGGTTGGTGGCGGCAATCACCCGGATATCCACCGGAATCGGCTTTTCTCCTCTCACCCGGCGAATGCTGTGCTCCTGGAGAACCCGCAGCAGCTTTCCCTGGAGGGCCAGGGAGATCTCCCCAATCTCATCCAGAAAAATGGTGCCAGTGTGGGCGTTCTCAAAGAGCCCCCGCTTGCCGTCCCGGTCCGCTCCGGTAAAAGCGCCCTTGACATAGCCGAACAGTTCGCTCTCCAGAATGGTTTCCGGGAGAGAGGCGCAGTTCACCGCCACAAAGGGGCCGTCCTTCCGGCCGCTGGCCCGGTGAATCCCCTGGGCAAACAGTTCCTTGCCCACGCCGGTTTCCCCCAGGATCAGCACCGTCTCGTCCGCCTTGGAGTATTTGAGGGCCAGCTTCAGCACCTGGGTCATACAGGGGCTGTGGCCGTGGATGGAGTCCAGGGTGTACTGGGCCCGGTTGGCCTTCTCCGTCAGCTTCCGGCGGATGCTGGCCTCCGCTCCCAGGACCGTGTTCACGTCCTGGAAGATCACCATCACTCCCTCCAACTCCTGCCCCCGGAACATGGGCTCCGCGTGGTACAGAAAAATCTTGTCCTCAATCCGGGCAATCTGGTTCAGATACGCCTGCCGCTTGGTGATCACGTCTGTGATCCGGGTAAACTGGGGGCAGACCTCCTCCATAGAGAAGGAGACCGCCGTCAGCTGGCTTACCCCTAGATACTCGGCAGCCAGGCGGTTCATCATCACAATGTTTCCGGCGCAGTCCACGGTCAGGGAGGCGTACACAGAAGACTCCAGCAGAGGGGCATTTTCCTCCGCCGCGTCTTGCTTTTGCTCCAGGTAGGACCGGGCCATGGAGATGGCCTTGGCAATCTCCTCATCCCGGGGCTTCACCAGCACCGTGCGGATTCCCAGGGGCTTGGCCACCTGCAACTGATAGTAACCGGCTACCAGCACATCGTCCGGCCGCAGGATCTTCAGCACATCCGGCATCTTCTCCGGCATCACCGTGGGGATATCCACCAGTTCCACCGAAAGCAGCCTCCGGATCCGGAACACATCCCGCAGCACCTTCCGGAACCCCACAATGGCTACCCGCTTGCCCAGTTCCGCCGCCTGCTGGATCCCGTCCAGCACGTCCTCCGGCCTCAGGTCCACCATGATCACCGGCACGTCCACGCTCTGACGGACAATCTTAGCAAACATGCCAAAGGCGATCAGCACCCTGGCGCCCTGCTCCACCTGGCTTTTGGCCACCCTTGGCAAGTCCTCCAGGGATGCAAACAGCACCCGGCAGTTGGCCTGCATAGACCGGACCACCTTCTGGGCCTTTTCTGCGCCCAACAGGTCCGAGGCAATGATGGTGATATTCTTCTCTTCCATATGACCTCCTTGGCATCTGATCAGGACCGGGAGCGGGGCTGCCCCACTGCCCCCGGTTTTTTTGCTTCTTGGAAATCATACCATGGATGCGCCCCGTTTGTCTTCCGGTGTTTCTCAGCCCGCCGCAGCCTGCTTCTCTCTAGCCTCAATGCGTCCCAGATACCAGGCCGCCAACAGGGTAGCCAACAGCACCGGCGCCATGAAGGCCGCAAAGCCTGCCCGGTAGCCAAAGATGGAGACGATCAAGCCGCCCACAGAGGTGGCGATGGCGCTTCCAATGTCCATGCCCAGGTAATTGGTGGAGTTGCCCGCCGCTTTCCGGTCCTCCGGCACCGTCCGCATGGAAATGGCCATCAGTACCGGGCTGATGCCGTTCTGGCCAAAGCCAATGAGAATACCGGCGGCGCAGAACCAGGCCAGGTTTTGGGCCATGGTCAGGCACAGCAGACCCAGAGCAAAGGTGATACCGGCGGGAATCAAGGTTACCTTGGTCCCCTTCTTATCCAGCAGGGTTCCCAAGAACGGACGGGCCACCCAGCCGGTGAAGGAAGCAAAGGTGGAAAAGAGGCCGATATTGGCCAGCCCCAGTTCATCCAGGGCAAAAGCAGCCATAAACACCGTGATGCCGCTGCGGCTTCCCTGGTATGCCACGTTGATGATCATGGGCATCACCGCCTCTTTGGCGAACAGGTTGTTCAGCTTGATGTCGCTGAACATGGAGCCATGGCGCTCCGGCGTCTTGGTGGGGGATGTGAACAGCACCAGGGCGCAGCCCACGGCCGCCACCACACCAAAGATCAGGAACATCATGTGGTAGTTGAACCGGTTGGCCAGTTCAAAGGCAATGGGCTGGGAGATGGCGGAGGCGATCATCTGGGAAACCATGAAGAATCCCAGGGCCGTGCCATAGTCCTCCCGGGGGACATACTCGCTTAAGGTCACAGCCGTCACTGTGGAGATAAAAGTCCAGGCAATGCCGTGAATGATTTTGGTAGGAATAGCCCAGGCGGTGTCCACCATGCTCTGGGCATACATGAAGATCACCACCGTAAACAGCGCCACCGCCGCCAGGTAAATCTTCTTTTTGTTGCCCCGATCCACAATGGGGGCGGAAAACGGCCGGATCACAAAGGCCGCCCAGCTCTGGATTCCGGAGATGACGCCGATGACAGCCATGTCCATCCCCATGTTGCTCCAGCCTGTGCTGGAAGTGGCCTGGGTCATGGAATGGGCCACGCAGATGATGGTGTAGGCAATAAAGAGCATGATAAAGTTTTTATTGGCGATTTCAAAAAACTTCCTCTTCTTGCGGGTTGTTTCACTCATTTCTCTCTCCTCCTATAAAAAATCTTTTTGGGAATTCCAGAAATAATAAGAAGCAAAAACGATGCCAACTTTATTTTCCGCGTTTTTCCGCCAAATGATCCGGCGTTTCGCCGTCCGGTCTGTCACATTTTCTGTAACAGGTGTTCCACTGGACACCCGTAAACACAGTGTGCGCATGCTGGGCGGGGCTTGATTTTACGGCAAAAAAAGAAGAACCGGTCTGCTGGCCGGATCTTCTTTCCCTGTCACGTTGTATTCTGTATCATAGGGGGCATGTCCCCTTCCCCATGCCATCAATACCGCATCAGCTTCCGGGCCACGCAGCAGATGACGCCGGCCACGCAGAACGGAATCAGCGTGCCGGAGCAGCCGCCCAGCACCCGGACTGCCTGAATGGCGCCGCCGGTGGTGCTGGGCGTGGTTTCCGGCAGAATAGGGGTCAGCCAGCTGGCAAGCAGGCTCACAACGCCCATCAGCAACAGAATGGTCAACCCCCGGCCTGTGTCAAAATACAGCACCCGGTCCATGTCCCCCAGATTCCGCCGGGACAGGGCCCAGATGGCCCCCACCAGGCAGAACACCGTCAGAAAAATACCCACGGCCAAAAACAGGGCCAGCCCTATATTCTGCTCTTCCACCAGGGAACTGATCCGGCCCAGAGCCGTTTTGTTGCTCCAGAAAGCCGCCGCCACCTGGGCCGCTGAGACCAGCAGCAGCACCACCGTCACATAGCGGAGCAGGGAGGTGACCACCTTCAGCACCCGGGAAACCGTCCGGCGCTCTTCCCTCCGGACGGTTTTGGTCTTGGTCACTTTTTTCACCTGTTTCCGGGCCTGACCCGACCGGGAACGGCTTCGGCTTTCCCGGTCCCGCTCGTACTGTTTCCGGAACCGGTTGCTTCTCTCCCCGTCCTCCTCATGCCGCCGTTTGGGACGGCTTTCCACCGGCTCCTCCTCGTAACTGTACCGTTCCCGGTACCGCTGGGTTCTCTCCTGGTCCGTTCCATAGAACTGGCCGGACCGGCGTCTCTGGGCTTCTTTCCGGTAATCGCTGTCCTCCAGATACCGGTACACCTCATTGCCCAGGTGGGTCCGCTCCTCAGCCTCCAGGTCATAATACCAATCATCTTCTTTTGCAAAGGATCTGCTGCCGGATGATTTTGGTTCATCCTCCGCAGCCTCCCATAATAAATCTTCCTCTTCTTTATATCGGGCGTTCATCCCACAAGCACCTCCTCAAAAACGCTTCTCGCCTGTACGTGGGCCATTGTACCACGAAATCCCTCCCGCTGGCAATGCGAGGAATCAATCTTCACAAAACCTTAAAGAATCCGAAAAAAACACGGAAAGCCCCGTACTCAACTTCTTCCCCGGAAAATTTGCCGGTTCACAAACAGATTTGCATCCGATATAATAGAGGGAAGTATGACAGAGGAAAGGAAGAGACGCTTTGGACGCTTACACTGGCTTCGCGCAGGTTTACGATGAATTTATGAACAATGTCCCCTACCCTCAGTGGGCGGGCTATCTGGACTCTCTGCTCAAAAGAAACGGCATCTCCCATGGGCTGCTGCTGGAGTTGGGCTGCGGCACCGGGACTATGACCGAGGAGATGGCAGACCGGGGATATGATATGATCGGAGTGGACGCCTCGGAGGACATGCTGGCCGAAGCCATGGAAAAGAAATGGGAATCCGGCCATGATATCCTCTATCTCTGTCAGGACATGCGCTCCTTTGAGCTGTACGGCACCGTAGCCGCCGCTTTCTGCGTCTGCGATTCCCTCAACTATCTGACCCGGTATGAGGATCTGGTGCAGATGTTCCGGCTGGTCAACAACTACCTGGACCCGGGCGGGGTGTTCATCTTTGACTGCAACACCGCCGCCGAGTACCGGAGTCCGCTGCGCCAGGCGCCTATTGTGGCGACCCAGAACGGGAACACCCTAATCTGGGAAAACATCTGGGAGGAAGAGTCCCGGGAGAACGAACACCGGCTGATCCTTTTTTTACAGGCGGAGGACGGCCGGTACCGGAAAGAGGAGGAGACCCATCTCCAGAAAGCCTGGGAGCCGGACCAGATCCAAAAGGCCCTGGGAGAGGCTGGCCTGAGATTTGTCTCCGCCCTGGAAGCCTTCACAGACCGGGAACCCTCCGAGTGTTCCACAAGAATCTATTATATTGCAAAGGAGAATGGAAAATGAATGACTATATGATTCGGGCCACCGCCGCCCAGGGAAAGATCCGCGCCTTTGCCGCCGCCACCCGTGATCTGGCGGAGGAGGCCCGGCAGCGCCACAACACCAGTCCGGTGGTCACCGCCGCCCTGGGCCGCCTGCTCACCGCCGGCGTCATGATGGGCA